>CASEYC010000043.1 GCA_949292025.1 uncultured Bacteroides sp. | reverse complement strand
CCATACGCACAGCTTCCGCCTCGGCACGGACTATCAGATAGGGAAAGACCACAGCCTCTCCTTTGCTTACAACGGGAGTTACCACACCCGCCACGTCCGCCAGCACACCACGGGCACGCAGACGGCGGAGAACCTCAGCAGTCGTACGTCGTGGCTGCACAACGGCCGGCTGGACTACCGCACGCCCATCGGCCTGAGCGCAGGAGCGGAGTTCACGTGGTATCGCACGCCGGGCACCCAGCTGCTCCACAGCGAGATGGAAGGCGAACGGATGGACTTCTATACCACGGACCTGCAACGCATCAACGCCTGGAAGTTCTACCTCTCGCAGGAGCATTCGCTGAAGAACGGGTGGGGGCTGAACTACGGGGCTATCTATACGACGAGCGTGGACAATTCGCAGCAACTCTACTTTGAAGACACGAGTGAACAAGTTGACGAGGCAACAAGTGGTGTGTTGCCGCCCGACATGCGGTCGCGCCGGAGGGAGCAGACGCTGAACTTCTACGCGGGCCTCAATAAGAACTTCGGGCAGAAATGGATGCTGGACGCTTCGCTGGCGGGGGAGCGGTATAAGACGCCAGTGTGGGATGAGTGGGACGTGTATCCCGTCCTCAACCTGACGTACTTGCCTGCACAGGGGCATATCCTCCAGTTGGGCTTCAACAGCAACAAGAGCTATCCCGCCTATTGGGAGGTGCAGGATGCCGTGTCCTACTTGGGCGGGGGCTACTCCGAGATACAGGGCAACCCGCTCTTGAAGCCCGCGAAGTTTTACCAAGTCTCGCTGAACTATGTGCTGAAGTCGAAGTACGTCTTTGCCGCCTGGTTCAATCATAACAAGGATTACGCCGTGCAGACGCTCTACCAGTCGCCCCGGGAACTGCTGGAGATATACCGTTCGGTGAACTTCGACTTCCTGCAACAGGCGGGTGTGCAGGCTTCCGTGCCCTTCAAGGCGGGCAAGTGGTTGGACTCCCGCCTGACGCTTATGGGCACTTGGACTCGTGCAAAGGACGGGGATTTCTACGACTTGCCTTTCGACCGGCGTCTCCTGGCGGGCATAGCGGTGTTGAACAGCACCTTCACGCTCCCCGTCAATCCCGACTTGCGCCTGACGCTCAATGGCTTCTTCCAAAGCGGAAGCATCCAAGGCATCTACGATCTGCCCGCCAGCGGCAACCTCGACTTCTCTTTGCGCTATGCCTTCGCCCGGGGCAAATGTGTCCTCACGGCGTGGTGCAAAGATGTCTTCGAGACGGCGGGCATCAGTCCCCGCATCCGCTTCGGGCGGCAGTGGGTGACGAACGATTACTCGTGCTTCCGCAGCGTGGGCGTGTCCTTTGCGTGGAGGTTCGGCGGCTATCAGGAGAAGAAAAGGGAAGGGGTGGATACGTCGCGGTTCAAATAAAAGGTGTATCTTTGCGGGCAAATGGGAATTTAGATTTAGGCGCGGATTACGCGGATTTCACGGATTTATTCTTTGTACAATCAATGAAATCCTGCGTTTTATAATAAATTTATCCGTGAAATCCGCGTAATCCGCGCCTAAAAACACCCCGATAAATTATCATTTACCAGTAGTATGAAGAAACAAATCGTCTGGCTGGACGCCGTCCGGCTGCTTGCCTTTTTCTTTTTGTTGTGCTGCCATGCGGCCGACCCTTTCTATGCCACGGCCACATACGCCAATGCCGATGCGGGCGGGGCGGTGGATGCCGCCTCGCTGATGTGGGGCGAACGGTGGATGGCCTTTGTCCGTCCGTGCGTGCCGTTGTTCGTGATGATAACGGGCGCCCTGATGTTTCCCGTCCGCCAGTCGATGGGGGCGTTCTACAAGAAGCGCATCCTGCGGGTGCTGTGGCCTTTCCTGATATGGTCGGTGCTCTACTACCTCTTCCCGTGGTTCACGGGCGTGCTGGGCTGTGACAAGAGCATTGTCTACAAGTGTTTCATCTGGGCGGAGAGCGACAGCCAGTCCTTTGCCTCCAGCCTGGCCAACATCCTGCGCATCCCCTACACGTTCAGCTTCATTGCGCAACACATGTGGTACATCTACATGCTGATAGGCCTCTACCTCTTCATGCCCATCCTCTCGGCGTGGGTGGAGCGGGCCACGAAGAAGCAGCTCCAGGTGTTCATCGGGTTGTGGGCGCTCAGCACCCTGTTGCCCTACTTCCATCAGTTCGTCAGCCCGTATGCCTTCGGCACCTGCACGTGGAATTCCTTCGGGTTGTTCTATTACTTCGCCGGGTTCAACGGCTATCTCCTGTTGGGCCACTACCTGCGCCACTATATGGACTGGAGCCTGTCGCGGACATGGCCCGTGGCCTTGGTGCTGCTGGTGGCGGGCTTTCTGGTCACCTACCTGGGCTATGGTCACATCATGTCCCTGCCGGAGAAGACGCCGGAGCAGATTGAACTGTTTTGGACGTATAACACCCTCAACGTGGCCTGCATGTCCACGGCTTGGTTCCTGTTGCTGAAGCATGTCTCCCTTCCGGCGGAGTCGCGGGCGGGGCGTTTCCTGGCCAACCTCACTTTCTGCGGCTTCGGCATCTACATGGTGCACTATTTCTTCGTGGGGCTATGCTATCAGATTGTCCAGGCTCTCGCGTTGCCTGTGCCTTTGCGGATTCCTGCCTCGGCCCTGCTGATATTTGTCTTTTCGTGGAGCTTCACTTACGTGGTCAAGAAAGGACTGGGGCGCAGGGCGGTGTATCTGATGGGATAGGAGCAGAGCTTCATTTCTTCCGCGCCGCCACAGCCAGTATCACCCCCAGCGCCACGCCCAGCAGGGCGGCGAAGAGCACGCGCGTCTCTTCGGGCAGGAGGAAGGTGATGGTGTGTGCCGGATACCAGAAGAAGGGGATGGTCTTCTTGAAGACGAAGTTCCACTGCACGCGCCAGTTCATGCCTTGCATGATTTCGCCCATCGGTATCGGGGTGAACAAGCCGCGCAAGGTGCCGCCCGTGGCCAGGATGTGCGTGTCCGTAATCTTGTGCAGGGTCATGAAGACGGGTGCGAAGATGGTGTTCATCGTGACGGAGATGGCCAAGGCCAGCAACACCTTCTCCATGGTGAGGGGACCAGCCATCAGTTCTGCGGGATGTGCCACGCCCAGGTAGCCGGCAAAGGCGGGCACGCCGGTGGAGAAGACTACAAAGGCCATATTGATGCCCATGCCGAAGATGCCCCACACCACGGCGCGCGGCAGTATGCCGAAGCCGGGCTTCAGGTAGCGGCCCGTGCTGATGCGCAGGCCCAGCAACTCGCCCAAGGTGGAGAGGATGCCGAACTTCAGGAAGCTCATCACCATGCCGTGCGCGGCGTTGAACGATTGATAACTCCGGTAGAGTGCGTCACTCAGGAAGAAAGGGAGGAACAAAGCCACCACAATCAGCAGAAAAACAAGGTCTTTTTGTTTCATGGTTGTACATGTATTAAGTGGTTGATAATAAATGGTCAATGATTAATGATAAATGGTTAATGGGCGTCCAGCATCTTCATGGCGATGTCCAGGTAGCGGCGCATGTCGATGGTGAAGGGGCCTTCGTAGACATCGTGCCGCTTGCGGCCCAGGCGGACAACGATGGCATCTCGTGAGGGGATGGCGAAGATGTATTGCCCCAGCATCCCTCTCAGGCAGGGGATAGCCTCGCCCCGGTAGGGATAAATCCATGTCTGGAGGCCGTAGTAGGAGAGGGAGTCACGTCCCCATTGGTCTTTCAGGTAAGAGGCGGGGCGCATCATCTCGTCCATATATGCCTTGGAAACCAGTTGGCGTCCGTCCCAATCCCCGTGGCGGAGCAGGAGGCGGCCGAAGCGGGCGGCATCGCGTGCCGTGGTGTGGAAGCAGCAAAAGGCTTTTTCATCTCCGTCCTCTTTGTCTAAGAGCCAATAAGCATCGCGTTCGGCCTGCATCGGTTTCCAGAGTTTTTCTTCGGCATATTGGCTCAGCGTCTGGCCGGTGGCGGCTTCGAGCGCGAAGGCCAGGAGTTGCGTCTCCCCGCTTCGGTAGGAGTATTGCACGCCGGGTTCGTCCACGACATCCAAGCCCGTAACCAGTTCATAAAGGTCATCCCCGTAATAGCCGTGCGTGGTGACGGAGAAGAGCGAGGCATAGGATTCGTCCCAAGCCATGCCTCCGCTCATGGTGAGGAGGTGGCGCAGGGTGACATCGGCTTGGCGTCCCTTATTATATATAGGTATATAGCGTGACACGGGGTCGTCAAGACTATGAATCCGCCCTTCGTCCAAGGCGATGCCGGTGAGGAGGCCCACGATGGTCTTGGTGGCGGAGTAGAGGTTGGATGTGAGCGTGTCGTTCCATCCGTCGCGGTAACTTTCGAAGAGGAGGCTGTCTTGGCGGATGACGAGGAAGGATATGGTGTGGAGCGAATCGAGGTAGGCTGCATCCTCAGCGTGCAGGACGTATTGGTTATAGCTCTTGGCATGGGGCCAGTGCCAGACATTTGCGGCATCGTGGCAGACGGTGTCGCGGTGGAAAGTCTCCAAGTCGTCAATGACGGGCATCAGGTGGATGAGAGCCTGGCGGGCGTAGTGGGGCAGGGTGAACCAACTCATCACCAGCAGGGCGACGATGAGCAAGGCGCCCAATATCCTTTTTCTTTTCCGGATCATGTCTTTCAGGTAAAAAAAGACGCCCCGCAGGGAGAAGCCCCCATTTGCGATGGGGAGAACATCCTGCGGGGCGCGCTGGTTTTATGCCATGGCTTGCTGATTCATTAGTAGGCGAAGAGCGGATAGTTCTTCATCGTCTCGTTGACGCGGGCGCGTACCTTGGCGATGACTTCTTCGTTCTCCACGTTGCTCAGGACGGTTTCAATCATCTCGGCAATTTCCAGCATCAGGTCTTCCTTAGCGCCGCGCGTGGTGATGGCGGGAGTGCCGAGGCGGATGCCCGAAGTCTGGAAGGCGGAGCGGGTGTCGAAAGGCACCATGTTCTTGTTCACCGTGATGTCGGCCGATACCAATGCTTTTTCGGCTACCTTTCCTGTCAAGTCGGGATACTTCGTGCGGAGGTCCACCAGCATGGAGTGGTTGTCCGTGCCGCCGCTCACGATGGTGAATCCGCGGTCCATCAAGGCTTGTGCCAAGGCGGCTGCGTTCTTCTTCACCTGGGTGGCATATTCCTTCCATTCGGGCTGGAGGATTTCGTTGAAGGCCACGGCTTTGGCGGCAATGACGTGCTCCAGCGGGCCGCCCTGGATGCCGGGGAATACGGCAGAGTCGAGCAGTTGGGACATCATTTTCACTTCGCCCTTCGGCGTCTTCTTGCCCCAGGGATTGGGGAAGTCCTTGCCCATCAGGATGATGCCGCCACGGGGACCGCGCAGCGTCTTGTGGGTGGTGGAGGTGACGATATGCGCATACTTCACGGGGTTGTCCAGCAGGCCTGCGGCGATGAGTCCGGCGGGGTGTGCCATGTCAATCATCAGCAGGGCGCCCACCTTGTCGGCAATGTCGCGCATCCGTTGGTAGTCCCATTCGCGGGAGTAGGCCGAGCCGCCGCCCACGATGAGCTTGGGTTGCTCGCGCAGGGCGATTTCCTCCATCTGGTCATAGTCCACGCGGCCTGTTTCCTTGTTCAGGTTGTATTCGCAGGGCGTGTAGAGGATGCCTGAGGTATTGACGTGCGAGCCGTGCGACAGGTGCCCGCCATGAGCCAGATTGAGGCCCATGAACTTGTCGCCGGGGTTGAGCACGGCCAGGAACACGGCAGCGTTGGCTTGTGCGCCGGAGTGGGGCTGCACGTTGGCCCATTCGGCTCCGAATATCTTCTTGATGCGTTCGATGGCCAGTTGCTCGCTTTGGTCCACCACTTCGCAACCGCCGTAGTAGCGCTTGCCGGGATAGCCTTCGGCGTATTTGTTGGTCAGGCAGGAACCCATGGCCTGCATCACTTCGTCGCTCACAAAGTTTTCGGAGGCAATCAGTTCGATGCCTTTCAACTGGCGTTGGTGTTCTTTCTCGATGATGTCGAAAATCAAGTCGTCTCTTTTCATTCTGTTGTATGTTAAATGATATATATTCTCTTCCGCCGCAAAGTTAGGGCAAATATCTGAATTAAAAGAAAATTCCGAGGGAAAAACTTAGCACATTGTCCCGGCGTTCATAGTACACTTCGTTTCCGGACAACTGCTTGGTGAGGTTGAGCATCCCGATGTCGTAGCGGAAATCGAAGAAGATGGGCGAGATGGTGACGGACACGCCCAGGGTGAAGCTCAATCCCATGGGGTAAAGTTCTTCCTTGATGTCATCTTCATCAAAGTTTCGGAAGATGATGTTGCTCTTGCGATCCAGCAGCAGGCGTATCTTGGGACCTGCAAAAAAAGCCATCTGATAGGAACCTTGCTTGATGAAGTTGTATCCGTAGAGGACGGGGATGTCGATGCTGCGTATCTCCGAGGAGATGGAAGCCTCTTCGTTGATGATCCCGGATCCCAAAGGGGGAGTCTCTGTCTGGGGCTTGTTGAACGAAATGTCACACAGGTTGACGTTGTACGAGGCTTCCGTCTGGAGGAAATGCCGCCCGAAGTTGATGCGCATGAAGACCGACGCCAGGTAGCCCACGCGGTAATTGTTCTGCACCTCCTCGACGGGCGCGCCTCCGATGCTGAAACCGTTGATGAGGGAGAGGGCGGCCGTGAATCCGGCTTTGGCGCCCCAGTTGACGCTCACGGGCACCGTGCTGGGAGGCGTCTTGTCCGCTTCCTCGGCGTGGAGCAGGCAGGGGAAGCATCCCGGCAGGAGAAAGCAGAATATCAGGGCAAGCGCGCGCATGGGGAATCAGGATTTTTTCTTTTTCTCCACCGACCAGCCGAACTTGCCGATGTGCGCGCCCAGGTCGTAATAATTGCCGTGTACGTACACCAGCGGGTGGCTGGACGCCAGGTCGAACTTGCCCGTCGCGGGGTCGAGGTAGCGGTCGTCGGCGCGCACGTTCACCACGTCGGCGATGAACAGGTCGTGCGAGCCGAGGGAGAGGATTTCCTTCACGCGGCATTCGATGCACAGGGGCGATTCCTCCACCAGGGGGGCGCTGACCACGGTACACCGGCCGGGGGTGAGGCCCATCTCCTCGAACTTGTTGTAATCCCGCCCCGAGCGCACGCCACACCAGTCCGTGGCGCGGGCCATGTCGCGGGTGGTGAGGTTGATGACGAACTCCATCCGGCGGCGGATGATGCCGTAGGAGTGGCGTTCGGGGCGCACGGCGATGTAGCACATCGGCGGGTTGGTGCAGAGGGTGCCCGTCCACGCCACGGTCAGGAGGTTGTATTCCTCGGGCGTGCTCCCGCAGCTCACCAGGACGGCGGGCAGGGGATAAATCATCGTGCCGGGTTTCCAGTCTTGCTTCATAGCAGCGTGATGTCTTTCCTTTCCTGTTCCTTCTCGCAGTAGTGGCACTTGATGACGCATTTCTCCTTGTCGATGACGCTGAAGCGGGTGGGCATAGGCTCGTTGTTGGTGATACACTTGGGGTTGGCACACTTCACGATGCCTATCAGCTCGTCCGGCAGGACCAGTTCGCGCTTCTCCGCCACCTCGTAGTTGCGGATGATGTTCAGCTTCACGTTGGGTGCCACGACGGCGATGCGGTTTATCTCGTCGTCCGTGAAGAATTTGTCGGCAATCTTGATGATGCCTTTCTTGCCCAGCTTCTTGCTCTCCAGGTTGAAGCCGATGGTGATGTTGTTGTTCATGTGCTCCAGGCCGAGGAGGGAAACCACGGTGAAGAGTTTCTCGGAGGGTATGTGGTCGATGACGGTGCCGTTCTCCAGCGCGGCCACCTGCAGTTCTTTCTTGTTCATGAGTCGGATTGTTAAGTGATAATTTATCGGTGGATTTTTTGGCGCGGATTACGCGGATTTCACGGATAATCTTTTCACTGTAAACGCTGGATTCCATTGGTTATACAACTAATAAATCCGCGTCCATCCGCGTAATCCGCGCCTAAACTAAATTCCTTATTTCCCCGAATCCCGTCTTACATCCTCCAGCGTGATGCCCAGCACGTCGCAGAGGATGGCCTGGCGGGCATACAGCCCGTTTTGCGCCTGCTGGAAGTAGTAGGCCTGGGGGCATTCGTCCACGTCGTAGGCAATCTCGTTCACGCGGGGCAGGGGGTGCAGGATGCGCAGGTTGGGGCGCGTGTGGGCCAGCATCTTGGCGCGCAGGATGTAGACGTTCTTCACGCGCTCATACTCCATCAGGTCGGTGAACCGCTCGCGCTGCACGCGGGTCATGTAGAGGATGTCCGCCTGGGCGATGGTCTCCTCGGTGAAGTCCGTGTGCTCCTCGTAGCGGATGCCGTGCTCGCGGCAGTATATCTTGTATTCCTCGGGCATCTGGAGCTCCTTGGGCGCGATGAAGTGGAAGGTGGGGTTGAAGTGGCGCATGGCCATCAGCAGGGAGTGGACGGTGCGCCCGTATTTCAGGTCGCCCACGAGGTAGATGTCCAGGTTCTCCAGCGTGCCCTGCGTCTTGTAGATGGAGTAGAGGTCCAGCATCGTCTGCGAGGGGTGCTGGTTGGCCCCGTCGCCGGCGTTGACGATGGGCACGTTGGTCACTTCGCTGGCATAGCGCGCGGCGCCTTCGAGGTAGTGGCGCATGACGATGATGTCGGCATAGTTGCTCACCATCTTGATGGTGTCCTTCAGCGTCTCGCCCTTGGACGAGCTGGTCGCCTTGGGGTCGGTGAATCCGATGACGCGCGCCCCCAGCCGGTTGGCGGCCGTCTCGAAGCTGAGGCGCGTGCGGGTGGACGGTTCAAAAAATAGGGTGGCCACGACCCGCCCGTCCAGCAGGTGGCGGTTGGGATGTGCCTCAAATTCCTTGGCCATGTCAATCATATAGAGGATTTTCTCCCTGGAATGTTCGGCGATGGTGACTAAACTTCTGTTTTCCATATCGTTGATGTGATTTCTTTTTTTCGAGAGTGTAAAGGTAGGCATTTTTTTCGAGATATGGAAATTTCAGTGGCAATGTTTTGCGGAGAAAGGCATTTTGCAGCCTCGAATGCCGGACAATGTTCTGCGGAACGGGGTGAAATGGCGACAAGCGACAGTAACGACAGTTTTTCCTGCATGGAGGCAGTGGGTGTGCAGGGGGATGATGTTGATATAGGTATATATTAACTATAAATATTAAATTTATTAAATATACCCCTATTTATGTCGTTGCAAGGTCAGGAAAAACTGTCGTTACTGTCGCTTGTCGCCACTATGTTCGGGAGGGATGTTTTCCCGCCGCCTTGGAGTATATTAATTTATTTGTACAAATGCCGCTCATCGGGCAGATAGATTGCTACACTGTAAAAACTGTAATGCTGCGGCGTGACCTCGTGATTTTGAATCAATCGGACAAATGGGGTTTTTGCCGAAAACAATTAAAGTTTGTTCGGCTTGCTGGGATAGGTTGCTGTATGCTGAAAAATTAATTTATAAGTTAATTTGCTTGGTGTTTCGGGATAAATGCTTTACCTTTGCCATGCGGTTAACTTTAAGGTTAAGATGAATCAGAAGTACAGCATAGAGTTGATAGAAGAGCATGATGAAGTGAGTTTCTACAGCGTCCGTCTGGAGGAAGAAGAGCTCTCTGAATTTGAGAGGTTTTTTGAAAAATTTCCTGAAGGGAGTGGATATGACGATGAAATAGATGTTATCATTTCGTGGCTTGATAAAATCGGGGAAAAGGGCGCGCTGGAGCGCTATTTCCGCCCGGAAGGAAGGTATGGTGACGGTGTCGGGGTAATCCCGATTGATGTCGGAAACAAGTTGCGCTTGTATTGTTTGAGGATATCGGATAGGATTCTTGTTCTCGGAAACGGGGGCGTCAAGGATGCCGGTTCCTGGCAAAACAGCGAGACCCTTGCAGGGTATGTGGAAATGTTGATTGACACCAGCCGTTTTATTGCCTCGCGCATAAGAGACGGCGAAGTCATCATAAGGGACAAAAAAATGATAGGCAACTTAAATTTCACCCGCTATGAAAAGAAGTAGTATTATCGAAGCAAGACGCCAAAGGGTCAATCCTGAAATCAGGCGCATGGTCAATCTGTCTTTCAAAATCGTGGACAGGATACATGAAATCTTGGAAAGCAAGGGACTTAAGCAAAGGGATCTCGCACTGCGTCTCGGGAAAAAAGAGTCCGAGATAAGCAGATGGATGCGTGGAACTCACAATTTCACCATTGATACGCTCATTGCCATAGAGGATGCGCTTGGCGAGCCTATCATTGCCGTGTGCCATTCGGATGCTTCCCAAGAACCTGTGTCTGCCTGATTTACAGGACGGTGCGGGCGCGTGGCGTTCGCCGATTGCCGAAAATCATGCCCTTAGCCTCTTCTGGATTTTCAAGTTCCGAATTTATTTCTTACCTTTGCACGGTTAATGAAAAAGCAGAAAGCGAATGATCAAGAAAATCATAATCACCCTTTGGATATTCCTCGCCGTGTGCGTGCTGGCGTGCGTCGGCATCTTCTACTCCATCGCCCAAGGCTGGATAGGCTACATGCCCCCGGTAGAGGACCTGGAGAACCCCAATTACAAGTTTGCCACCGAGGTCCTGTCTGCCGACGGGAAAGCCTTGGGAACCTATTCGTACAGCAAGGAAAACCGTGTGTATGTGGGCTACAACGACTTGTCGCCCAACCTCATCAACGCCCTCATCGCGACGGAGGACGTGCGCTTTGCCGACCACTCCGGCATCGACGCCAAGGCCTTGTTCCGTGCCATCCTGAAGCGCGGCATCCTGATGCAGAAGAATGCCGGCGGCGGAAGCACCATCACCCAGCAGCTTTCCAAACAGCTCTATTCGCCCAGCGCGGACAACGTGATGGAACGCCTCTTCCAGAAGCCCATCGAGTGGGTCATTGCCGTCAACCTGGAGCGGTATTACACGAAGGAGGAAATCCTGACGATGTACCTCAACAAGTTCGACTTCCTCAACAATGCCGTGGGCATCAAGACCGCCGCTCATACTTACTTCGGCTGCCAGCCCAAGGACCTGAAGATAGAAGAGGCCGCCACCTTGGTGGGCATGTGCAAGAACCCTTCGCTCTACAACCCCCTGCGCCGCAGGGAACAGACGCGCGGACGCAGGAATGTGGTGCTCGACCAGATGCGCAAGGCGGGCTACCTGACCCAGGCCGAGTGCGACTCGCTCCAAGCCCTTCCCCTCGAATTGCATTATAATCGCGTGGACCACAAGGAGGGCCTGGCCACCTATTTCCGCGAATACCTGCGCGGGGTGATGACCGCCAAGAAGCCCGTCAAATCCAACTACCGCGGCTGGCAGATGCAGCAGTTCTACGAGGACTCCATCGACTGGGAGACCAATCCCCTCTACGGCTGGTGCAACAAGAACTTCAAGAAGGACGGCAAGCCCTATAACCTCTATACGGATGGATTGAAAATCCACACCACCATCGATTCGCGCATGCAGCAATATGCTGAAGAGGCCGTCACCGAACACCTCCGCGAGATGCAACCCTATTTCTTCAAGGACAAGAAAGGCGCCAAGAAGGCTCCTTACACCTATCGCCTCACGCAAGAGCAGGTGGATGAAATTCTGGATCGTGCCATGCGCCAGTCCGACCGCTACCGCATCATGAAGAAGCTGGGCAAGAGCGAAGCCGAGATTCAGAAAGCCTTTAATACTCCGCAAGAGATGTCCGTCTTCACGTGGGAGAACGATGAGATGGTGAAGGACACGGTGCTCACGCCGATGGACTCCATCCGCTACTACAAGTATTTCCTCCGCGCCGGCTTCATGTCGATGGACCCGCACAACGGGCACGTCAAAGCCTACGTGGGTGGTCCCAACTACCACTATTTCCAGTATGACATGGCCATGGTGGGACGCCGCCAGATAGGCTCCACGGTGAAGCCCTACGTCTACACGCTGGCCATGGAGAACGGTTTCTCGCCCTGCGACGAGGCCAGGCATGTGCAATATACCCTGATGGACGAGAACGGCATCCCCTGGACGCCCAACAATTCCAACAAGAAGCGTTTGGGCGAGATGGTCACCCTGAAGTGGGGCTTGGCCAACTCGGACAACTGGATCACGGCCTACCTGATGAGCAAGCTCAATCCCTACGAACTGAAGCGCCTGCTCCACAACTTCGGCCTGCGCAACCAGGACATCTTCCCCTCCGTTTCCCTCTGCCTCGGTCCTTGCGAAGTGTCCGTGGGCGAGATGGTCAGTGCCTATACAGCCTTCCCCAACAAGGGCATCCGCGTGGCACCCCTTTTTGTCACCCACATCGAGGACAGCGAGGGCAACGTGGTGGCCACCTTCGCCCCGCAGATGCAGGAGGTCATCAGCGCGTCCAGCGCCTACAAGATGCTCGTGATGCTCCGCGCTGTCATCAATGAAGGTACAGGCGGCCGCGTGCGCTTCCGCTATGGCATCAAGGCGGACATGGGCGGCAAGACGGGTACCACCAATCTCCACGCTGACGGCTGGTTCATGGGCTTCACCCCCTCGCTTGTCTCCGGATGCTGGTTCGGCGGTGAAGACCGCGACATCCACTTCGACACCATGCTCCACGGTCAGGGTGCTTCTACCGCGCTGCCCATCTGGGCGAAGTTCATGAACAAGGTCTTTGCCGACAAGAGCCTGGGTTATGACGAGAACGAGACCTTCCAGCTTCCGCCCAACTACGACCCCTGCGCCAATGATGCGGTGGACGAAGGCATCTTCGAGGGAAATGAACCTGTGGAGGGCCTGGACGAGTTTTTCAACTGACGGATTGATAGCCATGGTCTATACCCTCTGCATAGGAAGCAACGAACACCGGCACGCCAATCTGGCCTTCGCCCGCCGGCGTCTGGCAGAAGCGTTTCCCGGCATCCGCTTCTCGCGCGAGGTGGACACGGAGCCGCTGCGCCTCAGCCGCCGGGCGCTGTTCGCCAACCAGGTGGCACGCTTCGAATCTGCTCTGGGCCGCACGGAAGTGGTGGACTGCTTGAAAATGTTAGAGAGAGAGGTCGGCTCTACACAAGAAGAACGACAAATTGAAATCATACGATTGGATATTGATTTGTTAGCTTGCGATGGGGAAATTTATAAAAAAGAAGATTGGAAACGGGCATACGTGCGGAAAGGTATGGAGGAATTGGACAAAGAATATTGAATAATGATAAGTAAGTGCTATAAATTAGATTTAGATGAAGCGTCTATGGCAACTGAATTCCCCTCCTCCGGGGAGGAGTATTAGGCTACTCCCGTTTCATCGGATTCACTAAATTCTATTTATAGTATAAACTAATAAGACTAGTTATTTATGTTGGATGGTTTACTTTATTTTGTTTTGGTAGATAAAGAAGAAAGTGCATTTCCTGTAACCTTGGATCAAATATTGCATCAAGGAGTAGGGCTTGATACGTGGAATTGGGGCGTATTTATAACTTTCTTGATAACCCTGTTCTCTGTATTTTTGGCTATTGGGTCTTTAATAGTAGCTCTTTGGTCTTATAAATATACAAAATTGACCAAAGAAAGCATTGAACGTGAAGCGGAAAAAGACCGTATAGACAAGGAATGCCAATACTTGCTTTTGAGGGATATCATTCGCCATTTGTATCGCAATAAGGTCTGCACCTTGGCTATGTTGATGAAGTTTCGGAAAAATCCGAGTCAATATCCTTCGGAAGAACATTTCCTAAAACTGCAATTGTTGCCTAAGGATTTGTATTTGGAACAATTTTATAAAGATCCGAGCAAGTTTGATTTGCTGCATGAATTGGAATTAAAATTCCGAAATTACAATAAAGAGATTGAAGTGGCAATGAAACATATTTCAGACCCGAATTTGGATGAAGCCACCAAAATAAGAGATTTCGGAACCTTGTGTTTCAAACCAGATTATCTTTCTTTGGAAGTCTTGAAAGTGGTGAATAGAATTTGGACATCCCAAGGCGTATTTGGGAAACAAACAGAGGAAGAATGGGACTTGCTTTCAGAGAAAGAACAAAACGAGCGCGAACTGAGTACTAAGAATGCCGAAAATTTTAAACATGTAATTCATAAAGAACAAAAAAAGAATCGGTCCAAGAATTCTAAGCTTGATTCATGGGGAGAGGCAGATAGTTCCCTTCTTGATGAGGATATGGCTACGGATAAATTTTATACGCCTTTGTTTGCCAAGGATGAGGGATACAAAAAAAGATTGTGGGAAGACGTATGTATAGAATGTGGACGTAATAGCAAGGAAAAAGAAAAGATTCACATGATAGAGAGGAGAAGTCGCAATGAGCAGTGTGTTAGATAGAAGTGTTCCTCCTTTAATATCTATGCCCGGCCACACCCCGGTGCGTGAGCCGGAATACATCCGGATGCCCAACGGCATCCCCCTGCACGTGTTCAATGCAGGCGATGGCGACGTAGTGCGTATCGACCTCCTCTTTGGCGGCGGGCGGTGGCATCAGGAAATTCCCTTGCAAGCTTTGTTTGCCAACCGGATGTTGCGCGAGGGCACGGCGCGTTTCCCCTCCGCGGAGATAGCCGAGCGGCTGGATTATTATGGCGCCTGGCTGGAGCTGGCCAGTGCGGCGGAATATACCTACCTGACCCTCTATTCCTTGGGCAAATACCTTCCCGAGACGCTGGACGTGCTCGAATCCGTGGTCAAGGAACCGCTCTATCCTGAGAAGGAGCTGAAAGTGGTGCTGGAGACCAATGTCCGCCAGTTCCTGGTCAACTCGTCGAAGGCGGAGTTTGTGGCGGGGCGGGCGTTGATGAACTTCCTCTATGGGGAAAGGCATCCGGCAGGCCATATACTTTGCGAGGAGGATTACCGCCGTATCACCCCGGAAGCGTTGCGACGCTTCTATGCGCGCTATTATCATTCGGCCAACTGTTCCATCTACTTGTCCGGCCGGATAGACGCGCGCTGCCTGCGCCTGGTGGAGGAGCATTTCGGACGGGAATCTTTCGGCAGCGGATTCCACCCTATGGAGAAGATGAGTTTCCAACCCTGCGGAGACGCGGGGAAAACCCTTTTCCTGGAGCGGGAAGGCGCGGCGCAGAATGCCGTGCGCATGGGGATGCTCTCGCTGAACCAGCACCATCCGGACTATCTGAAGCTGCGCGTCCTCGTCACGCTCTTCGGGGGATATTTCGGAAGCCGCCTGATGGCTAACATCCGCGAACAGAAAGGCTATACCTACGGCATTACCGCCGGTCTGCTGCCTTATCCCGGCGAGGGGGTGTTGACCATATCCTCAGACACCGCCCCGGAGTATGTGCAGCCCCTGGTGCAGGAGGTGTACAAAGAGATGGACCGCCTGTGTTGTGAGCGGGTGCCCGACGAGGAACTGGATCGCGTGCGCAGCTATATGCTGGGCGAGATGTGCCGGAGTTATGAATCGGTCTTTTCCCTTTCCGATGCCTGGATATTCATCCGTATTTCCGGCTTGGACAAATCCTACTTCACGGACATTCTCCAGGCCATAGAAACCGTCACGCCGGACGAATTGCGGGATTTGGCTCAGAAATACTTATGTAAAGAGAACTTAAAAATGGTCGTTTGCGGGAAAAATTTCTCCTAAAAAAGCCCGCTTTCTTCCCGGTTTGGGGGATAAATTGTAACTTTGCTCCTGCTTTTTCCGTCTATGGGTTAGATGGGAATCCAATACTTTTTTTTGATAGATGATTATGAGAAGATTTTATATGGCAGCACTCGCTTTGGCTTTGGCTTTTCCCACTTGTGCCAATGCCCAGGAGCAACAGAAAGAAGGTTTTTTCGGTAAAGTGAAGGGATTTTTCTCTTCGGAAATCAAGATAGGCACCTATACGTTCAAGGACGGTTCGGTCTACACCGGCGAAATGAAAGGCCGCAAACCCAACGGGCGGGGAAAAACCGTGTTCAAGAACGGGGATACCTATGAGGGGGATTATGTGAAAGGCAAGCGTGAGGGGCACGGCATCTATTCCTTCACCGATGGCGAGCGTTATGACGGCGAATGGTACCAGGACCAGCAACACGGACGTGGCATCTATTACTTCACCAACAACAATCGCTATGACGGCCTCTGGTATCAGGATTTCCAGCATGGTGAGGGCACGATGTACTACTACAACGGGGACATCTACCAAGGCAACTGGGCGTATGACAAACGCGAGGGCGAAGGCACCTACACGTGGAAGAATGGTTCGGAATACGTGGGCGCCTGGCACGAAGACAAGAAAGAAGGCAAGGGAAAGCTGGTGTGGAACGACGGAAGCAGCTACGAAGGCGAGTGGAAGGGGGACGTGCGCCACGGCACGGGCACTTTCATTTACGCGAATGGCGACAAATACGTGGGCCATTGGGGAAACGACATACAGGATGGCCAGGGCGTCTATTTCTTTCATACCGGCGAGCGGTATGAGGGCGATTACGTCCAGGGCGAGCGCACGGGCGAAGGCATCTATTATTATGCCAACGGAGACAAGTATGTGGGTCACTTCGAGAATGGCCTGAAAGCTGGCCGAGGCACGTTCACTTGGGCTAACGGTGCCGTCTACGAGGGCGACTGGAAGAACAACATGCGCCACGGTACAGGCACCTATCGCTGGAGCGTGGGCGATTCTTATGAAGGCGAATGGAAAGATGACAAATTCAACGGGCAAGGCACTCTGAAGATGGCCGACGGCTCGCAATACACCGGTGGATTCGTGGACGGCCTGCAAGAGGGGAGCGGCGTGGAGACCAGCAAGAACGGACACCGCTACGAAGGCTTCTTCAAGCAGGGCAAGAAAGACGGTCCCTTTGTGGAAACCGACGAGAAGGGCACCGTCCTGCGTCGCGGGACTTACAAGATGGGGCGCATCTCGTCGATTGAAGAAAACGCGAAGAAATAAGCGGCTACCGCCTGAATTGCAGAATCATTGTTTCCCCGTCGTAGATTTCGCGGAAGCCGATGCCTTGTTCGGCCAGGTATTCCTTGGCGTCATTGAATGCGGGGATGTCGTTCATGATGATTTCCACGTCTTCGCCTGGGGCTGCGGTGCATATCGCCACCATGGCAGGAACCAGGGGGCTGTAGTGCCCCACTTCGCGGGTGTCAACAGTCTTCATCTTCGTCCTTGTTATTGTCTTCCTCTTCCCGTTCGGGGTCGGAAATCCATTTCAGATAAAGCTGGATGAGCTGCTGCAAGCCAAAGGCTTTCATGTTGTTGTGGTATATCACGTCAATGCAGAGGTCCAGCAGGTCTTTGATGTCTTCCTCTTGCGAGGCGATGAGCGAACGGAGGTTCAGGCGCAGTTTGTCCAGCACCGTTTCGTCCACAATGCCGTTGCTGTCTATCAGGTGGCGGAACAGCCCGTAGTTTTCGATGGTTTTCAGGTTGTTCTCAGATACCGTGATGTGGCGTGTGCCGCTCACGTTGGCTTGTATGGAATACGTTTTCATTTTTCTGTGCGTTGTTTTTTAGGTTTATAGATGCGGGCAAAGATAAGCCTTTTTGGTAAAGGTGCACAGAAAACAATGTTAATCTGTGTAATCTTGGCGGAAAACCCTTATCTTTGCGACATGAAAGAATACAGACTGACCGACTGGCTGCCCACCACCAAGAAAGAAGTGGACTTGCGTGGATGGGACGAATTGGACGTGATTTTGTTCAGTGGAGACGCATACGTGGACCATCCCTCGTTCGGGGCGGCGGTCATCGGGCGCATACTCGAAGCCGAGGGGCTGCGGGTGGCTCTCGTGCCACAGCCCAACTGGCGCGATGACTTGCGCGACTTCAAGAAACTGGGACGCCCCCGTTTGTTCTTTGGCATCACTGCGGGGTGCATGGACTCCATGGTCAACCGCTACACGGCCAACAAACGCTTGCGCAGCGATGATGCTTACACCCCCGATGCCCGGCCGGATATGCGTCCGGAATATCCTACTATTGTCTATACGCAAATCCTGAAGCGGCTCTATCCTGATGTGCCCGTCATCGTGGGCGGCATCGAGGCCAGTATGCGCCGGTTGACCCACTATGACTATTGGCAAGACCGCTTGCGCCCCAGCATTCTGGTGGACAGCGGCGCCGACCTGCTCATCTACGGCATGGGCGAGAAACCCGTCACGGAACTGGCCCGACGGATATCTCCTTATACGCCTGCTTCCGGCTTGTTGCCGCTGGTGGGCGATGTCCTCCAAATCGCTTACTTGGCGGATGATGTCCGGGCGGATGGGGAAGACGTTCTTCTCCATTCACACGAAGAGTGCCTGCAAGACAAGCGCAAGCAGTCCGCGAACTTCCGCCACATCGAGGAGGAGAGCAACAAATACGAAGCGCACCGCATCTTGCAACACGTGGGGCGGCGCGTCGTCATCGTCAATCCGCCTTATCCGCCCATGACAGAAGCCGAACTGGATCATTCGTTCGACTTGCCCTATACCCGCTTGCCTCATCCCAAATACAAGGGGAAGCGGATTCCTGCGTATGACATGATCAAGTTTTCCGTCAATATCCATCGCGGATGTTTCGGCGGGTGTGCCTTCTGTACCATCTCCGCCCATCAGGGCAAGTTCATCGTCAGCCGCTCCAAGGAAAGCATCTTGCGCGAGGTGGAAGCCATCAAGGAACTTCCCGATTTCAAGGGCTATCTGAGCGATTTGGGCGGTCCCAGTGCCAATATGTACCGCATGAAAGGGCGGGACGAAAACTTGTGCCGCAAGTGCAAACGTCCCTCTTGCATCCATTCTGCCGTATGTCCCAATCTCGATGCCGACCATCGTCCTTTGCTCGACATTTACCGGGCCGTGGATGCCTTGCCGGGCATCAAGAAGTCGTTCATCGGGAGTGGAGTGCGCTATGACCTGCTCTCGCACACCTATAAAGATTCCCGGCTGAACGAGGCCGCGCAGGACTATACGCGCCAGCTCATCACCCGCCACGTCAGCGGGCGTCTCAAGGTGGCTCCCGAACATACCTCCGACCGCGTGCTTCGCATCATGCGCAAGCCTTCGTTCCGCCTGTTCGAGGCGTTCAAGAAGTTGTTCGACCGCATCAATCAGGAAGCCGGGCTTCGTCAGCAGCTCATCCCGTATTTCATCTCCAGCCATCCCGGATGCCACGAGGAGGACATGGCAGAACTGGCCGTCATTACCAAACGCTTGGATTTCCACTTGGAGCAGGTGCAGGACTTCACTCCCACGCCCATGACGGTATCCACCGAGATTTGGTACACGGGCTACCATCCCTATACGCAGGAGCCGGTGTTTTGCGCCCGGAGCAAGCAGGAGAAGTTGGCTCAACGCCAGTTTTTCTTCTGGTACAAGCCCGAGGAGCGTCGCGCCATCATCAGCGAACTCCGCCGCATAGGCCGTCAAGACCTGATAGACAAACTTTATGCGAAGCCCGGACAGCGTCCTCATAACTCCCGATAAAGTCTCATTTTATATTCAAAATATGTACACAGTTATCAAACGCCTGGAAATATCTGCCGCCCATAGCCTTCGGCTTTCTTACCCCAGCAAGTGCGAGAACCTGCATGGCCACAACTGGATTATCACCATCCATTGCCGGGCCAGTGAGTTGAACGCCGACGGAATGGTGACGGACTTCACCCACATCAAGGAACTGGTGCAAGGCCAGTTGGACCATAGGAACCTGAACGAGGTCTTGCCTTTCAATCCCACGGCTGAAAACATCGCCCGTTGGATTTGCGACAGGGTGGAACATTGCTATCGGGTGGAAGTGCAGGAATCAGAAGGAAACATAGCCATCTATGAGAAAGATTAACGAGATTTTCTATAGTTTGCAAGGCGAAGGGTATCATACTGGTATGCCTGCCACCTTCGTTCGCTTCTCCGGATGCAACTTGAAGTGTCATTTTTGCGACACCCGGCATGAAGAAGGCACGTGGATGAGCGACGACGAAATCCTGCAAGAGGTCTTGAAATATCCGGCACGCATGGTGATTCTGACCGGCGGCGAACCCTCGTTGTGGATAGACGCGGCACTTATCGACCGCCTACACGAGGCGGGGAAATACATCAGTATCGAGACCAATGGGACGCGCCTTTTGCCGGCCGGCATCGACTGGGTGACTTGTTCGCCCAAGGTGGGAGGTGCCGTGGTATTGGACCGTATGGATGAAGTGAAAGTGGTGTACGAAGGACAAGACCTGACTTCTTACGAAGCGTTGCCTGCCCGGCATTTTTTCTTACAACCATGTTCAGGATTGAACACGAAGGAAACGGTGGCCTGCGTATTGGCCCATCCGCATTGGCGGCTCAGTCTACAGATCCATAAATTGATAGACATTAGATAGAACGTATGAAGAGAAGTATGAACCTGAAAAAAGTCATTGCCTGTTTGTGCCTCGGCGTGTCGTGCTACCTTTGTCCGGCGTCGGCGCAAGAGCCGGACACGTTGGCTTTAGGAGATAAGACGTATGGCATATTGAACCTTTCCGTTGCCAATATGCGTTCGGAGCCGGATTTCTCATCAGAGATGATTACCCAGGGATTGCTGGGGATGCCGGTGCGTGTGCTCCAGGAGGAGACCTGGCTTCGCATCCAGACACCGGACCGTTACAAGGGCTGGGTGCATCCCGTGGCGGTGCATCAAGTGACCCGTGAAGAGCTGGAGGCATGGAACCGGGCGGAGAAAATCGTGGTGACTGCCCACTATGGATTCGCCTATGCCGAACCGCATGACGATGCACTGCCGGTGTCCGACGTCGTGGCAGGCGACCGCCTGAAATGGGAGGGGACGAAAGGGCATTATTACCGCGTTTCCTATCCCGATAGTCGCCAAGGGTATATCCGCAAAAACCTTGCAAAGCCGGAACAAGAATGGCGGCATTCCTTGAAGCAGGATGCCGCCAGCATTCTTCATACGGCACAGACGCTGATGGGGGTGCCCTACCTGTGGGCCGGCACTTCGTCCAAGGGCGTAGACTGCAGCGGCTTTGTACGCACGGTGCTCTTCATGCACGACATCATCATTCCGCGCGATGCCTCGCAGCAGGCCGGGGTGGGGCGGCGCATTGACATCGCCCCCGACTTCTCCAACCTGGAGCCGGGCGATCTCGTCTTCTTCGGACACAAGGCCACGGCAGACCGCAAGGAGCGGGTCGTGCACGTGGCCTTGTACCTGGGCAGCAAGCGTTTCATCCATTCGCAGGGCGATGTCCACGTCAGCAGCTTCGACCCTGCGGACCCGTTGTTCGACGAGTTCAATCTGAACCGCCTGTTGTTCGCCACGCGCTTCTTGCCGTATATTAACAAGGAGCCGTTGCTGGAGACGACGGAGACGAACGGAGCTTATCAGTAACTTAGCTTCACCCCCGCAAAGTAGGAGCGCGGCAGCCCGGGGCCATAGATGTAGCCCGAGTCGCGCAACTTCCCTTGGTCGAAGTCCTTCTGGTAGGCGTTGAACAGGTTCTGCACGCCGATGCTGGCCTGGAGCGTGATGTCCTTGTAGACCTGGAAGTCGTAGGAGGCCTTGAGGTTCATCTCCCAGAAGTCGGGCGTCCGGTCGGCGCGGTCCTTCTCGATATACCCGGCGCGGTGCTCCACCAACATGCTGCCCGTGTACGTGCCGGACAGGGCGATGCTCAGGGGCTTCAGCGGGGTGTAGGTCAGGGTCATGTAGCCGTAGGTGCCCGGGGTGCGGAAGATGCGCTTCTCCAGGGGCACCGTCTCGTCGTCGCTCCATTGGCGGGCTTCCTTGTACTCGGCCTTTTGCAGGGTCACTCCCGCCTGTAGCTGGAGCGTGTTGAGCCAAGCCAGGCGGCCTTCCAAGGTCACGCCGTAGACGCGGGCACCCTTCTCGTTGTAGCGTTCGTTCTTCAGGATGCCGTTCTCCGTGCCCAGTTCGCGCAGGGCGAAGACGTCGGACAGGTCCGTGTAGAAGCCCTCCAGCAACAGGTTGGCCTGCAGGCCTCCCCAGCGGCGGTACATGTCGGCGGAGAGGCTGAAGCTGCGGGACTTCTCCTCGCGCAGGTCCTCGGCCAGCTGAATCATGGACACGTTGCCGCCCACGTTCTCGATGTGCAGGTCTTCGTCAAACGCCTGCGGGGCGCGGAAGCCTACGGAGTAACTGGCGCGCAGGTTGATGTCCTCCGTCGGGTTGAAGCGCAGGTTGACGCGCGGGCTGAAGATGACGTGGTCCAGCAGGTTGTGCTTGTCCAGGCGTCCGCCCACCAGGAAGCTCCACTGTTCGTTCTTCCATTCGTTTTGCAGGAAAGCCCCGGCGATGCGCACCGTCTGGTCGATGGTGCGGTGGTAGCCCCACATGTTGTCGTGCATGGCGTCCTCGTTGTATTCCACGCCGCCGGTCAGGTCGGCAGGCAGGAAGAGGCAGCGGTCGAAGTGGTAGACATACTGCGTGCCAACCACCCACGTCAGGTCTTTGGTGGAGCCGTAGGCGTCGAGCGAGTGGTCGCCCCCGTAGTAGCTGTCGCGGTCGATGTGCTGCATGGAGGCGTAGACGTTCAGGCGATGCTTCTCGTCGGGCGAGAAGTAGTCGAACTTGATGCTTCCGTTGTTGATGCTGTGTTCGGTCTGCTCGGTGATGTCCGTCTCGTGGGGCGGGAGGTCCAGTTGGTTGCCGCCGCGGCGGAACTCCTGCAGGTGGTGGTACTCGAAGGTCAGCTTGGTGTAGGTGCTGGTCTTGAGGTAGGAGCGGAAGCCCACGGTCTGGTTGTGCAGCTTGGGCAGCTCGGTGAAGCCGTCCCCGTCATAGTCGAAGGCGCTGCGGGCACGGTTTTGGCCGAAGACGTAGATACCCGCCTTGTGGTTGTCCGTCACCAGCGAGGCGTTCATCGTGGTGTTGTTGTCCCAGGTGGAGAGCCCTCCCACGCCCATGAGGGTATGTCCCAGCTGGGCGGAGTTGCGCAGGGGTTCCTTGGTGATGATGTTGATGGTGCCCGCTATGGCCGACGCCCCGAACAGGGCCGAGCCGCCCCCGCGCATCACCTCCACCCGCTCAATCATGTTGGCGGGAATCTGCTCCAGGCCATACACCCCCGCCAGTGCGCTGAACACCGGGCGCGAGTCTATCAGTATCTGCGTGTAGGGGCCGTCCAGGCCGTTGATGCGCACCTGCTGGAAGCCGCAGTTCTGGCAATTGTTCTCCACGCGGACGCCCGGCTGGAAGTTCAGGCCCTGTGCCAGGGTGGTGGAGTTGGTCTGCTCGAACAGCTTGAAGTCCATCACGTTCACCAGCGTGGACGCCATGCGTCGGGTGGTCTCGTTGCGGTTGGCCGTCACCACTACGCCGTCCAGGGCCACGAGGTCTTCCTCCAGCTCGAAGTTCTCTTCCAGCGTGACGCCTTTCTTCAGCACGACGCGGCGCGTCACGGTCTTGTAGCCCACGGCACTGACCTGCATCTCGAACTCCCCCTCGGGCAGGTTCTTCAGGAAGTAGTGTCCCGTGGGGTCGGTCAGGGTGCCGATGGTGGTGCCCCGCAGGGCGACGGTGATATAGGATAAATGTTCTTTCGTATGTTTCTCCAACACGTGTCCCACGATGTTGGCGTCCGAATCCTTCAGGTCTTCGGCAAAGGCGGTGGCGGGCAGGCAGGCGCACAGCAGGGCCACCACAAGGGTGATATATGATTTCATGTGTCTTCTTTTATTGATTGAATGTTGATTGATGGGGTTGATATCCGTGCTTGTTGGCAGGAGTAAGCCCAGTCCTTCGCTGCAAGGACTGCAGTCCTCCGCTGCAAGGACTGGACGCGGTGGCGTAAGGCTTGTTTCAGAAGACACGGCAAGGTGGTGCGCGCAGCCGGATGCCATCCTCTGTCTGCGGCAGGCACAGGTGTGTGGCGCGGGGAATGGCCAATATGCCCAAGAGGATGCTGAAGCGCTGCACGGCCGGCTCCAGTGAAGGAATGGCCGATGTGGTGTAGTGGTCGAGAATCAGGATGGTCTCGGCCTCGGCCTGCGAGTGCTGGTGGCTGGCTTTGAAGGGATGGGAGTGCACCATGATGACCCCGTTCACCACGTGCGTGTGGGCAAACAGGGTAATTCCTCCCCAATACAGGATGAACAGCAGGGGCAGGACAACCTTCATTATGCGACGCAATTTTTTCAAAAAAGAACGTTGTTATTCGTTTCGGGCGGCAAAGATAGCAGGATTTTCAGGAATATCTTGCATGAAAGAGTGAAAATAGTTTTGTTCCTGCCAATATCCGCTCGCGCGGGTTTTCTTTTGCATCCTGCGGCCGCCACAGCAGGACTATGAGCATCGCGTTTGGCATCCAGTTTGAGACGCTCCAGCAGGGAGGTCCTCAGCCGGAATGCGGTGATTTTGCGGTCTTTTGTTGTTTCCATAAAGCAGTTTTTTAGAGGATTTGTTATGCAAAGGTATGCTATCTGTGAAAGTGGGTGTTTGGCGGGCTAAAGTAGGTGTTTACGGAGGCCAAATCCCTCTCTTATCCCTCTCTTATCTCTCCGTTATATATCTCTTTCAAGATAAGGCAGGAAACGGTCGTAGGGGAGTCCTGTTTATGGGGAGAATGCGAGGTGAATGGGGGAGTGAACGGAAAAACTCTGCGCTTCCGTGTCCCTGTGTTCAAATTTCGATTACCTTTGCAAATGGGAATTTAGATTTAGGCGCGGATTACGCGGATTTCACGGATTTATTCTTTGTACAATCAATGAAATCCTGCGTTTTATAATAAAATATATCCGTGAAATCCGCGTAATCCGCGCCTAAAAACACCCCGATAAATTATCATTTGTATATGCAAAGAAGAGATTTCCTCAAAACCGCCACCCTCGCCACCCTCGGCCTGGGCATGGCGATAGGCAAGGCCGAAGCCGCCTTGCCGCTGTTCCATATCAACGCACGCAGGGGGATGGCTCCCAGCCTGCGCCTGCGTTTCTTCCCCTACGAACTGAAGTTGCGCCATGTCTTCACCGTGGCCACCTATTCGCGCTCCACCACGCCGGACGTGCAGGTGGAGATTGACTATGACGGAATCACGGGCTACGGCGAAGCCTCCATGCCGCCCTACCTGCAAAAAGAACTGGGGAGCCTGGAGAGCGTGATGGCTTTCCTGGGGCAGGTGCAGGCAGGGATTGGGCAGTTCGCCGACCCCTTCCGCCTGGAGGACATCCTCGCCTGGGTGGACGGCCTGTCCGAGGGTAATGCCGCGGCCAAGGCGGCGGTGGACATTGCCCTGCATGACCTGGTGGGCAAGCTCCTGCAAGCCCCGTGGTACAAGATTTGGGGCCTGGACAAGGAGAAAGCGCCGTCCACCACTTACACCATCGGCATGGACACGCCCGACGTGGTGCGCCAGAAGACCGAGGAGTGCGCCGGACGCTTCAACATCCTCAAAGTGAAGCTGGGCGGTAAGGACGACAAGCAGATGATAGAGACCATCCGCTCCGTCACTGCCCTGCCCATAGCCGTGGACGCCAACCAGGGATGGACGGACCGCCGGGAGGCGTTGGACGAGATACATTGGTTGAAGGAGCAGGGCGTCGTGATGGTGGAGCAGCCCATGCCCAAGGAGCATCTGGACGACATCGCCTGGATCACGCAACACAGCCCGTTGCCTGTCTTTGCCGACGAATCCGTCCAGCGGCTCAGGGACATCCCCGCACTGAAAGGCGCCTTCACGGGCATCAACATCAAGCTGATGAAGTGTACCGGGATGCGCGAGGCGTGGAAGATGCTCACCCTGGCGCGCGCCTTGGACATGCAGGTGATGGTGGGGTGCATGACCGAGACCTCCTGCGCCATCTCCGCCGCCGCGCAGTTGTCGCCCGCCGTGGACTTCGCCGACCTGGACGGCAGCCTGCTCATTGCCAACGACCGCTTCCGGGGCATGGAGGTGGTGCGGGGGAAAATCACCTTGCCGGACAGGCCGGGCATCGGCGTGGAGAAGATTTAGTAAAACATTTGCGTCATTTCCGGTTATTTTGTATTTTTGCGCCCTTGTAAGCGAATAGCGACGTAAAAATAAGGAAATAAATAAAAGATATATGGGTAAAAAGTTTGCCGAACACGGGAAGTTTGACCTCTCGGAAATCAACAAGGAAGTATTGAAGAAATGGGACGAAGACCAGGTCTTCGCCAAGAGTATGACAGAACGTGAGGGTTGTCCCTCGTTTGTATTTTTCGAAGGTCCCCCTTCGGCCAACGGTATGCCGGGCATCCACCACGTCATGGCGCGCACCATCAAGGATACCTTCTGCCGCTACAAGACGATGAAGGGCTACCAGGTGAAGCGCAAGGCGGGCTGGGACACGCACGGACTGCCCGTGGAGCTGGGCGTGGAGAAAGCCCTGGGCATCACGAAGGAAGACATCGGCAAGACCATTTCCGTGGCCGACTACAACGCCGCCTGCCGCAAGGACGTGATGAAGTTCACCAAGGAATGGGAAGACCTGACCCACAAGATGGGCTACTGGGTGGACATGAACGACCCCTATATCACCTACGACAACCGCTACATCGAGACCCTCTGGTGGCTGCTTAAGCAACTCTACCAAAAGGGGTTGCTCTATAAAGGCTACACCATCCAGCCTTATTCGCCCGCCGCAGGCACGGGACTCAGCTCGCACGAGTTGAACCAGCCCGGCTGCTACCGCGACGTGAAGGACCTGACCGTGGTGGCGCAGTTCAAGATAAAAGACCCCAAACCCGAGATGGCGGAGTGGGGCACGCCCTACTTCATTGCGTGGACGACGACCCCGTGGACGCTCCCCTCGAACACCGCCCTCTGCGTAGGTCCCAAGATTGACTACGTGGCCGTGCAGACCTACAACGGCTATACGGGCGAGAAGATGACTGTCGTCTTGGCCAAGGCATTGCTCTACACGCACTTCAACAAAAAGGCGGAAGGCCTTGCCCTTGAGGACTATAAGCCGGGCGACAAGCTCATCCCCTTCAAGGTGGTGGGCGAGTACAAGGGACCCGACCTGGAGGGCATGCACTACGAGCAGCTCATCCCCTGGGTGAAGCCCGTGGAGGTGGACGAGACAATGTCCTGGAAAGACGCCGCTTCCAAGGCATTTAGGGTCATCCTCGGAGACTACGTGACGACGGAGGACGGTACGGGCATCGTACACATCGCCCCGACCTTCGGTGCGGACGACGCTTTCGTGGCACGCCAGGCAGGCATCCCCTCGCTCTTCATGATCAACAAGAAAGGCGAGACGCGCCCCATGGTGGACCTCACCGGCAAGTTCTACATGCTGGACGAACTGGATTCCCGCTTTGTGGAGACCTGCGTCAACGTGGACTTGTATAAGGAATACCAGGGCCGTTGGGTGAAGAACGCCTATGACCCGCAGTTCACCATCGACGGCAAGTATGACGAAAAAGCCGCCCAAGCCGCCGAATCCCTCGACCTCTACCTCTGCATGATGCTGAAGGCCAATAACCAAGCCTTCAAGATGGAGAAGCACGTGCATAATTATCCCCACTGCTGGCGCACGGACAAGCCCGTCCTCTATTACCCCTTGGATAGCTGGTTCATCCGCAGCACTGCCTGCAAGGAGCGCATGATGGAACTGAACAAGACCATCAACTGGAAGCCCGAATCCACGGGCACGGGACGCTTCGGCAAGTGGTTGGAGAACCTGAACGACTGGAACCTGAGCCGCTCCCGCTACTGGGGTACCCCGTTGCCCATCTGGCGCACGGAAGACGGCGACGAGGAGAAGTGCATCGGCTCGGTGGAAGAATTGTATGAAGAAATAGAGAAATCCGTGGCCGCCGGCCTGATGGCGGAGAATCCCTATCAGAAACTGGGCTTCACCCCCGGCGTCTATACGAAGGAGAATTACGCGAAGATCGACCTGCACCGCCCCTACGTGGACGACATCATCCTTGTCTCCAAAGCCGGCAAGCCGATGAAGCGCGAGGCAGACCTGATAGACGTGTGGTTCGACTCCGGCTCCATGCCCTACGCCCAAATCCATTATCCGTTCGAGAACAAGGAAGCACTGGACAGCCGCCAAGTCTATCCCGCCGACTTCATTGCCGAAGGCGTTGACCAGACGCGCGGCTGGTTCTTCACGCTCCATGCCATCGCCACGATGGTGTTCGACTCCGTGGCCTACAAGGCCGTCATTTCCAACGGCTTGGTGTTGGATAAGAACGGCAACAAGATGTCCAAGCGCTTGGGCAATGCCGTAGATCCCTTCTCCACCATCGAGAAGTACGGTTCCGACCCCCTGCGCTGGTACATGATTACCAACTCCTCGCCGTGGGACAACCTGAAGTTCGACGTGGACGGGGTAGAGGAGGTGCGCCGCAAGTTCTTCGGCACCTTATATAATACGTACTCCTTCTTCGCTCTCTACGCCAACGTGGACGGCTTCGAATACAAGGAGACCGACGTGCCCATGGCGGAGCGTCCGGAGATTGACCGCTGGATTCTCTCCCTGCTCAACTCCTTGGTGAAGAACGTGGACGCTTGCTACAACGACTACGAACCCACCCGCGCAGGCCGTCTCATCTCGGACTTCGTGAACGACAACCTCTCCAACTGGTATGTCCGCCTGAACCGCAAGCGTTTCTGGGGCGGGGGCATGACGACGGACAAATTGTCTGCTTATCAGACCCTCTACACCTGCCTGGAGACCGTCGCCAAGCTGATGGCGCCCATTGCCCCCTTCTATGCCGACATGCTCTACATGGATTTGGTGAAGGTGACGGGCCGCGACAACGTCGTTTCCGTACACTTGGCCAAATTCCCCACTTATGACGAGAGCCTGATCAACATCGACCTGGAAGAGCGGATGCAAGTGGCCCAGGACATCACGTCCATGGTGCTCGCCCTGCGCCGCAAGGTCAACATCAAGGTGCGCCAGCCCCTGCAGTGCATCATGATTCCCGTGGTGGACGAGGCACAGCGCGCCCACATCAAGGCCGTCAAAGCCCTCATCATGAGCGAGGTGAATGTCAAGGAAATCAAGTTCGTGGACGGCGCGGCCGGCGTGCTGGTCAAGAAGGTGAAGTGCGACTTCAAGAAGCTGGGTCCCAAGTTCGGCAAGCAGATGAAGGCCGTGGCCGTCGAGGTGGGCAATCTCTCGCAGGAGGCCATTGCCGAGCTGGAGAAGAACGGCGCCTATACGCTCCACCTGCCCGACGGCTCCGAGGCAGTCATCGAGACTTCCGACGTGGACATCTTCAGCGAGGACATTCCCGGCTGGCTGGTGGCCAACGAAGGCCGTCTGACCGTGGCCCTCGAAGTGACCATCACCGAGGAACTGCGCCGCGAGGGCATTGCCCGCGAGCTGGTCAACCGCATCCAGAACCTGCGCAAGTCCAGCGGATTCGAGATTACGGACAAAATAAGTATCACAATCTCTAAAAATCCGCAAACAGATGGTGCAGTAACCGAATATAAAGACTATATTTGCAACCAAGTTTTAGGAACAGAATTGACGTTGGCCGATGAGGTGAAGGACGGGACGGAACTCAGTTTCGATGATTTCTCCCTCTTTGTCAGCGTTGTGAGAATATAAAAAACATTTGTAATACCACCTTTAAACACAGTATTGTTATGGCAGAAAAGACCAGATACTCGGATGCCGAATTGGAAGAATTCCGGGCTATCATTTTAGACAAGTTGGCGTTGGCCCAACGTGATTACGATATGCTCAAGGCCAGCCTGACGGGCGCGGACGGCAATGACACGGACGACACTTCCCCCACGTACAAGGTGCTGGAAGAAGGTGCCAACACCTTGTCCAAGGAAGAGACCACCCGCCTGGCCCAGCGTCAGTTGAAGTTCATCCAAGGCTTGCAGGCCGCCTTGGTGCGCATTGAGAACAAGACTTACGGCATCTGCCGTGAGACGGGCAAGTTGATTCCCGCCGAACGCCTGCGCGCCGTGCCCCATGCCACGCTGAGCATCGAGGCGAAGAACAGCGGGAAGAAGTAAATTATCATTTGTCTATTTGACTGAATGAACAGATTCTTAACAAAGGGCCGGATCGCCTGGCTCATCATTCTGGCCGTCCTGGTCATTGACCAGGTCATCAAGATATGGGTGAAGACCCACATGTATTGGCACGAGAGCATCCGGGTGACCGACTGGTGCTACATCTTCTTCACGGAGAATGTGGGCATGGCCTTCGGCATGGAGATTTTCGGCAAGTTGTTCCTCACCCTCTTCCGCTTGGTGGCGGTGACGTTCATTGCCTGGTTCCTTTACAAGTGCGTGCGTCAGAAGAGGCTGAAGACGGGCTTCATCGTGTGCGTCTCCCTCATCCTGACGGGCGCGTTGGGCAACATCGTGGACAGCGTCTTCTATGGCGTGTTGTTCAGCCAGAGCACGCCCGTCCAGTTGGCCACGTTCCTGCCCGAAGGCGGAGGATACGCCCCCTTGTTCTACGGCAAGGTGGTGGATATGTTCTATTTCCCCATCATCGACACCTATTGGCCGCAGTGGATGCCCTTTGTGGGCGGAGAGCACTTCATCTTCTTCAGTCCCATCTTCAACTTTGCCGACGCGGCCATCAGTTGCGGGGTCATCGCCTTGTTTCTGTTCTACGGCAGGTCCTTCAATGACGCTTTCCATCAGATTGTGAAGAAAAAATGAGTTGGAAGAAAGGCATACGGTGGTGTGGCGTGGCATTCGCCTTCGCTTGCTTGGCATCCTGCCAGGTGAAGCGTCCCGGCGAGGTGCTGTCCGATGAAAAGATGGAGGTGGTGCTCTATGACTACCACGTGGCCAAGGCTCTGGGCGAGCAACTGCCCTACAACGAGAACTACAAGCGTGTGCTCTACATCGAATCCGTCTTTCGCAAGCACGGCATCACCGAGGCCCAGTTTGACACGTCCATGGTATGGTTCTCGCGCCATCCCGAGGCGTTCCGCACCGTCTACGAGAAGGTCAACGCCCGCCTGAAAGCCGCGAAAGACCAGGTGGAAGACCTCATTGCCTTGCGGGACAACAAGCCCAAGGAATCCCAGCCGGGCGACAGCATTGACGTGTGGGCGTGGGAGCCGGTGTACCACCTGACGGGTATGCCCCACGACAACCGCGTCTTATTCGAGTTGCCTTCAGACCCCAACTTCATGGAGCGTGACACCCTGCGCTGGAATGTCCGCTTCAATTTCATCGGCGGTGGTGCGGAGCATTCCCGCGACACCCTTTATGCACCAGTCATGGGGCTGCAAGTGGTTTATGCTAAGGATACCTTGCTTTATGCCCTTCGCCCTGTACTTCAGCCAGGATGGGAATCGCTTAGTGTCAGTGCGGATACTATGGGGCAGATAGAGAAAGTGAGTGGCTTCATCTATTATCCCCGTCAAGCCTCGGGGCGGATTCTGTTGGCAGACAGCGTGTCGCTGATGCGCTACCACGCCAAGGGTGACACGATACAGGTGGTTGATTCTGTTCAGCAGAAACAGCCGGTGGTTTCCCGCACATTGCATACCCGTTCATCAGCCCGGTTAAAAGTTAATCCCTAATGCGACGCTATGCTTCCCATTATTTGTATGTGCCTGGCTGTGGGTTCTTGAAAAACCAGGTCGTTGAGGTGGAGCAAGGATGTATGATTCGCTATCTGCCTCTTGAAGGTGAGATGGCAGGTACGGAGTGGTTGCCCGGCGTTCTTCGGATAGAAAACGGGAACTTGGTTTTTCACTATCATCCTTTTGATTTCAATGCGATGAAGCCTGTCTCCGGAACTCGGCGCAGACAATTGCCGTAGCCACTCCCACATTGAGCGATTCAGACGCCCCCCTCTCTTGAGGATAAGCCGGGATGAAGAGGCGTTGGTTCACCAGTGTTCGCACTTCATCGCGAATGCCTCGTCCTTCATTGCCCATGATGAGCAGGCCGTTATTGGTTAAAGTTTTCTTATACAGGTTTTCTCCGTCCAGAAAAGTGCCATATACCGGTGTGCCTGTAGGCAGTTCCTGGATTAAGGCGGTCAGATCAGTCACATGGATGTGTACACGTGCCAAGCTTCCCATGGTGGCCTGCACAGCTTTTGGGCTGTAGGCATCGGCTGTATCGGATGAACAGAAGATGTGGCGGATGCCGAACCAGTCTGCCAGTCGGATGATGGTGCCCAAGTTACCCGGATCTTGCACACCGTCCAAGGCCAGACAAAGTGAGCGGGTTATTTCGGCTTTGTGGTCCGCATCCTTCCTTTTGCGGAATACGGCCAACACCTGTTGTGGCGTGCGTAGCAGACTGGCGCGTGACAGTTCCTCGGCTGTCACTTCTATGAATTCCTCTGTATGTATATGTGTATGAGGTGATTTCCACTCGGGTGTGGCTGCCAGCAATTGACAAGGAAAGTGTCCCAACAGTTCTCCTACCAGTTTTGGACCTTCAGCCAAGAAAACGTCCGCTACATCGCGGTTTTTCTTCAGTTCCAAAGAATGTATGTATTTTATCCGGTTTTTGCTCAGTGCCATAAGATGATGCAGTGTCTCTGTGTTTCAAATCAATGCAAATATACGGCATTATTATAGAATTACCAAAGAGAGAGGTCGGTTTCGAGGATTCCGCCTTGTTCTTTTCTTTTTATCAGTTTATCTTATTGCAAATAGGCCGATTTTATCTATCTTTGCACGCACTAAATTCATAAAAAAATAATCACCAGATATGGAAACCATGAATCCCAATGCGCCTGTTCGTGATGACCGCTTCATTCGCGACGGTATGAATGGCTTTGAGCGTAATGTTAAACGCTTTGTAGACTGTATCTTGGCTCTGATAGCTCTTATTGTCTTTTCGCCACTGTTT
>CASEYC010000042.1 GCA_949292025.1 uncultured Bacteroides sp. | reverse complement strand
ATTATTGTCTCAATACCGCCGCAGCAGTAACCCATGTGGTTGCGGTAATCAGCTTTCTGTTTCATAGCTGGGAGTCTCAATACCGCCGCAGCAGTAACCCATGTGGTCTGCGTTGAGACCATTGAGGAAGAAGAAAAACCGTCTCAATACCGCCGCAGCAGTAACCCATGTGGTAATTGAGGCTATTCGTAAAGAATTATCTTATTGTCTCAATACCGCCGCAGCAGTAACCCATGTGGTATTTATAAACTATTATAAGGCTACGTGTATCGGGTCTCAATACCGCCGCAGCAGTAACCCATGTGGTATTACCATATTATTAACCCCTAAAATTAAATGCATGTCTCAATACCGCCGCAGCAGTAACCCATGTGGTCGACTGATTATCAAATCATTGAAAAAACAATGATATAATCCTGTCCACATAACCACTTATAAACCAGCATGTCAGGCCATGGCCACTAAAATCTTCGCAAATATACGGATTTTTAAAATATCGTCCAAGCATATTTGTAGAAATCAAATTTGCAAACACCTATTTCTCAATCGTTTGCTTCTTCTAAAAGTTTCGCAAATCTTGGCTGATGCATTTTTCCTAAGGTTATTTGCGAAATATAGCTCTGCGAGAGCAATTTTACAACTCTGATTATCAGCTTTATACAAAATCTTTCAATAGCAAATTTCGCAAACCTGCCCGTTTTTCCAAAGAGGAACGGTTTTGCGAAAGAGTTTTAATAGAACTTCTTAAGGAAGCGAAATGCAATCTGCTAATAATCAACATCCTATCCTTTTGTCGATTTTTCGCAAGTGATTTTACCAGCATGTCAAAGAGCACATACCCCTCCGAGCTCAAACGACCGCTACAACTTTCGGTTTAGTTTGCCGATTGGGAGTATAGATAATTTTACTATAGCAATCCAAGCATAAGGGATAATAAACAACGCTGTCTTCTGATGGAAGCATAAGTTTGCCTATCTCTTCCTGCAATTTTTTGAGCTGCACATCGGTCAACAAGCATTCAAAAACGCTGTAGTTCACCCTTACTCCACATTTCTCTATGAGCTTTACAATTCTGGATCTTCGCAAATCATCGGCGATATCGTAAGCGATTACCCAAAAATCCTTCTTCTTGTTTATCCTTCTCATTACCATTTCGCTATATAAGGTTTGTATTTGGCACCAGAGTCAATATAGTCTGCTATCTCTTTCACTTGAAAGTTAATGATGTCACAAAGCCTGCATTCCACACCTCTGTATTTCTCATACCGGTTGATACGTTCGGCCAAATTCTGTACAAGCAGTTTTTTAGTATTGCTGTCCAGCCGTCCATCCCTCAAGGCCAGTGGCTCTTTCTTCTGTACCAAGGATATGACCACTCGGTCAACCGCCTGTGCCCGGAATAATTCGATGATGTCATAGACAAAAGTAGGTTTGCCGGATTGTGGCACGTGGATAATGCTGGTTGTAGGATTCAGTTTCCGGCGCAATACCGCCTGCCATATCCGTGCATATAGTATGGAATAGCCATAGTTCAGGAGCGAGTTTACCAAATCCTTGGCACCATGCCGTTCACGACGTTCAAATGCCACTCCGTCATCTTTTATCAACTCTCGCATATAGCTCCAGTACAATTCTGCTCCTTTAGCCTCCAGTTAAATAAGCAAAGCTGCATAATCAGGATTTCCCGTCAGTGATTTGACTTGTGTGATGATGCTTTTCTGTTTCGGGAGAATCTCCGCATATTTCTGTTTCAAGGCTTCCGAACCCTCTTTATGGTACTTATGGAAGTACTTTATCAGATTCATCTGATTCTTCAACTTCCCGGTAATCAGGCTAACCGCCAACCTGCTTTTGGCATCCAACGGAAGAGCGGCCTGCTTCATCCACAAGGAAGTGTGCATAAAAACAGGTGCCAGAAAACTGCCTACATGCTTTCCTACGGGAGAGAAGAAATCAACACCGATGTGTTTCTGCATACAATAGCTCAAAGCATTGCTGGATATACTCACCCCATCGCATAATACAGTGATGTGTTGCAAGTTGGGCATAGGGGGAACACGATGGCGTTTACCCATGATTTTCAGTTTAATACCTTTGTGGTCAACACCGATGAATGTGCCATACGAATTGATAACCAACTCTGTGGATTCATTCTCCCGCTGCCTGTATTCTTTCTTTCGCCTGGAAATCAGTTTTTTATTTTTCTGTTCATTGGCTTGCTGGATATCTGCCGAGCGAACCAACAGATAGGTATTGACCAAATCCGCTTTCAGCGAGTGTTTTTTGAGTATGTTTTCTTCGGCAAAAAAGGGAATTTCCTTCAAGGCGGTCAATAAGACCGACTTGTTTGGAATCTCTCGCCAACACTTTTGGATGAATGACCGCAAATGGAGCAGTAAGGCATCGTCCAGCTTCAGCAAGTAGGTTTGCGGAAGCAAGGTTGCATAGTAATTTTGGATGCCTTTCAAGGCATCCAAGCCTTCGGCATTGAAACAACGCCCTGTCCACTTTACAGATTGAATTCTGTCCGTCAATTGTTTGCTCTTCTCTTCAGACAGGGATAGTCCCTGTTTGTTCAGGGTAATTCCTAAGAACTCCACGCCTTCGTTAATGTCTGAGATGACGGGGGTATTCAGTTTCAGCTTCAAGCGTTGTTCCAAGAAAGTTGAGCAATCGGACAATAAAGTCTCAGCCTCTTCTTGGGTCTGACACCCGATGATGAAGTCATCTGCATAACGGACGTATAACTTGGTTCGTGACAATACGAACTGGTCGAATGAGTGCAGATAATGATTGGCCAGGAGAGGTGACAATACGGCTCCTTGGGGAACGCCTTGGGTAATTTCATTCCATTGCCACCGTTTATTGACCATCCCCATCTTTACACAAAGTTGCATTAAGCGAAACACCTCATCGTCTGCCACCAACGGATACACCCTGCGGAACAAAATGTCATGGTCAATGGTATCAAAGTAATTGTCTATGTCCAAGCGCAAGGCAAAGCGAAACAGTTTATTTTGTATACATGCTCGTGCAAAACCAATGGCCTTGTTGGGACCTTTGCTTGGTCTGTATCCATAGCTGTTGCTGACAAACATCTTTTCAAACCGGGGTTCAACCAGCAGTTTGATAGCTTGCTGCACGATTTTGTCTTTGATACTGAGCAAACCCAGTGTGCGTCGCTCATTTTCTTTTTTGGGTATGCTGATGCGCAGGTAAGGTTCCGGTTGCCAGGACTTGGCAAGCAGTGCTTGTTTCAATTGTGCCAGATGCATGCCCAGCCTTTCTTCGAAGGAATCGATGGATATGCCGTCGATTCCTCCGGAAGCCCCCTTTTGCTTGACAAGCTTCCAAGCCGCAAGCAGGGTGCGCTCCTGGCACAAATTGGAAAACAAGCTTTTCTTGCTCATCTCATTTTTTTAACTCCAGATGTCCGTATCCCACATTGGTCTTTGCCCCGACGCCCACATCCTCCAGGATGCTCCTGAACAAATCCAGCTTATCTACTTCCTTCTCGCCGATTTTGAAAGCAGTCAGCTTGAAGAAGAAAGTAAACTCGATGTCCGGCAACACCTTCAGAAACTGGATAGGTACCGGGTCTTTATATTTGTCATGCGGGGTCAGGTAATCGTCTGCCAAAAATTCTCCTGTCGACGGACCGGTGAGGATGGCATCCATGAACACATCCATGCCAAACCGTTTGGCCTCGTCATGCTCGAAAATCTGCTTGGCCAATTGCCGAACCGCAGAAAACATATTCCTTTCATCCAGCTTAATCTTTTGCTCACGCAACAAACGGGCGATATACCGGGCCTTCTGCATGTTCCGCTCATTCTGCTCCTTGATGTCCGGATCGGGAAACACGCTGCGCAACACCCCCTTCACGGAAGAACCCGGAATGATGGGCAATCCCGTGGCGTAGTCAAACTGGAAGCCACACTTCAGGTCACCATCTACCGGAGTGCCATGGCTCAACCCCAACCCGATAATCATACCCGGATAGAGCGTGCGGAAAGCCAAGGAGGCAAATCCCGCTTTCGTCAAATCCCCGGACAACTGTCGATTGGCATCTAGCATCCCGTCCAGCTTTGAACTGAGCAAGAAGGGATTTCTGCGATACTTCAACAGGTATTCATGCTTGTTCATCGTCTCTTCGATATCGCGTCCCCCTCTTCGGCCCGGATACTTCACAACCTTCCCACGATTTACCGCATAATCGCGGTAATACTCCCGGTAGTAGAGCCAGCCCACATTGGCATGGCAGTTTGCCGGGCCATTCCAAGCCCTCGGTGCTTGTTGCATGTGTTCCTCTTCCGGCTCTCGCACCTGCGTTTGTCCCGCATGACTACAGCCCGCCGTCCCTGGCGGACAGTCCTCCGGCTTCACCGCCTTGTACATCCGTATGGCCAGTTTCAAGGCCACCAGTGCCTGTTCCACTTTCTTTTGGAACTCCTTCTTCTGATCCTGAGCGGCTTGTTCCCAATACTCGGAAAGCCGCTGACCTTCGTTCCGCCCCACGACACGCATGCGGCACAGCAGTTCGGCAATGGCCTGCGGCAACAAGTGCCGGGAAGCCTCAGCGGCACTGTCCTCTTTCTCATAAATGTCCAGCGTCGGCAACAGGCCGGACTGCACCACGGTAGCCGCAAAGGAAGAGATGTACCCCTTGAACGGCTTGGGAAAGAAGTAAGCGACCGGACGATCCTTTTCCTCTTTCTTCACCACAATCCCCACCTGCTGCAAGGCTGCCGCAGCCTGGGTTATCCATTGTTCTGTCATCTTCATCATGCTTGCTGCGTTAAGAGTTAGAAACATTCGTCAACCGGCAATAGCCGTAACCCACGGTGGCATTGGCACCGATTTGTACCAAGCTTCGGGTGATGTGCGCATTGAACTGCCGGAACTGGGCATCTCCATCGGGCACCAGCACCGCGAAATACAACCGGCTGAAACGCGGCAGCACCTGTTCGTACCACAAGTTCTCACTCTGTCCGTTGTTCAGGTAATTGCGGGCAAAGACAGGCAAGTGGTCATTGTCGCAAAGCGTCCTAAAGTCCGTGTCCGACAGCAGTACACCGGCTTCGCAGAACCATTTCGGCAAGCCCTTCAACGGTTCCTTGTAGGCAGCCGTCTCTACCAAGTCTTCTATCCGGGCTTGGTTATGAGCAGATTGGGTCACTTTGGGAGTATTCGATGACTGCTGTGCCAGTTGTTTCAGGTCTTTGTCCACCGGCAAGCCAAATAATCCCAAGGTGCGGAGGTAATCCTTCAGCACCAAGGGCGAGGTAGCCAGCAAGTAGGGAGCCTTGTCAGTGCGTACGGGGATGGCCAGCAACCGGGCATCGAAGAAGCGGTAAGCACCTGCCTCACGTTTCTCCTTGTCATTGGCTTCGCTGCCAAAGATGTATTCAATCAACTTTTTGTCCTGCCCCTTGAAATGCTCGCGCAACGCCCCTTTCAGGCTGGAGGCATTGATGATGGGAAGCCCCGTCACGGAGTCCCGTTGTATCAGGTTGTCTATCACGCCCTCGTTGGCCTCGCCACTGCCTGCGTGGAGGTTGCTGATGGCTTCTATTTGGTAGATATATGCTTTCATTGTCGTATGTTCTTTAAAATTAAGGATTAGATGAATATGTTCAGCCCCACGTTGTTCAGGCGAGGGGATTGGATACTTTCCGCCGACACGTTATAGATAACTCCCCCGCGTGCCAAGAGATGATAGAGTTTCTCCGTCTTGTCCGGCTTCCGCCAATGGTGGGCCTTGTCATGTTTCGTCACGATATAACGGTTGCACGTGCTGGTGCCCCAGAAGAAAGGAAGTTGGTCACGCTCCTCGTCTTTCAAATAAGCATCGCCCAGCAACAACAGGCGGCCTTCCCGCTTCAACTTTTGGAAATACGTGCAGAAGTCAATAGCCTCCTCCTGTTTGGTCAAGTCCATCCGGAATATGGAACGGTTGCCGCCCAAGGTACACAAGCCCTGACGGACTTCATCCATGCGTTCGCCCGTTTCCAGCTGAAAAGCAAAGTTGAAAGCCTCGTTTAGTCCCATCAGGACCAACTTGAAGAAAGCATCTTTCTCATTCTCCGGCTTTCCATTCTTCGTGATGCCCACTTGTTCCCGGGTGTAGAAGATTTCATCCTCACATAACTTGTGCCCATCACCACTGACCCAATACCTGTAATTGTTGTACGTCTTGGGGTCATACCCCTCCAAGTCAGTCACCAACGCCTGTGTACTGGTCGGGGAGAACGAGCATTTCTCCTCCAACAGGCTGACCTTCACCCCGTCGTCCAAAGGCAGCGGGGTGTAGAACTGTCCTTCTTGCCGGTTCTCCACAAAGAGGGGCGACAACTTCTGAATGATGCCGAATGTCTCCGGTCCACCCTCGTCCATGCTGAACCCCTGACGGCCTATCAGCCGCTCCACCTCGTCCAACTTACCTTCTTGCTTGGGGTCGTAAGAGAGCAAACCTTTTTGCCGCAGGATTTCATAACGGATGATGCCCACCAACGCCGACACCTGTGGAAGCCGATTGGACTTGACATAGTAATTCTGTGCATCACCCTCGCCCAATGTCTTCTCGCCACCAAAGTAGTAGCCATCTATGGGCTTCAGCCTGACCATATACGTGTAACTCATTTGTCCTCCTTCTTTATTAACAAATCCACATAACGCAATATCCTGTGCGCCGCGTCTATGCCTGCACTCTTCGGGTATGCCAGCAAGAGAGCCTTCAATGCACTGAAGAAAACCGTGTACTTCTGGTGTCCGGGTTCATTAAAACTGTTGGCCACATAGTTGTCCAGACAGACGGCGCGTTCGTCTCCCTCCAAGTTCAAGATGGCACCCAAGGCCGGTTGCTGCCGGTTCAGCCAATGGGTCACCGAATGCAGGAAGTTGGAATCGCCGGACAAGGCACCGGCTATCAACTGGATGCTCTTCTCGTACTGTTCCGGCTGATTCTTGTCTAACGTGCCCCCGAACAGCTGGCCGCTGTGCTTGCGTGCCCTCCAACGAATCTTGTTCTTCGGGGTTTTGGCGGGCACATCCTTCACTTCCTCCAACAAACTCCCTGACAAGTCTTTGGCCTCGGCCATGGGATATTTGTAATAGGAGATGGACACACCGTAAGAGAGCGTGGGTTTACACTCAACCGGGAGATTCGCCAGATGCTTCTTCACCGCCTCGTTCTTATGCAGAATCTCTGCAAAACAGGTGTCGATGCCTTTCAGCAAATGGAAAATGTCTTTCCCCTGGTTGTACACCGGTGCGAAAAACAAGATGTCATCTCCGCCCTGGTAGATGACTTGACCGCCATAATCGTCCACCAGCTTCCGAATGGCAAGATTGTACGCCATGAAGACACTCCCGGCAACGTCGCCCAACGTCGCCAACGTCTTTCCGAAGTTGTCCCCATCGGCCGAAACGAACGCAATGTATTTCTGATAGGGCTTCAAGGAAAGCTTCGGATTCTCTTTGAGCAACTCTGTCCGATAAGGTTTTCCTTCTTCGCCAGCCGAGCATTCCAAGATGGTGCTGAACAGCCGTCCTTGCTTGTCAGTGACAGTGACATCTTGGTACAACGCCGACTCGGTGGAAGTACTCTCAAAAAAAGCAGCCAAGTAGTTCCGGGTTTCTTCGGCCAGGTAGGCATCCCGGCACTCCATCGCCCCCAGCCGTTTTTGCAGATCTTGGACAACTGCTTGGTCTTCTGTCTGTTCAGGAAACTGCCGCTCCACGATGATGATGCGCAAGACGTGCTTCAGGTAGTTGGCCATCTCATCGGCCTGCGATTCTGATTTCAGCACGTTGGCCATGTTTCCGGCCAAACTCTCCAGCACGCCGTTGCAATACTGCCGCACATCGGCCACTGTTGCCTCTGTCTCGAAGATGTATTGGTCGGGGAAACGGCCTACGCCGTCTTTCAAATCAAACATTTCCGCCGTAATCCACGGCTTCAAGAAGCGATTGCCTTTCTCAAAGAAATATCTTCCCGCTATCTGCTTGCCCAAGTAAGCAAACAGGTAGCTGGAGGCCCAAATGGCGCGTGTGCTCTTGGCATAGTCCAAGATACGATCTATCGGGCCAAGGCTGATGCCTATGTATCGTTTGGTAGATACTGTGTTCATGGCTTTGGGGTATTAGGGGTTATTACAGCTCGAAAATTCTCTTGATGGGGTGAAAAAATTTGTTCAATATAAAAATTTTTCCATTCGCCTCCGCGCAAACGGATGCCCTTTTTGTAATGGTTGGAAATAAAGGTGAAATAATCTTCCAATGAGAAATCCTTATATACGTGCATTCCGGTCAAAGGGGCTATGGCATCCCGACGTTTCTCCACTTCAGGTCTATGTCCTCCTTTATGACTGATGGTGAAACGCTGTGCCTTCAAGTCCTCCAAGCTACTTTCATCCCAATGGATATAAACACGGCACTTGTTTCCCCGAATGACCGGCCGATAGAGGATAGGCGATTTGAAGCGGGCGAAATTCTCGCTTTGAGCCTTGATGCTGATGCTATCCTCGTAGGCTTTCCATTGCTGTTCGCTGGCCAGTCCCAGGGCATCACGGAACAACAGTTCGCTTTCAGAGTCAACTGTCGAGAACTCCTTCACCATGTCATCCCTCACCTTATAGACTTTCACCTCCGGCTGCCGGTTTCTCCTGAAGATGGTCTCCTGATAGGGAGAGTCCAATTGTCCACAGAAGGACCGATAGACCTTGGTGTAGAACTGGAAGTGATGGCGTATCGTGGGCTTGTCCCACTGCAACCCCTTTTTCCGGGCATAATGATACATCAAGGATTTATAGTAGCACTTTCCCTCATTGATGCCGCTACGGATAAGCTTGTGGAAATAATGAATAGCCTTGAATGTCTCCACATAGCTATATTCCCAAGAGGAATAGGGTGGCTCCTTTGTCGGGTCTGAGAATTTCTTGCCGTAATCCATCCATTGGTAGTCAAACTGATAGTGCGCCCCGAAAGGTTGGTTGAAATCCTCCTTTTTCTCATCAATATCCTCAGGGAAGAAAAAACCGAAGCCCTTGTCTTGCCGAGTGCCAAAACTGTGCGTGGCAAAGAATTCAAACAGGTGTCTCTTGATGCACCCTATCAGCGCATCGTTCAACGAGAAGAGGTGCATTTCGATTGCCTCCTTGTAGAAAATCAGTTTTTTCTGTTGCCCGCCGCCCATGTTGCCGAAGAACAACGGATAATGCTGGCTCTTCAGCTCCGAAGGACACCCATCGGGTGCTACAAACCACAGCTTGTAGTCCAAGGCATCCTCCCGGCCTTTCACGAACCAGCTTTTATCCAACTTTTCCTGGGTTCGCAGGAACTTGTCCAGCTTGGGCTTGACCTCCGTGGCACGCAAGACGCACCCTGCCGTATCGGCTTGGAAATGCCACATCGGCGTCTGCTGTCTTAAATTAATAGTCGCTTTCATAGCCTTTTGTATTTGATTTATGATTTCTATACTTAACCGCAAAACAACCCAGCCCATACTGGATGTCCCCTCCGACACCGAGACCGGACGCAAAGTCCAATACCGGGATATAGGCAAAGAGAACATTCCCGAAAGCCAACTTGCCGACATAGCCACCCATGACATATACGGATTTTTCTCCTCCCTTGGGTGTGCCATAGCGTTTCTCATAGCGCAAGTCGGCTTGCATCAGCATGGCACGAACCGATGGCGCAATGTAGTCCTGCACCCAGTCGTCCATCTGCCGACGGTCCGTCCAAGGGTCGCAATCCCCGTACAAGATGCCCAACGTCAGCAGCCGATAGCTCAACGAGCGCATCAGCTGATAGAATGAAGGAAAGTAGTTCAGCTTGTTCTGATAGCCTTGGGAGTCCTCCCGCGAGGAGCGCATCAGGCAAACAGGCGTCTTGAACGTCAACTCCAGCCAACCGTTCATGTCTCGCGCATCGGGCGAGGCAAACGTATAGGTATCTTCCACGATGTCGATGACCGACAACGGAACTACAGGATGACCAAATCCCCGGGCAAACATGCGCCGAACCGCCTCCACGAATTCCTCATCCGCACCGGCACAACGACCCACCCGAACCAGGGAAACGGTATATACCCGATTGGCTTGCAGGACAAATCCCGGTGCCTCATAGGGGATGTCACTGCAATCGAAGAAGAAGCCTTTCGGGAATCCCCCGCACAACTGTCCGTACAAGAAATGCTGTTCCGGCAAAGGTAGCGTGTCCAGCCGCTGACGCAAGGATATGCCTTGGGCATCGCGGACCTCCTCGGCAGCACACAAAAAATTGTTGCGCAACACGGCTCCTATCCAGTGCCGCATCTGCACAGGACGTTCCGCGAAGAATCGGATGTCCATCCGCCGGTAGGACAAGTGTTTCAAGATGGTTTCCAGAGTCATAGCTTCCATTTACGTCTGATGATTTCCCAAACTATATACGACACCACACCGATGACTGCCGTATGGAGCCAAAAGTCCCATGCCGTGTACAAATTACAACTTATGCCCAACAAACCTGTCAGGATAGTGGCCGGCAGACACCAAGCAGCCAGTTTATTCAACCGCTCCCCGTTCTCGTTGCGCTTTTGGTCCACTTGCAGGGTAATGTACTGGTAGAGTTCACCGATTTCCTCGTCCAGGTCCTTGATTTGCGCATCAGATTCAAACTGGGCGGTCAGCATTTTATAGAGTTCAATGCCTTGGTCTTGCGCTGTCACATCCCGGAAATAAATTTGGTTGACAAAGCGGATATATTCCTTGTAGAGCGAATTGATGCGGTCGGCCACTTCCCTCTCGTTCCTCTTGTGCCCCGCCAGTCCGCTCACTTTGGTCACCTCGCCCGAGAAGCGAAGCATGGAAGCCCGCTGGATGATGACCAGCTCGAACAAACGGGCATAGATGGTACGCATGTGACTGGACAACACCACCTTGGGGAAAAAGCCCGTATTAGTCAGTGCCACAAACGAATAGCGCGAGACCCCATATAGGGTTCCTTCCTTTTGCCACCTGTAATAAGTGGATTTCTCCAACAGTTGTTCTTTCATTCGTTTATTTTGACAGGAATCATCACTTCCCTCGTCTACGAACACATACTTATACCAGAAATCCCCCATTACAAAGCTGTCCTTTCCATCCCGAGCGTCTTCTACTACTTGTTGGGACAATTCTTTGTTCCCGTACCAGCAATTCACCAACATGCGGTCATCTATGACCGGAACGACTTTCAAGTCCGGAGACAAGTCTTCTATCAAGTGCAGAATGAAACGGGCAGGTTCCCATACCGAGGACAATCCACGTTGGGGAAATTTCCCGGAATCTCCATTCTCGGGTCGAATACAATAATCGAAAGTATCCTCGTATCTGTCCCTATCGCCAGCCAACCCTTGGATGCAGATGGAAGAAGCCAACTGGCGGCGTGATGTGAATTCGTGACTATTGGGCGGCATGATACGTCGGCCAAACTGGTTGATATCCCTGACAGCAGACTCGTACTGTTGCTCTTCACACTCATTAGCCAAGTAGAAAGACAGAATGCCTACCCCAGTGGAATACAAGTTCAAGTTGAGGGCATCCACTCGCAGGACATATTCCTTATCGCCCACGCGGATGACATAGCTTACCAAACCCTGGCCCTGCGGTTCGAGCCTTTCATAATGGTGTATCAACGGGTCCTGATCTTTCTTCTTATCGTCATACAACACCGGGTGTACGAAGTCGAAAAAGTATTGGCGTTCATCGAATACGGTGCAAGCATCTTTCGTGTCTTGGGCTTCTTTGCCCGGCCCAACCTGCGCGTCCAGTTGTACTTGTTTCCACTGAGAGTCGCCGGAAACCTGAATACGGTTCAGGTTGACCTGTTCCGAGAATCGGATGTTCTCATCTCCTTTCAGCGACCAGCGGAAAGGAAAATAAAAGATGTGATAACTATACATAATACGTGCATTTTATTTGTTCTACAAATTCGTTGATTTCACTTTCCGTGTACGTCCCCCGTTGAGCTCCGACATAACCGGAAGGCCCCCCGCCGCAGTAAAGTTTCCCCTGCCGGTAATCGTCAACGAACATATCCCGTACGCGATCGGCCCCTTCTCCATAAAACACCCATTCGTCTGCTGTATAAATCAGCAGGGAATGATAAGGATACAGACGGTCGCAGATGGGCGAAAAACTGGAACATCCTGCCCGGACAACCAACAGCCGGCCTCTGCGCTTCAGATGGTGCGCTATGGCCTCTTCGGCCAGCCGTTCTTCTTCGTCACTCACCCCTTGTGCTTGTCTATCGGCCTTGCGGATTTCCGCGATTTCTTCCGGTGTGGCTCCCGCAGCCTGCAAGCCGGGGATGTACCGGCAATCATTGGCCGCCACCAACTGATGCCGACGTTCTACCGGCAGACGCAACAAGTGCAAGACCTGCTCCAAGGCACTGGGACGGTAGGACAACTCATTATGATGGTCTATAGACTGATAGGAAGAAGGAAGCGAGGGCAAATCATTGGCCAACTCTATGCCATAAATCCGCCCCATCGGGTGCGAAGCGCAGAACTTCTCTATGTCTTCCTTGTAGCAACTGACCTTGGCATTGTCCCATCGCAATTGCCGGTCGGCATACGGAATGTGATGGACGGACAACAGTTCACGGATGGTTTGCATTTCAAGATCCTGTCCTCCGAGCAAAAACAGGCAATCGGTATGTTCCGAGGGTAACATAGGTTTTCGTATTTTAGTGAAACAAATCGGGATCACAAGCCGGAGGATATCCGACTACTTGCGCTCGCAGATCTCCGCCAGTAATTGGGAATCCTCAGCCACCAGCTTGCTCAACTCAATGTGCGTGCAAGCCTCGTCGCGCAACAATTTGGCTGTGGAGGTTGTCCGGCTATCGTCCACATCCCACGTCAGGAGAATAGTATGTATCTTCAGGGCTTTCAGCTTGCGCATCAACATTTCATGGTCGGCATCGCCCGTAATCAGCACGACGTAGTCGAAATGGCGCAGGATGGACAATTCGTATGCCTCCAAAGCAAACCATACGTCAATGCCTTTCTCAATGACCACCCGTTCCCCGTCTTTCTGCACCTCGCGCAAATGCTTGTAATGGAAAATGACATCGTTCTCTATCAACGCGTCTTCAAACTTGCGCTCGCTATACAGCAAATGCTTGTTTTGGGCATCATAAACCCGATAGCGGCCTCTGAAATAGTGACTCTCTGTAATATAACATGCCGAAGCGTCACAATGAGCCAAAGCAGCCACCTGACGACAGACAAACTTCATCAACGAACTTACACGAATATTCAGTGCGCATGTATCTTCCAATGCCTCATTGACTTTTGCATAATACCCGCCGTCTATGAAAAGACCGACGGACAGATTATTTCGTTCCATAACTATTGATTTTAAAGGTTGAAAACGCAATAATAAAATTTTCTAAGTACTTATACAATTTTCCTACACTAAAGTCTGTTAAAACGGATACTAATGCAGCATTTTGCCAAGTCTACACCCCCAATGAGCTACAAATGTCTTTTATCACCATCTTACGGAACAACCAATGACACATCCCGCCGGGAATACGCTGAATGCCGCCATACTCCAGGTCCATCACATACAACGGCCGGATGCGCCAACTGAGATTATACCGGTTTTGCCAGTCATACATGCAATATTCCCACCAACCGGCATCTGCCCGCCACCATTCGCCCGTGACATACCCATTCCGCAATCCCCAGTCCGTGGCCACAAAGGCATCGGGATGCCCGCAGGCATTAAACACATGCCGGGGTGCCAATCCCAAATCCAATGTACGCCCCAGCGTGACCCGGCAGACTATCAGCGAACCCCGGGAGTAATGCACTGCCGTGCTGCGTGCCGGTGCGAAGTAAATCCCATTGCCCGCATAGTTGCCTCCGCCTACCATCCAAATACCCGTGTTGTGCTGGTAAGAATCGCCCCGGTCAGGACTGGACACAATGGCCTCGGCCGCTTCGGAGGTTGTCCCATGAAACAGCGTCAAGGCAGGCAACACGGTATCCACCACGGTCCAAACCAAACTTTCTATCAGCGTCAAGGTGCCATGCCAGAGCGGATATTTCAAGAGACGCCAAGGGAACATATAAATCCATTTCCACCTGTTGCAACTTCCTTCACGGTATTCGTAAGGGTCATACACCTCCATCACATAATTAAAGAACTCGAATAGATTGTGTACCAAGATATTGAAAAATACGGCATTGGCCAACCGGACAGGAAACAAAGCGATGTAAAGGGGAATCTTCAGCACAGACAGGAACTGACGCAATGTTGCATTGTCCGCATCCGATAAACGATTCCTCTTCATCAGTTGCAACCAAGGCTTGGCCAAATAACGTTGCAAAGCATTCAACAGGAAAAACGGGAGACTAAACCATTTGAAGGCTATCGCCAAAAAACGGGACAGCACGATGCCTACCCGAAGAAGCAGCCTCAGCAACAGATACAGGATGCCCAAGAAAACTACAAGAGAAATGGAAGCACAAACCCAATTGAACAAAGTAAGTGTCCATGAACCGCCATCAGCATCATCGGCAGGAGTTGCCGGCAAAGAAGAAAATCTCAGGTAGTTGGAGTTCACGTAGCAAACCTTTGAATCATACTCCACCCGCACCCAATCGGGAACCACCCGCGCCAACACTTTTATTTGCTCGCCACGCTTCAGTTGTCCCACCCGGGCATAACGCGTGCTCGGCCCTGAACGCACATTCAGCACCGTCGTCGCGGTTCCTACGCAAGGAAAGTTTTCCTGCCCCCAAACCGTGACCCCTATTCCCCAAAGCAAGATGAGCAGACAGACAAGCCGTCCTATCCAGCCCAGGGTCCTGACTTCACGACCACAAGACGCCATGCAAATGACTGAAAAAACAGATGTTGCTGCAAAAATAAAAGAAATAGGACAAACAAGCAATTTATTCCTCCGAAAAATCCGAAGGGGGAGAGAAACAGGGCAAAGATGGGCACAAGTTGCGCGTTTTTGTGCCCGGATTGTTTGAGATGTGAATTTTAATATTTACCTTTGCCCCATCCAGCTAGCCCGGTGGGGTTAGTGGGTATGTATTGTTTTAATAAAGGCGTTTACCAAAACGTGATCTTCTGAACTCAAATCTCGCAAATTTGATCTACGGGAAGATACGGCAACGGGGGAACGTCCGGTTGAGATGTATATCTGTCATCGTGCCTTGGCATGGTGTGCTGTATATGCTATCTTGGCGTGGGCTAGCTCGCGTTGCTTATCCTCGTAGATGGGCATGCGAGAGCCTGAGTTCGGGATAAGCGACGGCACAGACTCCCATGCCTTTTTATTTTTTACCATGCCGAATCAGGGGAAGTTCTATAGGCAGCTAATACTGAAATTGCTATGATGACTAAAAGCATTTTGACAATGACGAAAAAGAAAAATGTCTTCCTCTGGAGAACGGTTCTGTTATGTGGTGGAATCTCCGCATCTTTCCTGTTGGCTTCCTGCGGCAGCAGCAGGACTGCCGTGACCGCTGTGCCTCAGACGCCTGCGCCTGTGCAAGTGCAGAACGACCCTACCCAACCCCAAATGCCTGCAGGTGAACAAGTGCTGGTCACTTTTTGTGAGGACGAGGCGCGTGATGTCCCCGGTGAATACATGGCCGGACTGGGCATTGCCGAAGATCGCCCGGACCGTTCAAGGGCCATTGTGGATGCCAATAGGGTGGCCATAGCCGATATTTCGTCCCGGTTCATCGGCATGATCAAGAACGCCATGGAGGATTATTCCAAGGACGTGAATGTGCCCGGCGGCAAAAAGATGTACGAGAGCGAATTGGAGGGCGGTCTTAAGATGATTGGGAGCAAAGTCATTGACAAATATGCCGAAGTGGCTTGCCGCAAACTGACACAGAGTGCCACAGGCGGGTATGCGTGCTATGTGGCGTTGCACGTGCAATGGGACAATGCCAAGAAAGGGCTGGCCGAAGAACTGGAGGTGCGCAAAGTGGATTTCGACAAGGACAAATTCATGGAGAAGATGGACGCACAGCTGGACAAGAGCACAAATCAATAACCTTGTTAAACACGTGTCAAGATGAGGTTGAAACTTAGCCTTTGCCTGGTCCTGATGTGGGCAGGGGCTCTTTCGTCGTGGGGACAATATGTCCTGCCCCGATGGGTGCAATCGCCACCGCCTTCGGGCAACACCTATTATTATCGGGTTTCACAAGGTGACGGTCCTACCGAAGAGGCTTCCCAAAAGAAAGCTTTCGCCATGGCCGTGTTGGAAAGCGCTTTTGCCATAGGCGTGCCGTTGAACCTGCAACAACTGGAGCAGTTGGAGGGGGATAGCCTATTGGTGGAGGCCAACCGCTATGTGAAAATACCCATCAACAAGGTATGCCAGCATACGGTGTCACTGACCACGCGCCATGGATACCGCACCTATATCCTGTGCCAAGTAGCCAAGGATATACACGTGATTCCGGATTTCAAGTCGTTTAATTGTATTTTAAATCAAGAAGAATGAAAAACGTATTATTTATATGTTTGTTTTGGCTGATGGGAGTTCAGGCTTTTGCCCAGTCCTCGACGGAGCTGCGCCCGTATTGGGCTAATTCGGTTCCCGCCACGCCTGCCGGAGCCAATTATTTCCTCAATTGGGGCGTGGGCGAAGGTTATGATGAGCAAGAAGCCATAAATGCGGCATGGGCCGATGCCTTGCAGAGGTCATTGCACGAACTGGGCGTGGTAGGCATCACGCAGCAGGACATCAATACCATTGCGTCAAAAGGCATTAATGCCGTGGTGAAGTTCAACCGGATGAAAAGGCGTATAGTCAGCGCGACGGAACCTATCGCATTAAGCGGAGGACGGTTGAAAATTTATATCCTGATACAGGTGCAACGGAATGTCAATGGGGCGGACGACTTCTATACATTGAATGCCAGCCAGTTCCGGGATGCTGCTTTTGACAGGGAGTTGAAGGAATATAATGCGTTCATCACCGGACGCTATCCCTTCTCTGGCAGAGTCTTTGTGCCAGGATGGGCGCAGTTCCATAAAGGCAGCAAAGGGAAAGGTTTGTTCTTCATCATCGGGGAAGTCGCCTGTGTCACAGGCATCGTAGTAGCGGAGAGCCTGCGGGCTTCCTACGAATCGAAGTACAATTCCACCCACGATGCCCACCAAATGCAGACTTATGGAAACCGGGCGGACAACTGTACAAACATCCGCAACGGACTGATAGCCGGTGCGGCGGCTTTGTATCTATGGAATGTGATAGATGGCATTGCAGCCAAAGGAAAACGGAAAGCCATCATGCTGGGAGACGCACGATTGCGCATATCGCCCTACGCGGCTTCCCAATCCGGGGGCATAGCCTTGTCGTTGAATTTTTAATAACAGAACGGCATGAAGCGAAATTGGCTATTATCCGGTTGCATTCTTTTCTGCCTGGGCGCGTATGCCCAGACGGATAAGGATTTTGAAGAATATGCAAGAGAGCAGGAAGCTGCTTTCGACACATACGTCCGGACGGAAGAGGAGAGTTTCAAGGCATACAATGATTCCATCAACCGGGAATTCGGACGTTATCTGGCAGAGACTTGGCCCGACTATCCCCTCAGTAAAAAGGAGCCGCCCATCAAGAACCCGGTACCGCCTGACGTCTATGAACCGGGCACTCCTCGTCCCGACCCGGTGAAAGTGCCGGTACGTGGCGAGATAGAACCACCCAGCCTACCCCTCCCCTCTCCCCATGAGGACAAGAGGAAACTGACGCCTGTCCCTGTGGAAGTCCCTGCGCTGAAAGTTGATTTTTATGGAGCCTTGGTGTCTTTGAGGAAGGCTTCATACGCGTTGCCTGCTTTGGCAGGAGTAGATGAGAAGTCTGTTTCCACGTATTGGAACCACCTGTCCCGGTTGCCTTATATGGAGTGGGTGGGTAGCGTGCTGGCTTGCAAGGATGATTTGTCACTGAATGATTGGGGCATGTACCAACTGATTAATCATGTTTTCACGGCTTATTTCCCGCGACGTAGCACCAATGAACAGGTGATGTTCACGGTATTCACCCTGAACCAGATGGGCTATCGGGCGAAAATTGGCCGTGTGCGGCAGGACTTGTTCCCTTTGATAGCCTTTGGCTGTAACGTCAGCAACACGGTATTCTTCCGCTATGGCAATGAGCAAGGCGTGGTTTACACTGTGGTCAATGCCGGACATAAAGATTTGACTTCCATTCAGACTTGCCGTATGGAGTATGGAGGCGCCACAAAACGGTTCGACATGTCACTGGATGTAGCTCCCGCATTGGGAGACCGTTCACAGACCAAAGTGCTGCGGGACAAACAGCGAAGCTACACCCTGCAGTATCATCCGGGATATAGCCGTTTCCTGGAGACTTACCCTTGCGTGGATTTCAATTACTATGCAGAAGCAGCCCTGAGCGAGGCATTTTGGGAAAGCGTGCAACAGCAGATTGCGCCCGTCTTGAAAGGTCTGACCCAGGAAGAGGCTGTAAACACGTTGTTGCATTTTGCCCAATACGCCTTTCAGTACAAGACAGATGGCGATCAGTTCGGTTACGAACATTTCTTCTTTCCGGAAGAAACCATTGCCTCGGCTTATTCCGATTGCGAGGACCGTGCCATTCTGTTTTCCCAGTTGGTACGTCGTCTGTTGGGCATGAAGGTGGTTTTGCTCTATTATCCGGGTCGTCACCTGGCTGCGGCAGTCCGGTTTGACAATCCGGCCACGCGGGGAGACTATGTACTGGTGGACGGGCAGAAATATCTGGTATGCGACCCCACTTATATCGGTGCAAGCCTGGGAATGGGCATGCCCGACTTGATGGAGGTTCCCATAGAAGTAGTAAAGTTGAAGGATTAAATGAATCAATTTACAAACCATGAAACAAAAGAATTATTTCACAATGGCCATCCTGCTGATTATTTTGGCAGGAAGCCTGATTGGCATAGGCAGTTGCGCTGAAAGTGAGCGCGATATGTATGGCAGCATTTCCGGCAAGGTGACTGATGCGGAAACTGGAGGAGCTGTAAGCGGGGTATCTGTAGCCATCAGCCCACAAGGCGATACGCGGGTAACGGGAAGTGATGGCGCATTCTCTTTCATCGAGTTGGCGCCGACGAACTATACGCTGACTTTTACCAAGGATGGCTATATCACAGATACACGGGTCATCACGGTGCAAGCCGGCATAGACAGCAGAGCAGACAAAGCCATCACGCCGATACATCCTCAATTGTGCTTGAACAAGGAAGCATTGGACTTTGGAACGGAAACGACTTCACTCACGTTGGATATCAGCAATACAGGCAACGGCGTGCTGGAGTGGGAGATAACGGAAGATATCGAGTGGCTGGCCTGTTCGGGAACAACGGGAAAGACAGAGAAGGAGATTTCCTCCATTACCGTAACCGTTTCCCGCGAGGGCTTGAAGCGAGGGACTTATACCCAAACCTTGGCCATCACGTCCAATGGAGGGAGTGCGGAAGTGGCCATCACCATGGAGGTCAGCGGTTCGGATCTGGCTGTTTCCCCTAATGAAATTGATTTGGGAGAAACTGAAACTACAGTCCAATTGACATTGACCAACCGGGGCAAGGGGACTTTGGCGTACAAAGCCCAAGTATCCAATGAATGGATGAGTCTCAGCAAAACAGAAGGCAAAGTGACTACAGAAGATTATATCATCTTGACGGTAAACCGGGGTGCATTGGATGCAGGCGAATATAAAGGGCAAATTGTGTTCAGCGTTGGCGAGGAGCAAATTATCGTCCCCGTGGAACTGACCGTTCCGGTAAAATCCACTCCGACAGTCAGCTTGGACGAGATAGAGAACACGGCTTACAATGGGGCGACTTTGTCGGGCACGATTGTTTCCGTGGGTTATTCCAAGATTACCCGGTATGGTTTCTGTTGGTCGTCCACATCGGAAGAGCCGGAATTGGAGGAATCGAATTTCACGGATATGGGCGATTGTAGCACCCCCATGGCTGTGGAAGGCACCATAACCGGATTGGAACCGGAAACAAAATACTACGCGCGGTTGTATGCGGAAAACAATGAGGGCATTGCCTATAGCAACGTGTTGGCGTTCACCACAACCAAACTACCCACCTTGCCCGGTGTGGAAACCCGCGAAATGACCCAGGTAGAAGGAACCACCGCCACGGCAAACGGAGCGGTGACTCATCTGGGCAATGTCACTAAGGTGAGCCAACACGGTCATATTTGGAGCGAAACCAAAGAGCTGACGGTCAACTTGCAGACAAAGACCGAACTGGGAGAATTGAACGCTCCGGCTTCGTTCAGCAGCGAATTGACAAACTTGTCCTTGAATCACGAGTATTACGTATGTGCTTACGCCACCAATGAGAAGGGCACAGCATACGGTGAGATTATTCAGTTCAAGACGACCACAGGAAATTTGGAATTGCCAGTATTGGCTACAGTCTCTGTGTCCGGCATTACTATGGAAGGCGTCACCCTGCAAAGCCAGATTACGGATGATGGCAAGGGCACGATAACCGACTGTGGCTTCTGTTGGAGCACGGAGCCCGAACCGACCATAAAACAGGAAAGCATAAGTTGCGAACGGACAGGAAACGTCTTTGGCACGAAACTGGAAGGGCTGAAAGACGGAACGAAGTATTACGTCCGCGCGTATGCCGTCAATGAACTCGGAATAGGATACAGCGAAACTGCAGAATTTACCACGACCAAAGTGGAATTGGCCTCTTGGGGAACAATATCCGTTAGCAATGTGGGGAAAACCAAGGCTGATGTTGCCGCCACATTGACTTCTGACGGGAATGCGGACATTACAGAGATGGGCGTATGCTGGTCCACGCAACCGGATGCCACTATTTATGACGAGAAGTTGGTTTGTCCGACCGGTGACCGTATCTCCACCCAGATAACCGGCCTGCAAGGTCTGACCACTTATTACCTGCGTGCCTACGCCCAAAACAAAGCGGGTGTGGCATACAGTGATGAAGTTTCCTTCACTACCACAGATAGCGAAGTCGATGTCTGGGACGGCACGTCCGTAGCGTCCCAATTTGCTGGAGGTTCTGGCACACAAAGCGACCCCATTCGGATTGAAACAGCAGCACAACTGAAACTGCTGGCGGAGAAAGTAAATAGCGGTACGACGTATGCAGGAATCTACTTCAGGCTGGAGTCCAATATCAGTTTGGCCAATAAAAATTGGACACCGATAGGAGTGAACAGAAGTTTTGCGGGCAACTTTGACGGGAATAACAATCAGATAACCGAATTAAAAGTTTCTGCTACTGAGTACCATGCAGGACTATTTGGAAGTCTGTCTGGTGGTAGCATTTCTAATTTGAAGGTGAGCGGCCGCGTAGAAAGCAGTCGTGGTTATGTAGGCATGATTTGTGGATATGTATCGGAAAATATAACTCTTAATAATATAGAAACCTCTGGTAGCGTTGAAGGACAAGATAGAATAGGTGGTATTGTAGGTAATGTTGTCAGATATCGTACTGTAACCATTACGAACTCTGTGAACAGGTGCAGTGTCACAGGAGATGAATGCGTAGGAGGATTAGCAGGCGGTGGCTATGCCAATTATGTGGGCAATTTTGTTATAACCAATAGTGCCAATTATGGTACGATATCAGGGAATGAGGATGTTGGAGGAATCGTAGGAGGTGACTATCCGGAAGTCATTTTGACTAATTGTTGCAACTATTCCGATGTAAATGGTTATGGCATAGTGGAAGGGGTAAGTGCCGGATATCAGACTTACTATTGTGATGCTATAAATTGCTTTTGGTTGAACGATATTGCAGGAAATATGGGGGTAGAAGAAGGATTTGGCTTTGATAAATTTGAAACTTATGAAAATTGCGGCTATTTCACCCGTTCCTCCTCCAACTGCTCCCTCATTCAACTTGACGGAAAGGATGTGGTAGATGAATTGAACCGCTGGGTAGATGAAAATGATCCTTCCACCTATCGCCGATGGAAATACGAAACCGTAAACGGATATGCTTGTCCGGTATTGGAATAACAATGTTTTTAATCTAAACAGACATGAAACACGATAGATTGCATACTTGGCTCGTGACCGTCCTTGTCTTGACAATAGGCATTTGGCTCTGTATGCCCGTATCAGCTTTCGCCGGTGATTCTTCCAAGGCCAAGGTCAATACAAGCAGCCGTTTGAACGTACGCTCGGGGCCGGGTACGGATTACGAAGCAGTCGGGCAGCTTGCCCCTGGCGAAGTTGTGGAGGTGATTGACCGCACGCATGAAACCGAGGGTTGGGTGCAGGTGAGCAACGGCTCGGGCTTGAAAGGTTATGTGTCTTGCTCATTCTTGCAAATGGATTATACCCCTGACGAACAAGCATATCAGGCAAATCGTTTGAAGGATGATTATTCTTGGCGCGTACCTTTTTGGCTACGATGGTATTACGCGGCCTACCTCTATTTATTGGGGCTGGACATCGGCGTGGCACTGGTATTCCTGGCATTGGCGTTTGTGATAGAGGCAGTCGTGATTGTAGTCATGCGAACGAAGTATCATTACGATTTTTGCAAGCCTTCTGCTGTCTGGCTTTACCTCGTTCTTTTGCTTTATGCGTCGCTGACTTTGCCGGGCATCTTTATACACAAGGCGATATTGATGCACAAAGGCTTTTGGCCGGTCACCCTCTTTACGTTGATGCTGTTGGCCACAGGTTGTGCCATGCTTCATGCTGCCTGGCGAATCAAGTTGTATGGTATGCGAGGTAATGGGAAATGGCGCATAGACGGTTCGCCCCATTACCAGACAGGGCGTTGGCTGGGCAACATCCTTTGGTGTCTTTTGCTCATCCCGTTGGCCAAGATTTGGTGGAAAATCGGTTTTGCCCCGGTAGTCCAGACCGCCGACAGCTTTCTTGCCATGCTCATCACCATGGCCGTGATAGTCGGGGTGAATATGCTCATTGCCAAGTGGGTATGGCCTTATGTCATCGTGCGCTATCTGTTCCCGTCGACCAACCAAGGCGTGGTACATATCATGTCGTTTGTGTTGGTTTGGGGAATGATGTTGTACGAAGGCCGATGGCTGGACTACAACTTCAAGGGGTTCACGTGCCTGCTGGCTTACGTGATAGGAATCATTGTGATTCTGTGTACGCTGATGTGGGCATGGACCTCCATCACGGAACACCGGTGCGGCAACTGCCACAGCTTCGACACGGCCCAGACAGGACTTACGGATTTGGGCTATGAATATCGCACCAACAGGTCATGGAAAGACATCAACGAGTCTTCCGTGAAGAGACGCATCAGCGGTTCGGAAGTGGTCGATGCCAAAGGATTGGTGGAAACCACCAACAAGGTGAGCAAATGGCAAACCCATCACACCTGCTACCATTGCCAGCACAAGTGGGACATGGATCATGAAGAGACCGTGGGCAGCACGTCAAGGACAGTGCGGAAGAAGTGGACCGAGCGGTATTGATGTCAAAACAACAACTCTTTAATACTTATTCATTATGAAGCGATTAATCAATCTATGGGTATGCCTGTCGGCCGTATGGCTGGCGGCATCGTGCGCGAAGGATGCGGAATCTCTGACGGGAAACATCCAAGGCATTGTGACGGAAAGCGGCACGACCACGCCCTTAAGCGGTGTGCAGGTCCGCATCGTGGGCAATGGTTTGAGCGCTACCACAGGCAGTGACGGACAATTCAGTTTCCATGACCTGGATGCTGAGACTTATAACCTGCAATTCATGAAGGATGGCTATGAGACCAACACGCGCAGTGTGACGGTCTTGGTAGGCGAAACGGCCAACTGTGACATGCAGTTAAGACCGGAACAGGCAGACGCGGGCATTCTTATCGAACCTTCCACACTGGATTTCGGCAGTACGCAAAGCGAAATGGCCGTCACCATCACCAACAAGGGCAACACGACCACCGAATGGTCCCTGAATTTGGGAGAGAACCCTTGGTTATCCGCCAATCCGGCTTCGGGCAACATTGCGGCAGGACGCACACAGAGCATCGTGTTCGCCGTAGACCGCGACCAACTGGCAGAAGCCAAGACGGCCAGGGTGACGTTGGCGGCATTCGGCAATTCTTATACGATCTCCGTGTCTTGCTCTCCACGGGCGGAAGCGGCGGAAATGACGGTGTCTCCCACCATCTTGGATTTCGGCACAGAACTTTCGGAACTCTCCCTTGACATTCGGAACACGGGCAATGCCGAACTGAATTACCAAGTGTCCGGCCTGACGGTGGATTACCTTACGGTTTCTGCGATGTCCGGTACTGTGGCCGCAGGCGGCAACCAAGTGTTGAAAGTGAATTTGGACCGGGAGTTGATGCCCTCTGCGGTCAACACAACATTTGTCATTTCCGATGGCACGAAGGAAACCGTCGTAACCGTCACAGCCACGAAGGCGGAGGGCGGTGACGATGAACCGGTGGTCGGAGAGACCGTGGTGACACAGGGACTGTATACCTATTACAAATTTGACGGGAACTACGAAGATGCCACCGAGAATGCCATACATGGCTTCGGCACATGCACATTCGTGGATGGCGTGTCCGGCGGGCAGGCATTGAAGTTCAGCCGGACGGAAAACACGACATTCACGGTAGGCAGCCCCATTATAGATTCGCGCGAAATGACCTTCTCTTTCTGGGGCAAGGACTTTGCCGACGGGCACATCTTCCATCTGCTGTCTTCCAATGCCAACGAACCCATGTTCACGCTGAGCTTGGATGGAGGAGCTTTGAAGTTTGTAGTTACCCGCTACAACAACATCTACCAATATGGCGCGGCAACCGCTTTTACCCATCCGGCACTTACGGACGGGAAGTGGCATCATATCGCCATTGTATCCGACTTTGAGACAACGGCCTATGGAACCATTACTAACACACTCTATGTGGACGGTTTGCGTGCAGGCTCTGTAACAGAGACCGCCAATCATTTCAATGAAAACGGCGGAAACCAGTCTTCGTATGACACGGGCACGACATTCGTGATGGGAGGCAGCCTGAAGTTGTCGAACAGCGTGACCCTGAATGCCACGAACATGACCGTGGATAATTTCCGCGTGTATGACAATCGGATGCTTTCGGGCAGTGAAATCAAGGAAATATATGAGGCCAAACAATAACGGGCCGGACTGACCCATTTGAAGAGGGTATGGACCATTGCGGGTTGTGCGGGTGTTTGTCCCGTACAATCCGCGTTTTTTTGCATGTTTTTCTGCGTTTTGCTTACCTGTACCCCCGCCCGTGCTTCGGGGTATGGGTAAGCACGGGCGCAGGTACGGGTAAGCACGGGCGGGGATACCGCTAAGCAAACGCTTCCGAACATTGTCAAAATGATATTAAATCCCCGAAAAATCGTCCGTCATTATGCCGTATATCTCGACAAAAATCCCGATATTTGCCAAAAATCCGACACCATGGAGCCTATACGTAGTTTCGACCAACTGACCCAACACCTGCAGACGCTGAACCGGCGGAAACGCATCGCCGTGGTCTGCGCCAACGACCCCAATACGGAGTATGCCATTGCCCGCTCATTGGAGGAGGGCATCGCCGAGTTCCTGATGATTGGCAATCCGGCCATCCTGGAGCGATATCCCACGCTGAAGCAGTACCCTGATTTCGTGCATGTCATTCCTGAGGAAGACCCGGACACCGCCGCCCGACGTGCCGTGCAGATTGTGCGCGACGGGGAAGCCGACATCCTGATGAAGGGCATCATCAATACCGACAACCTGCTGCATGCCATCTTGGACAAGGAACACGGCCTGTTGCCCAAGGGCAAGATACTGACGCACCTGGCCGTGGTGCAGATTCCGACGTATGACAAGCTGCTGTTCTTCTCGGACGCGGCGGTCATTCCCCGGCCCACCCTGCAGCAGCGCATCGAGATGATACAATATGCCATCCGCACGTGCCGCCACTTCGGCATCAGGCAGCCGCGCATCGCCCTCATCCATTGCACGGAGAAGGTCAGCGCCAAGTTTCCCCATTCATTGGACTATGTGAACATTGTCGAACTGGCCGAGGCGGGCGAGTTCGGCGACGTCATCATCGACGGACCGCTGGATGTGAAGACCGCCTGCGAGAAGACCAGCGGCGACATCAAGGGCATTGTCTCGCCCATCGAGGGGGAGGCCGACGTGCTCATCTTCCCCAACATCGAGAGCGGCAATGCTTTCTACAAGACCGTGTCCCTCTTCTGCCACGCCGACATGGCGGGGTTGCTGCAAGGACCCGTCTGCCCCGTGGTGTTGCCCTCGCGCAGCGACTCCGGCCTGTCGAAGTATTACAGCATTGCCATGGCGTGCCTGACCAGTGAAAAGTTGTAACGATTATGAAGATACTTGCCATCAATCCCGGCTCCACCTCCACCAAGCTGGCCGTCTTCGAGGACGAGACGCCACGCCTAGTGCGCACCCTGCGCCATTCGGTGGAGGAACTTTCCGCTTTCCCGCAAGTCACCGACCAATTCGGGTTCCGCAAAGACCTTGTCCTGCGCGAACTGGAGGCCGATGGCATTCCCCTGGCCTTTGACGCCGTCATCGGCCGCGGAGGTCTGTTCAAGCCCATTCCCGGCGGCGTGTATGAAATCAACGGGCAGATGCTGCACGATGCGAAGTGTGCCGCGCATCCCCATGCCTGCAACCTGGGCTGCCTGATTGCCGCCGAGCTGGCCGCCCGCATCCCCGGTTGCCGTGCCTTCATTGCCGATCCCGGCGTGACGGACGAGCTGGACGAGGTGGCCCGCATCACCGGTTCGCCCTTGATGCCGCGCATCACCATCTGGCACGCCCTCAACCAGCGCGCCATTGCCCGCCGCTATGCCCGCGAACAGGGCACGCGCTACGAAGACCTCAACCTCATCATCTGTCATTTGGGCGGGGGCATCTCCATCGGCACCCACCTCCGGGGGCGTTGCATAGACGTGAACAATGCCTTGGACGGCGAAGGCCCCTTCTCGCCAGAACGGGCAGGCACTCTGCCCGCCGGGGCGCTGATAGACCTCTGCTATTCGGGCCGCTTCACCCGCGAGGAACTGAAGAAGCGCATCTCCGGTCATGCCGGACTGGCCGCCCACCTGGGCACAACGGACGTGCCCACCATCGTCACCCGCATCGGACAAGGCGACAAACACGCCGAACTGGTGTTGAACGCCATGATTTACCAGACGGCCAAGAGCATCGGGGCCGCCGCCACCGTGCTCTACGGACAGGTGGATGCCATCCTGCTGACGGGCGGCATCGCGCACAGCGACTACGTGGTCTCCCGCCTGACGGAGCGTGTGTCCTTCCTCGCTCCCGTCCGCGTCTATCCCGGCGAAGACGAGTTAGAGGCACTGGCACAGAATGCGCTGGGGGCATTGCGGGGGGAACTGGAGGTGCGGGAGTATGAATGAAACGCCAAAATTTGTGCAAGCAAAGGAAAAGAACTACCTTTGCCAAATATTTATCTCCAAACCGATGAGCATCACATTGTCCGACATAAGTCTTACCAATTTCCCAGAGAAAATTTCTATCAAGGAAGTCTCTGGTGAACAAGTACAGATATATTATTATGGCCCCAAGTCATACGATAATCAATTGGCTGTCATAACCCATTATCTGCATGGGAAAGATGTGGTCAACGATTTTTCCAAGATTGAAGCCCGAAAATATCTGAAAGAGTATCTTGATTACAAATTTCCTTTGGCTGAGATTCCTGAACAAGTACTCAAAGAACCATTACAAGCGGGCCTGTTTGGTGATTTTTTTCAAGTGCCATTCCCTGATCCCCTAAATTACAGATTCACATTTATAGACCTCTTTGCAGGCATGGGAGGATTCCGCTTGGCCATGCAGGCACAAGGTGGCAAATGTGTATTCTCGTCCGAATGGAATCCTTTTGCACAAAAGACTTATTTGGCCAATTTCGGTGAAATGCCTTTTGGAGATATTACAAAAGAAGAAACCAAGCGGTATATTCCCGAACATTTTGACATCTTGTGTGCCGGCTTTCCGTGCCAACCGTTTTCCATAGCCGGTGTATCCAAGAAAAAAAGTCTTGGTAGAGAAACCGGCTTCAAGGACAGGACACAAGGTACATTATTCTTTGACGTGGCCGACATCATCAGCAGACACCGTCCTAAAGCTTTCTATTTGGAGAATGTGAAGAATTTAGTCTCGCATGACAAAGGCAACACTTTTCGTGTCATTCAATCCACATTAGAGGAACTGGAGTATTCCATTCATTACAAAGTAATGGACGGCAAAGATTATGTGCCACAGCATCGGGAACGTATTATGATTGTAGGATTCGACAAAAGACGCTATCATGGAGAAGAATCGTTTGAATTCCCATCACCTACCGGGCAACAGCCAAAGCTACGTGATATATTGGAATACTACCCTGATAAGAAATACACATTGTCCGACAAATTGTGGAACTATCTACAAAACTATGCAGAAAAGCACAAGGCCAAGGGAAACGGTTTTGGTTTCGGAATGGCAGATCTTGATGGCATCACGCGCACCTTAAGTGCACGTTACTACAAGGACGGCTCAGAAATTCTCATTCCCCAATCAGGAGAGAATCCTCGGAAATTAACCCCAAGGGAATGCGCTCGTCTAATGGGATATCCGGACAACTATATCTTGGAAAAGGTATCCGATGTGCAAGCCTATCGCCAATGTGGCAATTCCGTAGTGGTTCCACTCATAACAGCTGTATCCAAACAACTTATTGATGCCATCGAAGACTATGAACGAAATTCTGAACTCAGCCATACAGAGCGTACAGCAGTCTAAGGCTGCTTGGTGTCGCTTTATTACCGGTAATGACGCCGGTACCACGGGAAGCCATCAAGCAGGTTTTTATGTCCCCAAATGTGCTTCTTCTCTCCTTTTTGACGAGCCCGGACAGAAAGGCGAAAACAAGGAAAAAACGGTTCATATCCGCTGGCAAAACGATTTTGTCACGGAGAGCTGTATGAAATATTATGGTCAGAAGACCCGCAATGAATATCGTATCACACGATTTGGAAGGAATTTTCCATTTCTTCAAGATGAAAATGTGGGAGACCTGTTGATTATTGCCAAATTTTCAGAAGAAGATTATGCAGGTTATGTATTGAGTTCTGATGAAGACATTGATGAATTCCTTGCTTATTTCAATTTGTCCCCTGACGAAACGAATCAATTAATAGATGCAGCAGGGGTTGCTCAGTCGGACGAACGAATTCTACAGTTTTTTAAGGAATTCACCGCACGCTTCAAGGAACTTCCCGAAACGAAGATAATGGCGGCAGGAGCACGTGAATGCTACAATAGGGCTTACAATATTCCTGATTCTTCTTTGACAACACATCCGGATGGTATTTTGCAGGGATGGATTGATACAGAATTCTGTCTATTCAGGCATATGGAAGAAAAATTCTATGGTTCGCTTGTCTCAAGGCCATTTGCCAGTGTGGCGGATTTTGTACAGGTGGCCAATATGGTGCTTAATCGCAGGAAATCACGGGCAGGCAAATCTTTGGAGCACCATTTGGCTGATATTTTTAGTCACAACGGATTATTCTTTGAAGAGCAAGCTGTAACAGAAGATAACAAAAAGCCAGACTTCCTCTTTCCTAATGGTAAGTGCTATCACAACATTCTCTTTCCTGTTGGTGACCTGACGATATTGGGAGTCAAAACCAGTTGCAAGGACCGTTGGCGCCAAGTGCTGACAGAAGCTGATCGCGTACAGGAAAAATTCCTTTTTACCATGCAACCCGGCATTTCTCGAAATCAACTGAAAGAAATGCAGGATTCTCATCTGACGCTGGTTGTCCCCAACCACCATATAGCCAGTTTTCCTGCAGAGTGGCAAAGCAGTATCCAAAATTTGGCAGGCTTCATCCGCATCGTAAGGGAAAAACAAGAACGAATGCCCAAACACTTTTTATGGGCATAAGCCGGAACTATTCCGATCTTTTCCCATACCCAACTCTTCCCTCGGCCGCCACGCCGGGGGAATTTCCGGCCATCGTGTATGGTTTGGCTGGTTGGGGCTTGAACTGTTCCAAGTAGGCGTGGTTTATCCAGTATTCCACTTCTGCCAAGGTTTGTTCGCGCACGGCGGGCTTGAGCTGGCATTCCCATATCGTTATCACATTCCAGTCCATTTTCCGTAGTTCTTCTTTGTTATGCTCGTCCCGTTGCTTGTTCCGCTCAATCTTCTTCTCCCAAAAGTCATGGTTGGATGCGGGGATATGGCTGTCCGCCTCGTGCCCATGCCAGAAACATCCGTGCACGAATATCACCACCCTGTACTTGCGAAGCACGATGTCCGGCGTGCCGGGCAACCCGCGCACGTTCTTGCGGTAGCGATAGCCCCGGCTCCAGAGGTAGCGGCGCACGATGAGTTCCGGCTTCGTGTCCTTGCTGCGGATTCTTGCCATGACGGCGGAACGTTTCTTCTTATCCCATATATCCATGACTTCTTTTGTTTCGGCATACAAAATTAATATGTTTGGAACAGAAACACAAACTTCTCATTCCCCTTGAGCCCACCGGCATATTGTTAATAAGTTCCAAAAGATTCATCGGGGCGAACAAAAGGCATAGCTTTTGCATTGTGTAAACAGAGAACTGAAAAAGACTTTGAAGCCAGTGAATAAGTAGGAACAAAAACAGCGGTTGGCTGCGGGGAAGCGTCCCGGCAAGCCAACCGCTGTTCTTTTCTGGTCTGGCCGTATGCTTAGGCCGATTTCTTTTCTTTCACGTCGCTGCTGGCTTCCACCACGTTCACCACGTAGTCGCCCAGCTTCTCGCACTCGCCGATGATGTCCATGTAGTAGACGCCCATCTGGTAGCTGTACAGCTTGTTGTTGACGTCCACGATGTTCTGGTTCTTCAGTTGGTTGCGGTAGTTGTTGATTTCGTTCTCCAGGTTGAAGGAGCGGTTGACGTCCACCTGGGCGTGTTCTGTGCGCTCCACTACGGCAATCATCTGTGCCAAGGCATCGTCCACCAGCTTCATCATCGTGTGGATATGCTCGTATTGTTTCTCGGTGAAGTCTTCGTCCGACTGGCGTTTGCGGTTGATGGTGCGTGCCAGGTTGTAGCAACTGTCGCCGATGCTTTCGATTTCCGTCACTTCGCGCAGCATGTCCCGTATCTGCAACTTACTTTCCGAACTCAGGCGGCCTTCGGATACCTTGTTCAGGTAATTGGCTATCTCCAACTCCATGCTGTCGCTGATGTTCTCGTACTTCTCTATGCGGCTGAACAGCTTGTTGAAGTCATCGCCTTTCTCCGTGTGCAGCAGGTCGCGCACCATGCCGAACATGCGGTGGATGCGCTCGGCAAACAGATGGATTTCCTTGCTGGCCTGCAGGATGGACAACTCGGAGGTGGACAACATGCCGCCCGTGATGAAGCGCAAGCGGTATTCCTCGTCCTGTTCCTTCTGCGGGATGAGCATGCAGACCGTCCGCTCAATGAACTTCACGAACCAAATCAGCACCAGGACGTTGCAGACATTGAACGCCGTGTGGAAAGCGGACAGCATGTAAGGCACGGACACGGACATCTCCGTGACGCCCATCACGTTCTCCACAAACCAGGATACGGCACCCGTGAAGAAGGGGAACACGCACAGCACCCAGATGACGCCAAACACATTGAACACCAAGTGGGCCAGAGCCGCCCGCCGCGCCTGCGTGTTGCCTGTCAGGGCTGCCAGATTGGCCGTGATGGTCGTGCCGATGTTCTCACCCAACACCAAGGCGGCGCCCAGCTCGAAACTGATCCAGCCATTGGCACACATGATGAGCGTGATGGCCATCGTCGCCGAGGATGCCTGCACGATCATGGTCAGGACAGTACCGATGAGCACGAACAGCAGCACCGAGCCGAAGCCCATGTCCGTGTAGTCCTGCACAAAGGCCAGCATCTCGGGATTCTTGCTCAGATCCGGCGCATTGGCCTGAAGCATGGAAAGACCCATGAAGAGGAAGGAGAAACCGAAGATGAACTCGCCGACAGACTTGCGCGAACTCTTTTGCGAGAAAATCAGCAGGATGCCGAAAGCCAGCAGGGGCAAGGCAAAGGCCGAAACATCCACCTGGAAGCCCAAAGCCGAGATAATCCACGCCGTCACCGTCGTACCGATATTGGCACCCATGATGACGCTGATGGACTGTGCCAGGGTCAGCAGGCCCGCATTGACGAAACTCACCACCATCACCGTGGTGGCCGAAGAAGATTGCACCAGGGCCGTTATCAACGCGCCCGTCACCACGCCTGTCACGCGGTTGGTGGTCATGACCGTCAGAATCTTGCGCAGGCGGTCGCCGGCAAACTTCTGCAATCCTTCGCTCATGATCTTCATGCCGTAGAGGAACAAGGCAAGCGAACCGAGCAACTTTAACAAATCATAAAAAGAATATTCCATCTATAATTATTTAATGGGTTTCTTTGCGGCCTGTGTTTTTCGCCTTATCTTTAAGGGGTGAAACCTAACAAAAAGAGGAAGGATGAAACACGTGTTACAAATTTGTTGCAAAAATAATAATATTTCCAAAGAATTTCCCATTGGGAGCACACTTTTGGAGATTTATCAGGGCTTAAACCTCGATTTTCCTTATCAGGTGGTCAGCGCCAAGGTCAATAACCGCTCGGAAGGGCTCAATTTCCGGGTCTACAACAACAAGGACGTGGAGTTTCTCGATGTGCGCGACCCTTCGGGTATGCGCACTTATGTCCGTTCGCTCTGCTTCATTCTCTACAAGGCGGTACGCGAGCTTTTCCCCCAAGGCAAGCTCTACGTGGAGCACCCCGTGTCCAAGGGCTACTTCTGCAACCTGCGCATCGGACGCCCCATCGAACTGGCCGACGTCACCGCCATCAAGCAACGGATGCAGGAAATCATCGCCGCCGATATTCCTTTCCACCGCACCGAATGCCACACCACCGAGGCCGTGCGCATCTTCAGCGAACGGGGCATGAACGACAAGGTGAAGCTGCTGGAAACCTCCGGATCGCTCTACACTTATTATTATACGTTGGATGACACGGTGGACTACTACTACGGCAACCTCCTGCCCAGCACCGGGTTCATTTACCTCTTCGACCTCGTGAAGTACTACGACGGCCTCCTGCTCCGCATCCCCAACAAACAGAACCCGCTGGTGCTGGACGAGATGGTGAAGCAGGAGAAGATGCTGGATATCTTCAAGGAACACCTGCGTTGGAACCACATCATGGGCTTGAGCAATGTGGGCGACTTCAACTTGGCCTGCCAGAAAGGAGAAGCCACCGACCTCATCAAAGTGGCCGAGGCCCTGCAAGAGAAGAAAATCGCCCAGATTGCCGATGAAATCTATCACCGTTGCCAGGGCGACAGCACCCACGGCCGCTTGGTATTGATTGCCGGGCCGTCCTCTTCCGGCAAGACTACATTCAGCAAACGCCTTTCCATCCAACTGATGACCAACGGCCTGCGGCCTTACCCCATCTCATTGGACGATTATTTCGTGGACCGCGAGAAGACTCCCCTTGACGAGCATGGCAACTATGACTACGAGTCGCTCTACGCCCTCGACCTCAAACTGTTCAACGAACAGCTCCGCGCCTTGCTGGACGGCGAGGAGGTGGAACTGCCGCGCTTCAACTTCACCGAGGGCAAACAGGAATTCCGGGGCGAAAAACTGCGCATAGACAAGAATACGGTCCTCATCCTGGAAGGCATCCACGCCCTCAATCCCGAACTGACGCCCCAGATTCCCGACGAGAACAAGTTCAAGATATACGTCTCCGCCCTGACCACCATCTCGCTGGACGACCACAACTGGATTCCCACCACGGACAACCGCCTGTTGCGCCGCATTATCCGCGACTACAACTACCGCGGTTGTTCCGCCCGGGAGACCATTTCCCGCTGGCCCAGCGTGCGCGCCGGTGAAGACAAGTGGATATTTCCCTACCAGGAGAATGCCGACGTCATGTTCAACTCCGCCTTGCTGTTCGAGTTCGCCGTCTTGCGCTACCATGCCGAGCCTATCCTGAACAGCGTCCCGCGCAACTGTCCGGAGTATGCCGAGGCCTACCGCCTGCTGAAGTTCATCAAGTACTTCATCCCCTTGCAGGACAAGGAAATCCCGCCCACGTCGCTCTTGCGCGAGTTCCTGGGCGGGAGCAGTTTCAAATACTGACTTAGTTTTTGGTAACTGATATCTGATACAACTGATACAACTGATACGTATCCCCTGGACTTCCACAAGCGTGCCGAATTGCGAAGTTACGGTTCGGGCTGGTCTGAGGAAAAGAATAGACAAAAGAGCGTCACCCGGCGTATCAGTGTATCAGTTGTATCAGATATCAGTTATCATTTTGACTTGTCGAAGCCGGAGAAAAGAGAAGATAGTCTATAATTTAATATATATATAAATATAATATATATATAATATATATTAT
>CASEYC010000041.1 GCA_949292025.1 uncultured Bacteroides sp. | reverse complement strand
CGGAAAGGCTTTTTGTAGAAGGCATCGTCTGTGTCAGCCGGCTGTGGTTCGGGAGCGGGATCAAGGCCATGACTGAAAGCGATGTAATTGGTTCCGCCCCGTTGGGTCTGGCTGTTTTCCCGGAAGAAGTCCAGGTCCCATTGCGTCAGCCGGAAGCGTTTGCGGTTGCTCGTCAAATAATCCGTCACTGCTTCCTTGGAGGAGAATAGGGCAACCAGTTCCAGGCTGGACGTGCTGAGCCAGGCATCGCAACGGTAGAGCAGCCAGACTTCCTTTTCTTCTGCCGAAGGGCTGCCCCCTTGCCTGTCAAAGTCGTGGATGGCGTTATCCAGGCTTCCGAACGCGAGTCGGGCTTTGTCCTCCAAAGGAATGTCCGCAGAGCTGCCGTTGAAACGCCTTTCGACAAAACTGTGAAAAGCACTGTCGCTCAAATATTCCTGCGCTTTCTTGTCTTCGGGAGCCAGCATGATATTGACGCCGATAAAATCATTGTCCGTAAGCACGTGCTCTTCCCTGTTGTATCCGTCCTCAGCCATGCACACGGCAAGGGCAGGGCTTCCCGCTTCTACCTCGACCACACGGCGGAGCGTTTCTTCAATGGCGATTTTGTATCCCATGGTTCTTCTTTTTATGAGTTGATGATTTTAAGAATTTCCTCATCACTTAGCGTATGGATGTCTTCATCGCTCAGGAAACAGGCGAATTCATCCAGCATCTCCATCGCTTCCATCAACAAGGGACTGTCAAACTCCAGCCTGACTCCAAGCCTTTCCGTGGAGATTCTCCATCCGTCCACTTCACGCATCGGATATGCCGTCCCGAAATAATATACGTTGTCTGTAGGATACCAGCCGTCAATTCCTGTTTGGTTTACTTCTGTTTTCATATTTCTTATTCTTTATAGGATTAGACATGAACCGGCTCTTGGAGCCAGTATTTCTGTTTCTTACATGCAAAGTTGCTTCCTGCCGGGATTGTGCAAGGTTTGGCGGGGAAAAATACCGCAGCGGAGCGAGGATGATTTTTCCCCGGCCAACCCCTTCAGGGGCTTGACCTTGCTCAATCCAAAGGCAGGGGGCTATATTTGCTGTAAGAAAGAGAAATATGAACTTGAATGATAAAAGCCGTCTCCATTTTGCGGGAAACGGCTTTTAAAATAGGAATAAATTATATGGCAAACTTCTGACGCATAGCCTGCATTTCGCTTGAAATAGTCCGGTCCATAATTTTTGCATAGATTTTTGTGGTTCGGATATCTGTATGTCCAAGCATCTTGGCTATAGATTCGATGGAAACCTTGTTCGCCAATGCAATTGTGGCGAATGTGTGGCGGGCTATATGTGTGCTGAGCGGCTTTTCTATGCCACAGACATCTGCTATTTCTTTCAAATAACTGTTCATGCGCTGGTTGCTCGGAACAGGCAGGATTACGCCTTTCCGGATGCAGTCGGGATGTGACTTGTACTTTTCCATAATCATCCGTGGAATGTCAAGCAATGGAATGTCGCACATGTTGTCCGTCTTTTCCCTCGCTTTCCGGATCCAATATTCGCCATTGGCATCCATTGTAATATGCTCCGGCTTCAGATGCTGAACGTCCGTGAAAGCCAGACCAGTGAATGCGCAAAATACGAATATGTCACGGACAGTCGCAAGCCGTTGTATATCAAAGTCCTTTCGGATGATTGTCTGCAATTCCTCTTCCGTAAGGAAAGCGCGGTTGCACTTGGTCTGTTTGAAATGGATTTCCATGAACGGATCTTCAGTTATCCATTTGTTGACCAAGGCAAGCTTGGTTATCTTTTTCAGATTCTTCAGATATTTGACCGTGGCATTCTGGGCGCATTTCTTTTCCACCTTGATGAAATGTTCAAAGCGTGTAATGAAGTCGTAATTGATATTCTTTAAGGGGATATCTCCGGTATTGAACTGCTCCCGTATGAATTCTTTCAGATAACGTGCCGTACGCTCGTAACGGAGGACTGTTCCTTTTACATAATCCTTGCCCATCAGCTCACGGTATTGCCTGTTATGCTCATTAAATGTTTCAATAAGCATCTTGGGCGAATCGCCTTCACCGTAATAAAGACGTTTTAGAATGTCTGCCGTAATGGGCTTGCCGTCTTGTTCCAGTTCCCGATGGATTTGGAGGACCTTTGTGCGTACCGTTTCAAGATAATGGTTCAATTCCATGTGCTTCCGGTCTTTCCCGATGGCACATTCCTTTCCGGAATTCCATTTTTCGACCTCGATGCTGCGCTTGATTTGGATTTCGGCTCTCTTGCCATTGACTGTGATGCGCATACAGATGGGAGCTTCCCCGTTTTTGAGGAGCTTTGATTTCTTCAGAAAGAAGAGTACAGTGAAATAGTTTCTTTGCATTGCCATACCTGCCTAATTTTTAGGGTGTAAAAATACTGTTTTATCAGGCAGTTGCAAGTTTGCAAAATACAGAAAATCAGAGAAGTATGATACAAATAGGTGGACTTTGTTTTGGCGGAAATCAAGTCCACCTATTTCACCTGTTTTTATTGCCCCATTTTGCCCCGAAATGCAGGTGGGGGAACAAAGAAAAACCGCTGATAATGATTGATTATCAGCGGTTTTCTTTGTTTTACCATTTGTGTGAGTGATCCGCTTGGGGCTCGAACCCAAGACCCCAACATTAAAAGTGTTGTGCTCTACCTGCTGAGCTAGCGAATCAAACCTTAGTGCCGTTAAGCGAGTGCAAAGGTACGCATTTTCTTGAAATGTGCAATAGCTTGGGGCGAGTTTTTTGCCACATTTTTCGCCCCTAAGAAGTAAGCGACTGATTTCCAGACGAATGATATTGGCGAATATCTTCTTTATTTATGATGAAACGTTGGTAGTAGGACAACATCAGGGTGGTCAGCGGCAGGGCGATGATCATGCCGAGCATCCCCATCAGCGACCCCCAGATGGAGAGGGACAAGAGAATGATGGCCGGATTCAAGCCGGTAATCTTGCCCATAATGCGGGGCACGAGCAACATATCCTGGATGAGCTGTACCACCACGAACACAATGACGGCTCCCAACAGGATGAGCCAGAAGTTTTGCCCCGTGTCTGCTGCCTTGAGGATGGCCAGGATGACCGTAGGTATGTAGCCGATGATTTGCAGGTAGGGCACCATGTTCAGCAACCCAATGAGCAAACCCAAGCCCACAGCCAGCGGGAAGTCGATGATGAGAAAGCCGACCGCGTGCAGGATGCCCACACAAAACGCCACCAAAGCCTGGCCGCGAAAGTAACGGTTCATGCCGTCCTTGACGTCATTGAAGACGCCCACCACGAAAGGACGGTAACGGGGAGGCACCAGGTGAACCCACCCCGTGGCGATGCTTTCATAATCCCACAAGATGAACACCACGTAGAGCAACACCATGAACACGGTGAAGAAGCTGAAAAGGATGTTGACAGACTCGGCCAGCAAACCCCATACCCGTGGCAGGGCTTCCTTGAGAGCCGTCAGGATATCACTGCTGTTCAAGACCTGAGCGAGCGCCTCGCGGTCAACATGGTCGTGCAAGAACTCTGAGAGCAACTGCGGGATGTTGCTCCCCCGGTTGCCATAGGAGAAATACTCCACGAGCAAATCCTTGACCCGGGCAAACTCCTGAATCATGGGCGGCACCAGCAAGTAGAAGGCCACCCCGCCCACCAGCAAGATGGAAAACAGGGCGCAGCAGATGGACACGGCACGGTTCTTCAAGCGCAAGCGATGCTGGAAGAAAGTGACCAACGGATAAATCAGGTAGGCAATGAGCCACGCCACAAAGAAGGGCAACAGCACGCTGCTCAGCCGCTTGAACAACCAAAGGATGCCGATGACGACCACCGCCACCAGGATGCCCCGGATAAAACTGTCGAATGTGATTTTCTTGCGCTCCATACCTATATCTATATGATTAAAATTCTCCATCCTGTCCGCCCCTCTCCTGCTCCATCTGCACGGCACGCCGGTAGCACGCTCGGCACAACGGCTCATACTCAGCGGTTTCGCCCAGCAGCACCTGCTTGTCGTTCTTCACGGTGCGGTGGGAGAAGGTGGCCAATTCGCCGCACTTCACGCAGATGGCATGCACCTTAGACACCTCGTCCGCCACGGCGCACAAGGCAGGCATAGGACCGAACGGGCGGCCACGGAAATCCATGTCCAACCCCGCCACGATGACCCGCACGCCATTGTCCGCCAACTGGACGCACACCTCCGTCAGTCCTTCGTCGAAGAACTGGGCTTCGTCGATGCCCACCACATCCACCTCCGAGGCGAGCAACAGGATGCTGGCCGAGGTGTCTATGGGCGTGGACGACAACGCATGGCTGTCGTGCGACACCACATCCTCCTCCGAATAGCGGACGTCGATGGCGGGCTTGAAGATTTCCACCCGCTGCCGGGCAAACTTCGCCCGCCGCAACCGGCGTATCAGTTCTTCCGTCTTGCCGGAGAACATGGAGCCGCAGATGACTTCTATCCGCCCCCTGCGCCTCGTTTCCTCTATATGGTCTTCTGAAAACACTACCATACTCAACCTTCTTATCTGATTCTGATGCAAAAATACGATTTTTCGCTCAACGGGAAGCGTCCGTCCGAAAAAACATCCGAAAACAAAGACTTTTGCACCCTTTCCAGTGTTTTTTCAGTATTTATTTCTACATTTGTGGCCAAACGTCTAAGCAGACAATGGAAATGCAAACTATATTGAACGACATAGAGCTGGATTGGGCCGAACTGAAGTGCCTGGCGCAAGCCATGCAGGCGGGCGGAGACCCCTCGTTGGCAAAGGTCGCCCAACGGAATATCCGGCAGATGCAACGCCACCTCGAAGACCTGGCCGCGGCTTTGCAGAACTTTGACGACGCCAAAGTTCTGCAAAGCGAGCCTCTTCGCCAAACTTTGTCAACGCCTGCCCCGCCTCCTCCCGCTCCCCCGCATGAGGAGAAAGCCCCCATCCTGGCCGAACGCATCCGCCCTGCCGGCGACTTGCGCCATGCCCTCAGCCTGAACGATTCCTTCCGCTTCTCGCGCGAATTGTTCGGCGGGGACACCTCCCGCATGAACGAAGTCCTCAACCAAATCGGCCAAGCCGGTTCGCTGGACAAGGCGCAGGAGATATTCGCCCGCGAAGTGCATCCGGAGGAAGGCAACGAAGCCGCCAACGATTTCACCGAACTGCTGAAAAAATACTTTGACCGATGACAAACCAAGGCAAACTATACATCGTTCCCACCCCCGTGGGAAACCTGGAGGACATGACCTTCCGCGCCATCCGCATCCTGAAGGAGGCAGACCTGATATTGGCCGAGGACACGCGCACGTCGGGCATCCTGCTCAAGCATTTTGAAATCAAGAACGCGCTGCAATCCCACCACAAGTTCAATGAACATCAGACGGTGGAAAGCGTTATTAATAAGATAAAGGCCGGAGCCAACGTCGCGCTCATCTCGGATGCAGGCACGCCGGGCATCTCCGACCCCGGTTTCCTGGTGACCCGCGAATGTGTGCGCAACGGCATCGAGGTGCAATGCCTGCCGGGCGCAACCGCCTTTGTGCCTGCCGTGGTGGCCTCGGGCTTGCCCAACGACCGCTTTTGCTTCGAAGGCTTCCTGCCCCAGAAGAAAGGACGCATGACACGCCTGCAAGCCTTGGCGGAAGAGCGCCGGACAATGATTCTCTACGAATCGCCCTACCGGCTGGTGAAGACGCTGACGCAACTGGCCGAATGCTTCGGCGCGGAGCGCCAAGCCTCCGTCTCGCGGGAAATCTCGAAGATGCACGAAGAGACTGTCCGGGGTACGCTTGACGAACTGGCGAAACACTTCACCGAACACGAACCGAAAGGCGAAATCGTCCTCGTGGTGGCCGGGAAAGAAGACTGACAGACATTTATTAACCAAGCATAAAAAAACAAGCGTTATGAAAAAGCTCGTATTATCATTGATGGCATTCGCGGCCGTATTGGCCTCGTGCGATGGCACAGGCGGCAACAAGAGCCGCCTGCAAGCAGAAAACGACTCCTTGCAAGCCGTGTTGAACGAACGGAATGCAGAGTTGGACGAAATGATGGGAACTTTCAACGAAATCTCCGAAGGCTTCCGCCAAATCAATGCGGCTGAGAATCGCGTTGACCTGCAACGGGGTGCGTTGAGCGAAGGCTCGTTGAGTGCCAAGGAACAAATTGCCTCGGACATCGAGTTCATCCGCAAGCAGATGGAAGAGAACAAGCAACAGATAACCAAGTTGCAACAGCAATTGAAAAACAGCCGCACCAACTCCGCCCAACTGAAGAAAGCCGTCGAGACGCTGACGCAGGAATTGGTGGAAAAGACCAAGCGCATCGAAGAACTGCAAGCCGAACTGGCCTCCAAAAACATCCGCATCCAGGAACTGGACGCCGCAGTAACGACCCTGACCACGGAGAAGGAAACCCTCGTAGCCGAGAATGAAGCCAAGGCGCAAACCGTTGCCGCACAAGACAAAGCCTTGAACGCCGCCTGGTTTGTCTTCGGCACCAAGAAGGAGTTGAAAGACCAGCGCATCCTGACCAACACCGGCGTCTTCCGGAAAGGCGACGTGATGCAGGACGAGGCGATGAACAAGGATTACTTCACGCAGATAGACATACGCACCACCAAGGAAATCAAGCTCTACTCCAAATCCGCGGACTTGCTGACCACCCATCCCGCAGGCACGTATGTCCTGGAGGAAGACGGCAAAGGCCAGTTGACGCTGAAAATCACTGACCCCGAGAGATTTTGGAGCGTATCCAAGTATCTGGTGATTCAAGTGAAATAAACGTGCCTACCCGCTACAAAAACCTGTTCTTCGACTTGGATGACACGTTGTGGGCCTTCTCCGAAAACGCCCGCGACACCTTCCAGGCGATGTACGACAAGTACGGCTACGGACGTTACTTCCGCTCCTTCGACCATTTCTATGCCCTCTACACGGAGCGCAACCTGCAATTGTGGGAAGAATATGGCCAAGGGCGCATCACGAAAGACGAACTGAACCGCATCCGCTTCTTCCACCCCCTGCAACAAGTGGGGGTGGAAGATGCCGGATTGGCGCAAGCTTTCGCCGCAGATTTCTTCGCCGTGATACCCACCTGCAAGAAGCTGATGCCCCATGCCCGCGAAGTTTTGGAGTACCTCTCCACGCGCTACCGCCTGTACATCCTGTCCAACGGCTTCCGCGAACTGCAATACCGCAAGATGTGTTCGGCAGGCATCGAAGGCTATTTCCGCCGGGTGGTCTTGTCCGAAGACATCGGCTTGCTGAAGCCCCGCAAGGAGCTGTTCGACTTCGCCCTGTCCGCCACCCAATCCGAAGCACAGGATTCGCTGATGATAGGAGACAACTGGGAAAACGACATCGCCGGGGCGCGCAACGCCGGATGGCATCAAGTCTATTATGCCCCAGAGGGTAATGCCTCTCCCCTGCCCTTCCCACCCACCTACCGCATCCGCGACCTGCGGGAGCTGACTGCAATCTTATAGCAACTGATTTCGTTATGGACTCTATTCTACCCTTTGCCCTGCTCTGCCTGACGTCCTTCTTCACGCTGACCAACCCGTTAGGCACCATGCCCGTATTCCTGACCATGACACAGGGCATGACCGAAAAGGAGCGACGCTTCATCATCACCCGCGCCACCCTGACGGCTTTCATCATCATCATGGTCTTCACCTTTGCCGGGCAATTCCTGTTCAAGTTCTTCGGCATCTCCACCAACGGTTTCCGCATCGCTGGCGGCGTCATCATCTTCAAGATTGGCTTTGATATGCTACAAGCCCGTTACACCCCTATGAAACTGAAGGATGAGGAAATCAAGACCTACGCCGACGACATCTCCATCACCCCGCTGGGCATCCCCATGCTCTGCGGCCCCGGCGCCATAGCCAATGCTATCGTGCTGATGCAAGACGCACACACCTTGGAGCTGAAAGGCGTGCTGATAGGTTCCATCGCGTTCATCTACCTGCTGACCTACTTCATCCTGCGTGCCTCCACCCGCTTGGTAGACGTATTGGGCGAGACAGGCAACAACGTCATGATGCGCCTCATGGGCCTCATCCTGATGGTGATAGCCGTGGAGTGCTTCGTAGGCGGCATGAAACCCATATTGGTGGATGTGTTGAGTGAGAGCTACAAGATGTTGCCGTGAGGAGCTATTTTCCCGGCATCTTTGGCCTTGAAATACTTGAATTCCAACACCCGGCAGTCGTTGTGGAAGATGGTGCCCGGCACGCCTGTCATCACCAAGTCTGCCCGTCCTGAAAGCAGGTTCATCTCCAAGACGAACGTATAACATTGGCTCAGATAGCGGCTCATCAATTCAAAGAAAGAGCACCGGATGAAATTCTCGTTGATTTTGTCAAACACCTGCGCCGGGAATTGCCCCAGATATTCCTCGAAATAATTCATCACCAATGGCTCCAAACGTCCGTCCTCCGTGAATTGCTCGTAAGTGGGGACAAAACAGCGGGGACGCAAGAATACTGGCGCGCAGTACCGCTCCAGCAGGGAGATATAGCGTGTCTTGTCCACATAGTAATAACCGCGCTCGCGCAGGATGGCATAGTCGGCTATGGGCGTAGGGTATGGTGATAGTTGCTTGCATGGCGTTGACTGACGATGGTTTCACAAGGAGAAAGGTAAAGATATCCGGGCAAAATCGCAAGGCTGGAGAAGCGAAATCGCTCTTCTCACGGCATAGCAACGGCTCCCCGCTGCCAGAGAGCCGTTGCCAACCCATGTTCCGCTCAAGGCCGGGTATACACCAGAGGCTTGTCGGCAAAGCGGGGAGCAGCAAAAGGCCGTGTGCCACCATCAGCCGCCCGGGTCTGCGCACCAACAGGCTGAGGCAAGTGGGCTTGGTCGAAAACCACGAACTCCTCATAGTCATACGTCCATGTGTCTCCGTGAGCCAGCTTCATGACGCGCTTGTAGATGGCCTCGCGCGAGGGAGCATTGAATCCGTGCGTGTTACTGCGCATCATACTCTCGTTAGTGGGGCGATAGGCACCGCTCCAATAGGTACAAGCCCCCTGATAGATGCCCAATGTTTCGCCGAACACGTCCGGACCCCGATAGCGTTCATCGCGAAGAAAACGGTTCCATAGCACGTTTTGACTGGATGGAGTGAAGTCCACGTTCATGGCCCAACCCAGCACGGATTGCCATTCCTTATGGCTGAGAATCTCCGTGGTGGGCATAGCGCCCATCTCTTGGTAAGAATATTCATCCATCAGCTTGGCAAAGCCATGGCCACCGGCCTCATGGCAAAGCACACGGCGGAACATGTCGTCTTCAATGCCATAGATAGTGGGACAGTAGCAGACGGCAAACTCCGTCACCTCGCCAAATTCATTGCCGAAACCAAACCAGCAGGTGCCGGCATAAACCGTGGAGTTCAGCACCACGATGCACAGGGTCTCTTCAAACAATCCAGGATCTGCCGCCAGTTCGGGCACCAATTGCGCGTAGGCCATCACCGCGGCATCATCGCCGCCAATTCCCGTACTGTTCGGGATGCCGTTCAGGGCATCCACCTGGCTACTGAAGGCAGTGCTGTATCCACTGGTAAAGGCGTTGTTGCGCGAAACGGCTGTCACCATCCAGACATCGAAATAGTCCTGCAAGGAATGATACGGCTCCTCTGTGAAGAAATTCTCCATGGCTTGCCGCATTACCTTCTCATAGTAGCCACTGCTGATGTCCCTATCCAAGAATCCATCGCCCATGATGACCAAGGGGATGCCATTGCCTGTGGCGTGTGCCTGCAAACGCAACACTTGCTTGTCCCCCGCCATGCTGGTCGAAGTACCCACACTGCGCGCTGCCTGATTGAGGATGAATGGGGCAGAGGAAACGGTTGAGCCGCTTTCGTCCGTGCCTTGTAGCATCAAGCGGGCGGAACGTACGTTGTCGTAGGGATTTGCTTCTATTTGCAGGGTCAGCGTACCCTCGTGCAGGGCGTGGGTTTCAGGCACCACCTGCACCCAGTCGGGCAACAGCCCATCAGCAGAAGCCAGCGTGACAGTACAGTTCAAGTTCGTCAGGTAACTGATGCTGACGCTTGCTTCCCCAGCAGGAGCGGCATACTCCGTCTCCACACTGGCCAAGACAGGCTGGGCAGGCTGGGTGAAGTCCACGGTCAGAGTCAGATCACCTGCCGTAATGGTCAGCACGCCTTCGCGGTCGCTGCCAGTGTCGTTTCCTGCCGAGGCCAACAGGTTGAGGCTGACAGAGCCTGCCGCACCCTTCTGAGGCGTTGGTACGGCCCAATTGACGTTTGTACTGGCTTGCCAATCGGCCGATGAGGTGAAGGCAATGGGCAAAGCGGCATTTTTGTCTGAACCCAACACAAACTCAGCTTCTGGATTGTCCAAGGCCAGCACAGGATCAGGACCATCATTTTTCGAGCAACCTGTCCACAACACGAGGCACAGGATCGCCCACAAAGGGGAAAGGAAGTTCTTCATACGTATAAATCTGATTATAAACACATTATTCTTTCATTTCTTATTCAAGGATGTTTCTTTTTTGTTTCTCGCCTTGAAACACTTTGTTTCGCATACATGAAACATTTTGTTTCTCGCCTTGAAACACTTTGTTCCACGCCTGTGAAACGAAATCGAAAATATTCAGCCAAGGGAAGAAAAGACAAAGAAGGGTATGCCTGCGAAAGACATACCCTCTTCTAATCATACTATATATTCGGGGACAGGTTATTGAACCTTGTTCATTACCACATTTCCATATACGGACATATAGCCCATATACAAATCAGAACTTTGGTCAAACGCACCCATACCGACTAAGCCACCAGCAGGATCGAACGTAATGGTATCGTACGTTTCATTCCATGTTCCATTGAGGTAAGAACCCAATCCACCGCTCATATCCATAGGAACAACAGCAGCATATCCAATGAAAGAACCGAAGTTCAAACCAGTAGCAACTGGATCGCCCGGTACGATGGACAGCGTTTCTGCCGATTTGTTATATTCGATCATCCACGTTTCTCCGGCACCAATGCTACCATCAAATCCGATAGCCACATAGCGGCTTTCCGCATTGGCTTTTTTGTCTTCTGCTGTCGTACCATCGCTCAAAGTTACATTGAAGGACACCTCTCCGCCATTAACAAGGTCCTCAGCTGTCAGCACATAGTCGCCCAGCAACTTGTAGTACGGGATCTTGTCCACGTCGGCAATCGTCACCAAGCAAGAAGCATTCGTACCAATCGTGGCACCCTCCACACTTTCCAGCGTGATGCGCACAGCACGGTCGTCATTCTCGGTGATGCCATCGTCTAGCAAGTGCAGTTCGCAAGCAAACGTGCCTTCCAAGCTGGAAGGAATGGTAATGGTATTGGTGGTCACCACATAATGTTCATTCTCCACGGCACCTTGCAGGGGTTCCACACTGAAGTTCACTTGCACCGACCCGTTCAGTTCGCCCGTCACTTGGAGAGGCACTTGCACGATGCCGTAGTTCTCGTTATAAGTCACTGCCATGCTTTCAAATTCAACGGTGGCGCTGGCGCTGTTCATCGTCACGTCATCATCCGAGCAGGCGGCAAAGCCAACCATCAGCGCAGCCATTGCCCAATATTTCAGTTGTTTCATAATCTCTTTTTGGTTTTAAGGATGAATTAATAACCGGGGTTTTGTTGTCCGGCCAGTTGCGGGTTCACGTCCATTTCCGTTTTCGGAATGGGCCAGGTGAAGCGGAAGTTATCAGCACTGATAACCAATCCCGTATAGGTCAGGCCATTCTGCGTCAAGTTGGCATCCTGCTCCGTGCCGGTACGGTCGAAGCCTTGTCCCCAACGCTTCAAGTCGTTCAGGCGGAAGCCCTCGCCGACCAATTCCTTGTGACGCTCATCACGGATAGCGGTACGCAAGGTCTCAGGATTGTTGAACGTCTGGGCCGTGTAACCGATGATACGGGCACTGCGCAGGGCATTCAGGTAGGCTGCAGCATTTTCCGTGTCGTTCGACTCCATATAGGCTTCGGCGGCAATCAGGTATTGCTCGGCAATGCGGAAGGGCTTTGACATATTGCAAAAGTGGTCATCCACTGACAGGTTGCCCAACGAAACAGCGTTGCCGGGATATTTGTCGAAGATGTAGACATCACCGCTGGAACCCGTACCGGTTGTCAGATGGTAGGGAGCCAAAAAGGCTTGGAAACGAATGTCGTTCTCCCCGTCCGCATAGAGATCCACAAGGCTCTGCGAGGGAATGTAGTCCATCTGTTGCAGCTCCGGCGTATTGGGCAAGTAGTTGCCCCAGAACGTAGAACCTGTGGCAGCACCCAATTCGCTGGGAGACTGCATATAAATTTGCCAAATGCTCTCTTGATTGCTGTCTTCGTTCCAAATGGCACGGAAAGACGCGGCATCAGTGGCCAAGGGGAAATAGGAGGCACTGTTGTTTATCAGCGTGGTAGACATGCTGATGGCCGTCGGATAGTCCTTCATGTTCAAAGCCACGCGAGCTTGCAGAGCCATGATGGAGAAGATGCTGATGTAGTACTTGTCATACGTTTGGCTCTGCCACAGTTGCGAAGCGTTGTCCAAGTCGCTCAGAATCTGATCATAAGTGGCCTTAAGCGATGAACGTCCGGGATAAGTGCTCGAATCGGATGTAGGCGAGTACACCAACTGCACGGGCAAGCCCAATGTGCTTTCCGCCGTAGCGGGTTCGTAAGCCTGACAGAAATAAGTGCTCAGCATATAATAGCAATAAGCGCGGGTAAAATAGGCATCTGCCGCCCAAGTACCGATTTGGGTCATGTCTGCCTCCGAAATATCGGGCAGTACTTCGCCCGCCACCACCTTGTCGTAATTGTTCAGATAGAAGTTACAACGGGCAATGGTGCTGTAATAGGCACTCCAGATGGTCTCAATGTTGCCGTCCGTGGTCTGGAAGTCCCAGCGGTATTGATTGCCGTAAGTGTTGGAGAATCCGCTCACAGCCTGGAAGTCATCACACTGTATGTCAGGCAACAGCACGTATCCGCCTGTGGTTATGGTGCGATAATTAGAATACAAGCCGGTATGAGCCTGCTCGAAGTCGCCTATGGACTTCATGTACTGGCTCTCTTCCACCGCATTATAGGGATACTTCTCCATGTCGCAGGAGACAAGCCCGGCGGCAGCCAGCAAGGTAGCGAAAAGTATATGTATTTTCTTCATATCTAATGTCGTTGTTAAGGGTTTATGAATTAGAATTTCAGCTCCAGACCAAAAGTGAATTGTTTCGTGTTGGGATAGTTGCCCAGCTGCATGTTGCTGTCGATTTCGGGGTCATAACCTTGGTACTTCGTCACGGTCCAAAGGTTACGTCCGGTGAAGAACACGCGGCAACCTCCCATGAAGCCGGTCTTCTGCATCCAGCGCTTCGGCAGGTCGTAGCTGATGGTCAAGTTCTTCAGGCGCATGAACGAAGCGTTCTCCAGCAAGTGCGTGTCGAACTGCATGGGCGAATCGGGCGAAGAAATGTTGGTCACGTCGCCGGGCTTCTGCCACATAGTCAGCATGGCCACGGTCTGATTGCCGTCAGCAGCGAAAGCCGGGTTCTCCGTGAACCAGCGTTCATTGTTCAACATATACTGGCCCAGCATGAAAGAGAAGTCCGCACTGACTGTAAGGCCCTTCCAACGGATAGTAGAACCGAAACCGCCAGACCACGGTGCATAACGCTGCTTGCCGGTGAAGACGGCATCATCGTCGCTGTAAGTCTTGGTCAGATTGCCGTTCTTGTCATACCACATGTTGTAACCGTCACGAGGATCCACACCGGCCCAACGGGTGTAGAAGTATTCACCGTATGGCTTGCCCACCTGCAGCTTAAGACCGGTGTTGGCAATGACATATTCATCCATTCCGTTGAACAACTTGGTAATTTCGTTCTTGTTGTAGTTGACGTTGGCAGAGATGCTCCAATCAATGCCGTGGAAATTCTTGAAGATGTCCACATTAGCTGTGATGTCCATACCGCGGTTGCGCATGTTGGCCACATTGCCCCAACCGGAAGCAAAACCTGTAGTGTAAGAATAAGGAATCTCCATCAGCATGTCTTCCGTCATGCGGTTATAGAACTCGATGTCCAGACTCAAACGGTCGAACAAGCGGGCATTCAAAGTCACATTGGTCGATTTTACAGTTTCCCACGTCAGGTCGGGATTGGCAGGGTTGGACACGGCAGAACCTGAACCATTGTTGTAGTTCGCCCCAGTACCGACCAAGCCGTAAGCCATATAAGCTTCCAGAACAGACGAGTTACCTACCGTACCGTAGCTGGCCTTCAGGCGCAAGTCGTTGAGCCAGTCCACATCGCTAAGGAAATTTTCCTTCTTCAAATCCCACATCGCACCGATGGACCAGAAGTTACCCCACTGGTTGTTCAGACCGAACAGCGAGGAACCGTCACGACGGAAAGAGGCATCAAGGTAATACTTATCGGCATAATCATAACTGAACGTAGCAAAGTAGGAGTTGTATACCGTTTCGGATTTCTTGTGCGAAGGCACCTCCACATTGGCCTGCGTAGCTGCACTGAGCAGCATCAGGCGGGTGTCATTCAAAGCATTGACGCTGACACCAAACGACTGGTTCTTGCTGATGATGGATTCCTGGCCAACCAGCACAGTGAAGTCGTGATCATCCCAAGCCGTAAACTTGTACTCAGCCGTATTAGTATAGGTGAACTGATACATGCGCTGGAAACTTTCGCTGGCAGAGCCACCACCCGCAGCCGGGTCAAAAGGACCGATGGGATAAGCCTTATAGCTATAACGGTAATCGAAGGCATCTACTGCTTGTGCGGCACGAATATTCAAGCCCTTGATGGGGTTGATGTTAAAGTAGGTGTTTCCGTTGATGCGTACCAAGTCCATTGTGGCAGGTTGCAGTTCGGACAGGTAGTACGGGTTGTAGTAACCCAGATCCTCAAAGTAATCCAAGCGGTCGCCATAACCCAGGAAGTTACCATTCTCGTCCGTCAGGATTTCGTAGTAGCTCTGTGTCGGACGATAGATACGAGCTGCGTACGCCTTGTTATACACTTGGTTGGGCGTGGTGCCGAAAGCTGCCTGACCGTATTTCTGATAGGAGAGGTTCAGATTGACACCGACCTTCAACCACTTGGTGATATTGGCATCGATATTACTGCGCAAAGTCTCGCGGCGCAGTTTGGACTCGTCCATGATACCATCCATATCGTAGTGGCCGAAGGAGAGATAGTAACTCAGGGCTTCCGTACCGCCTGTCACGCTGATGTCGTACTGCTGAACAGGCTTTGTACCGCCGAAGAACACATCGCTCCAGTCCGTGGAAATTCCATTATTAATATAGAAAGCCTTTTCCTGCTGGAACTGGGCATTGTTCACCAACGTCGGATCCAGCATTTCCTGCAGGTTCAGCCATTGTTCAGAGTTCATCATTTCCACATTGTCGCCCGTCATCTTGGAGAGGCCATACATGGCCGTCACGGTCACACTGGCTTTTTCGCCGCGCTTACCGCGCTTTGAAGTCAACACGACCACGCCATTGGCTGCACGTGCGCCGTAAATGGCCGTCGAAGAAGCATCCTTCAGCACCGTCATGCTCTCAATGTCATTGGGGTTCAAAGCCGTGAAAGCACCTACCGAGATAGGCGAGCCGTCCAAGATAAACAAAGGTGCGGAATCACCGGTGATGGAGCTTACACCGCGCAAACGCATGTGTACCGTTTCGCTCGGCTCACCGGAAGGAGTGAACACCTGCAAGCCGGCCACCTGTCCCTGAAGGGCATCACCCACATTGGCCACAGGCTTGTTTTCCAGTTTCTCGCCACCGACAGCCGTCACCGAACCTACCACAGAGCCCAATTTCTTAGCTGTACCGTAACCCACAATGACAACCTCGTCCAACAATTCATCATTTGTTTTCATCAAGATTGTCATATTCGGCTGAATCTCAACTTCTTCCGTCTGCATACCCACATAGGAAATTACCAGTGTTCCCGCCGAACTTGGTACAAGACAATCCTTTCATAATCAGTTATATACAAAATCAGCCGAACACAGTGTTTATTCATTGTCCGATTGGTTCTCAGGCAGTTAGCCCGAACCGGAGCGAAAGTTTTTCTACCTGTTTTCTACCCGATTTATGGGTTATCGCTTTTATATACAGTAGTTTATAAAGAAAATGGCATGGCATTTTTGATACCCATTTTCTACCCGTTGTCCAATATACGCCTCAAACGGAGGGAATGGATGGGGATGAATGGCAACGAATATCCCAATATGTGATGCCGACAAACGATGATTGCAACTGAAGTAAATGGATACTTGGTGTAAGGATATTTATTCGAACTGATGTGGCGTAGCAGTTGCCTAAGTTTGAATCTTCTTCATTAGGAATGAACGAAATCTTGCTTTATTCCTATTCGGAATAGGAATAAATATAAGTAATGCTGCATTCGTAATGAAAATAGTAGTATATTTGCAAATAATTGGTTGCTAAAATAGGAAGTATAATGAAACAAATCCTGAAAGACATCATCATAGACCAGCATGATTTTCTGGCCACACAAAAAACAATAGCCCGCAATTTCCCGGAGGCGTATCTAAGAAATGAGCAAATCATCATCATTTCCGGAGTGAGACGTTGCGGCAAATCCGTGCTGCTTCAGCAGATACGTGACAAAATGCCGCAACGGGACTACTTCTTCAATTTTGATGATGACCGCTTGGGCAATTTCACCTCCGAACATTTCCAGCAATTATACGAGGTGTTCATCGAACTGTTCGGCGAACAGCAATATTTCTATTTTGACGAGATACAGAATATCAGCGGTTGGGAACATTTTGCCCGGCGGCTATACAATCAAGGGAAAAAGCTTTTTATCACAGGCTCAAACTCACGTATGCTGAGCCGGGAATTGGGCACCCACCTGACCGGCTGCTACATCGCCATGGAACTCTATCCATTTTCTTTTCCTGAATATTTGCAGTTCCGTGGGCTGGACCATCTGCTGGGGCCTATTGTCGGCACGACAGCCAAGGGAGAAATTCAAGGGGCTTTCAATGCGTACCTGAAACAGGGCGGCTTCCCGCTCTATTTGAAAACCGGGGAGGATATTGTGTTGAAGACCTTGTATGACAACATCCTGTACAAGGATATCATGGTGCGCAACCAGATTGTCAATGAGCGTGAAGTCAAGGAACTGATATACTTCACAGTGAGCAACATAGGCAAGCCGCTTTCTTACACTTCACTTTCCAAGGTAATAGGGGTGAAGAACCCGACCACCGCCAAGAATTACCTGGAATTTGCGGAAAACACTTATCTGCTCTTCCCAGTCTCCAAGTTGGATTATTCCGTCAAGGCCCAACTGCGTAACCCCAAGAAAATCTATGCCATAGATAACGGCATCATTTCGCGGCTGGGCTTTCATTTCTCCGGCGAGGAAGGGCGGTTGCTGGAAAACCTGGTCTACATTGAATTGCGGCGGAACGCAAAAGAAGTCTTCTACCACCAGTCCGAAAATACCGAATGTGACTTTGTGGTGCGCGACGGCTTTCGGGTTACGGAAGCCATACAGGTGTGCCATGCTTTTGACTTTTACGGCACGCGCGAACGCGAAATTCGAGGATTGACAGAGGCGATGGAAACTTATCATTTGGACGAGGGACTTATCATCACGGCTTTCCATGAGGAGGAGATTGAACAGGATGGTAAGCGCATACATATACTGCCGGCTTGGAAGTGGATGAAAAAGGGTGTGCCATTTCGACACACCCTCATGCATAACTCTTAACTCATCGTCTAATTACTGCGGAATCAGTACCTGGTCAAGCGCAGTGCCCAAGGAACCTGCTGAGCAAGTATAATCAAGAGCCATTGTGATGACCCCAGTTGCAGGATCATACGAGTTGTATACTCCATTGTAACTCTCATTCAGGCTAATGTAAATCAATTCAGGATCAGGCAATCCCACATTAGCCCACGCAAGAGGTTGTTCGCGCAGACGCACAGAATTATCCTCATTGACTTTGATAACAATGGAATAGTTATCGAACGGAGTAACCATCTTGTACCAATTCTGCCCGTCGGCTTTCAGTACCTCACAAGGAGCCTGTCCAAAGTTTCCACTGGCATAAATGCCCTGCCCCAATGAGGTGCTCCAATTTGCTTCAGGCAATACAGTACCCGTGATACTAGTAATGTAGTCCTCTGAATAGCTGTCAACAGCCGATTCGTCCAAGGCCACACAATACGTATAAACTTCTTCCTCTTCCTCCACCGTGAATGTGATGTCAAAGGTAGCCGTGCTGGCACCGGCAGCAAAAGTCACACTGGCAGGTACATCGAAGCAGTCGTCCGTCTGAGGCAACACTTTCAGGGGTACAGTAGCTTCATTGGTGGTATTCTCACGCATCACAGTTACGGTCACTTTCTTCTCGTCCGCAGCAGATACGATGGTCTCCGTGACATCTGTGGTAAATGTGGCCAGAATACAATCATCAGCCACGGGCTTGCCGGGAGTATAATCCACATCCTCGGTGCAGGCACCGAACCCTAAGGCCAGTGCCATACATATCATATAAGTAATCTTCTTCATACCAATATTCTTTTAAATTATTCTTATTTATTGCAGGGGATACTTGCCACTCGGGTCGGGATTGTTGTAACCACGGACAGCCTCGTTGCTGTTTTCTTCGGTCTGCACGATAACATAGTTCATCCACGCAGGACGAGTAGAAGTCACAAAGCGCGTTGTCGAAGACCAGTTAGAGCCACTGTACGCACGGTTAACCGGACGGTTCAGGCGCTTGATGTCAAAAAAGATTAGACCCTCACCCCACAATTCAATGCTCTTCTGCGTGATGATCTCGTCAATTACATCCGAGTTGGTGCAGGTATAGGTATAACCTTCAGCATCATCCGCAATGCGATAATTGTTCATAAAGCTTTCCAGCAAGGGCTTGCCCGAACCCGGAGCCACATGCTCGGCGGCTTCAGCCTCAATGAAGTACATTTCCTCCACACGCATCAACGGATAAGCCGTAGCGGCAGCCAGGTTCACATCATCAGGATTACCCTCGCCCGGACGGAACTTAACAGATGCATACGTCGGCAAGAAGGTACCAAAATAACCGTTCACCGTAGAAGTCAGGTAATCCGTCTTGCCATCCAAAGCCGAACCAGCAGGAGCTTTCCACATGCGTTTGCGGAAGTCATTATCGTCAGCCTTGGCATACAAGCCGGCATCAATCATTGACCAAGGTGCTCCGGCCATACCGCAGTAACCGAAAGAAGTCTCGTTGCTCATCCAAGATACCCAATTGATGATACCCGTCTGTACCACGTCATTCTCCTTCACAACTTGCGAACCCAACATCCAGCAATCGATGTCATTGAAGCCTTTGGTCGTGCTGAGGCATTCTTCTTCGGTCATAGGCGACAGACCACGTTGTGCTGCAGCATCAATAGCCTTGCGGGCATAGTCACGAGCCTGGGTATAGTTGGCCGCATTGGGCGTGTCGTCAATATTCTGACCTAACCACATGTAATAGCGGGCATACAGACCATAAACCACATCCAAGTGGGGCTGGCAAGGTGACGATTCCGTCAGCAGGCCGATGTTTGCTTCGGCAGCCTGCAGGTCACTCAGGATAAAGGCTGCCATCTCCTCACGCGTGACACGAGGATTGTTATAGCACTGTTCTTCAGTGGTCTCCTCTGTCACGATAGGTACGGTCAGGTTCGTGATATCATTGCCGTATTGGTCATCTTGCGGCGTAGTCACATCCGTAGGCAAGTATTCATACAGACGGGCCAAATCCAAATAGAACATGGCGCGGTAGGCATGGGCGGCTGCCAAGTAGCCCTTCACTTCATCACTTGCGGTCTCTTCTTCGAAGGCACCCAGCAGCTTGTTGCAGCTCAGAATACAGCCGTAGTAGTAGTTCCAGATCAACTGCGGGTAAAGGTAAAGTTTGCCTTGAGCCTGGTTTTCCTCCCATACCCAGAACTGGTCATAGTTGGAGGCATTGATGGGCATATCGCCGGTCTGTATATCGCGGATGTGCATCATGGCGCCGTAACCAAAGTCGAAGTGGTAGCTGCCTGCGCTCCATACGGGCGTGTTCAGCTGGGCGTGCAGGGCCCACAGCATAGCCGAAGCCGATTCGGCAGACGACGTTACCTGATCTTCCGTGGCACCGCTGGTGGGGAAAGTCTCCTCAATACAGCCGGTCATCAGGAAAGTGGACGCCAGGCAGCCGGCTGCCAAAAGTCTTGTTATCTTTTTCATATATGTATATACTTCTTAGTTAATGAATAGGGGAATTTAGAAAGTCAGCGTCACACCGCCGGACAACGTACGCATCGGTGCGTAGTAGGAAGAGGTGGAGTAACCGCTGATGCTCTGACGAGGATCCAAGCCTTGACGCTTCGACCAAAGCCACAGGTTCTCACCGGCAAAATAGATGCGCACCTTTTCAATACCGGCCTTGCGCGTCAGGTTAGCGGGCAGCGTGTAACCGAAGTTCAGGTTCTGCAAGCTCAAGTAGGAAGCACTGGTCAGCCAGCGGTCGGAAGTTGAGCTGGTGTACTGGTCATTGTATTGCAGGCGCGGAATATTCGTGTTCGTATTCTCCGATGTCCAAGCATTCAACATGTCGGCATGGAAGTTACGTCCACGGCTGCTCGAACCCGTCGTACCCATCAGAGAGGCATAGTCGCTGTCGTAAATCTGACCGCCAAGCTGGTAGTTGAAATCTACGCTCAAGTCGAAGCCTTTGTACGTGAAGGTCGTGCCGAAGCCACCGTAAGCTTTGGGCAGGGCCGTGCCGCAGTCATACAGGCTGGCCTCCTCGTAGGCGGTGGTGGTCGTCTGGCCGACGACATTGCCCTCTGCGTCCGTCACGTTCTTGTAGTACAGCGGCTGTCCGTCTTCGGCCACACCGGCATACTTTTGCAGGCGGAAAGTATAGATAGGCAATCCTTCGCCGAAGAACTGGTTGCTACTGCTGAAGCCCCAGTGACCGTCCAATTCCATCGTCTTGCGCTCTTCGGGCAGATAAGTAATCTCATTCTTATAATACGTCAAGTTGGCACGGATGTCCCACGTGAAGTCATTCGTCTTGATGGGCGTAGCGTTCAGGTCGATTTCAATGCCTTGGTTGCGCATGTCACCCACGTTGGCATAATAGCCACTATAACCGAAGGACGGAGAAAGCGGGAAATTGAACAGCATGTCCGTGGTCTTACGCAGGAAGTATTCCACGCTACCGTTCAGGCGAGCACCGAACAACTCGAATTCGACACCAGCATTGAAGTTGCTGTTGGTTTCCCACGTGATGTTTTTGTTACCCATCGAACCGGGTACGGCAGCCGGATGACCGCCGGAGTTCACGATGGAGTATTGGTTCACATACAGGTAGTTGCCGATGTTATCGTTACCCTGCTGACCATAAGAGGCTTTGATTTTCAACAGGTCGATCCAAGATACATCAAAAAAGTCTTCCTTGGAGATAATCCAAGCGCCACCGGCTGACCAGAAGTTACCCCAGCGGTGATCCGGATGGAAACGGCTGGAAGCATCACGACGATAAGAACCGGATACGAAATACTTCTCGTCAAAATCATATTGTATACGGCCGAAGTAACCTTCTGTGTTATAGTCCGTAGTGTAAGAGTCACTTCCACTTTCGGTGATGGCACCGGCCAATTCGTGGTTGGTCGGATCAAACATATTGGTCTTGCTGGCATACAGATAATAGTATTTCGAGCGATAAGACTCGTGACCCAACATCACGTCCAAATTGTGCTGGCCATAGCTGTGCTTCCAGTTCAGAATCTGCTGGTGGTTATAAGACAGGGCACGTGTGTGATACTTATAAAGCATACCGTTTTGGCTGGCATACTGGCCATAATAGGGATTTGTGAAAGCCGTCTGGCGAGTCTCAGTCAGGTTGACACTGCTGGTCCACGTGAACTTGAAGTCCTTCAGGAAGCGGATCTCAGCAAAACCGTTAGCCATCATGGCGTTACCCTCGGCATTGTTTTCATCCAGCATATTGGCCGAATAAGCATTGGCGTTCGACAAGAAGGGACGCATCAGATAGGTGTACTGGTCAGCTTCCGTATAGCCGGTACCATAGTCATACATCGTATAACCGCGTGCGTCACGCATGATGTTGCCCTGTCCGTCGCGCATATAGAACGGATAGATGGGGGCAATATAAGAAGCAATGGCAAACACATTGCCCGACGAAGCCGACGAACCGTCTTCGCCCAATGAATTAGCATTGAAATGCGTATAAGCCATGTTGGCGCCTACCTTCAGCCAGTTGTTCACTTGATAGTCTGCTTTCAGACGTCCCGTCAGGCGCTCATAGTTCGAGTTCACCGTAATACCCTCATTGTCCAAGTAGCTAATGGAAGCGTAGAATGAAGATTTGTCCGTACCGGCCGTTACGTTTACGTTGTATTCCTGACGCAGACCGTGGTTGTATACTTCGTCCATCCAGTTGTCCGGTCGCAGCATCAAGTCCATGCCACCAAAGTGCACCACATTGCCCAGCGTGGCGTTGGGGTTCAGCTTCCCGTTACTTCCGATGAGCAACTGGCCTTCCGGTACATTATATATATTATAGCCCAGTGTGTACGTATTGCTTGAGTTCGGGTCAATCATGTTCACTGCAGCATTGTAGTGAGCACTGGCGTCAGACATCCCCATTGCATTAACAAAATAGTTTTTCAAGGAGCTGTAATACAGTTCATAATACTGTGCCGGGCTCTTGATGACGTTATAATCCTGCACACCCTTGGAGTTGCTACCCCACTTGGCATCCACCGTCACCTTGGCTTTGCCAGAAGTACCTCTTTTTGTCGTGATAATGATAACGCCGTTGGCACCACGTGCACCGTACAAGGCATTAGAAGCGGCATCCTTCAATACCGTCATGCTTTCGATATCCTGAGAGCTCAGGTTATTCATATCGCCGTCATAAGGCACACCATCCAGAATAACAAGCGGGTCGTTACCAGCATTGATGGAGCTGATACCACGGATGCGGATGGTAGGTGTCGTGGCACCCGGCTGACCGGAAGCATTGTTCAGCTGCACGCCGGCCACCTTACCGCTCAATGCGTTAGCCACATTGGAAGTCTGGATCTTCTCAATCTCCTCAGAACCGACTACCGTGGCAGAACCCGTAAATGCAGACTTCTTCGCCGTACCGTATGCAACTACCATCACCTCGTCCAGCAATTCGGCGTTACTCTTCATACGAACTGTCACATTGGGCTGAATATCAACCTCCTGCGTATGCATACCGACATAGGAAATCACGAGGGTTCCCGCCGAACTTGGTACGTTCGACAGAGTGAACTTACCATCCACGTCAGTAATGGTACCTTGCTGGGTGCCCTTTACTTGCACTGACGCTCCGATCACCGGCTGCCCGTCTTCGTCAGAAATCACAACACCTGTGACCCTCTGAGTCTGGGCAGTCACCAAGCCTATCCCGACGAAGAGACAGGCCAATAACAGCATTAATTTTCTTTTCATAAATTCTCTCTTAAAGTTTAACTTTACATTAATTGATTCTTTACTCTAACAGGGTGCAAATATATTAATAAATATAAAAGCAGCAATTGATTCTTTGAAAAAACCTTGTATTTCTACCAAATTGTTACTTGAAACGCCTAATTTATGCTGAATAACACATAATGTGTCGCAAAACATCCCATTACTATTGTAACAAGATTGCAATATGCACGTCTTTAGCGGCGCTTTTCTTTTAAGGAATGCACGTTTTTTAAAACAAAATGGTTAAATATCGAGGGGAAAACCTATGCTTTCCAGGCAAATCATACCCTCATCTATCCATCGTGCGTGCAGGATATGCAGCCGAATCGGCTTTTTATCCCGTCTTTTTGTAGGTGGAACAGCCCTTGCCATTGGCTTTTTGAACGGCTTGTTTTCCCTCGGCCTGACAATGTGAACCCAAAACAAGGAAAGATGGATAAAATAGTTTACAAATTGGTGTATAACCGGAAGAGAACCCTCAACCGCAGGGGGATGGCCTTGGTGCAGGTGGAAGCATACCAGGGAGGAAAGAAGCGGTATTTCTCCACCAAAGTCTATCTGAAACCGGAGCAATGGGATGACCGGCGCAAAAGGGTGCGGAAGCATCCTCACGCCGAAACATTGAACCGCGCTATCTTTGGACTTGTGACGGCCTTGGAGCGTCGTGAGTTGCAATTGTGGCGGCAAGGCAAGCGCGTCACGCCGGATTTGCTGAAGGAGAGTATCGTGACATCCACTGATACACACTCCTTCACGGACTTCATGAAGCGCGAAGTGGAGCAGGCCGCCATAAAGGAGAGCACGCGCCGCAGCTTGTCCTCCACGCTGGCGTTGCTCTGCGCATTCAAGCCGCAGATCCTGTTTGCCGACTTGACTTACGATTTTGTGGCGGACTTCGAGTTCTTCCTGCGGCAGAAGGGCTACCACACCAACACCGTCGCCAAGCATCTGAAGCATCTGAAACAGCAGGTGAATGCCGTTTTCCGGCGGTATGGCCCGGTGTTGCCCGAGCATCCTTTCCGGGATTTCAAGATACGCTCAACGGACTACAAGCATACGCATCTGTCGCCGGATGAGCTGGAGCGGCTGGAGCATCTGCGGTTGGCCGCCCGCCATCCTGCCTTGCAAAAGACGCTGGATGCCTTCCTGTTCTGTTGCTATGCCGGGTTGCGCTATTCTGACTTTACCTCCTTGCAGCCCGACAATATCGTGGACATGGATGCCGGACGTTGGCTGGTGTACCGTTCGGTGAAGACGCAGGCCGAAGTCCGCCTGCCGCTCTACCTGCTCTTTGGCAGGAAAGCGTTGGCCATCCTGGACAAGTATGCCGACCAGCTGACGGACTTCTTTTGCCTGAAGGACAACTCCAACGTCAACAAGCAACTCCGCCGCCTGAGCCGGATGGCCGGATTGGACAAGCACATCTCCTTCCACACTGCCCGGCATACCAACGCCACCTTATTAATATATATGGGCGTCAACATCACGACCGTCCAAAAGCTGTTGGGGCATAAGAACGTGCGTACCACGCAGGGTTATGCCGCCGTGATGGATCGTACCGTGGTGCATGACCTGGAAAAGCATGGAGGGTGAAAGTGGCTTTGAGACTAAAGGCTTTTCAGCCACAACTCGAAGAATTTGTCATAGACGCAGTAGGTGCCCAGCTCGTGGGTAATGAAATCCTTGTCCAAAAGCCCTTTGATGGCTCCCTGCACGGAACTGGCAGTCAGCTTGTATGTCTTCAGGAAGCGTGAGGAGGTGACCTCTTTGGCTTTTCCTTCCTTGCAAATGGCCATCAGGACCTCTTTCTGCTTCGGGGGAAGCTGGTACAGTAGCGAGGTGTAGGTGTAGTTCAGTTGCGACAGAATATTAGCAACGGCTGCATCCACCTTGCCTGCGTTGCACGTTTCCCCTGAGCTGGTCATGGAATACAAGGAGTTGGCCACAAACTGGATATACCACGTGATTCCGTCGAAACGCTGATAGACATCGGCAATGGCTTCATGGGTGATCCGTTTCCCGTCTGCCTCGAAATGCTTTTGGATAAATTGCGCATACGTTTCCAAAGGTATAGGGTTCAGGGGCATAATGGCTGTGCTTTGATAAAAAGGCCGGGTCGGGCTGGTAAATATCTCTCCCATCAGATGGCGTTGTGAGCCGGCATAGACAAACGTGGCGTTCGGGCAGTGTTGGGTATAAGTCCTCAACAAGGCTTCTACGTTATCTTCCGGATATTTGGCTATGGCCTGAAATTCGTCAATGGCAATCAGACAAGGCTTGTCTGCCTCGGATAGGTAATGGAATATCTCGTCCAATGTGGTGGTAGGGACTTTGATGTCCCCCATTTCAACAGACCAAGCCGGAATGCCTGCAAAGTCGAATGAGATGCCGGTGCGCAACGAAGACAGGCAATTCAGAAACAGCTCCCATGTCTTCCTGCCTTTGGGCTTTAAGGTGTTCAGCAGGCTCTTGCCAAGTTCAAATACAAATTCCTGCAAATTCTTGGTAGCATAGATGTCTACCAAAAAAGTGTAGTATTCCTTGCTTATCGTGTTTTGGTGAAAACTATGCGAAATCAGTCCTGTTTTTCCCAAACGGCGAGGAGATATCAATGCGACACTGTTGCCGTTTGTAAGATAACGCAGCAACATCTCCGTTTCAGTGCTCCGGTCGCAGAAATATTCCGCTGAAACATATCCGTTGGTAACGAAAGGGTTCATCTTTGCCATACTCGTAAGTTTTATGCAAAGATAATTATAATAAGATTATAAAGTCAAAGAATCAGGCTACATTTTTACGATAGGGGACCCTATTTTGCATCGCCCAGTTATGACTTTAATCAATGCTTTACCAATGAAAGGTTTTATGCGCCGGATGTATAAGGGACGGGGTATATACCATTCATGCCCATGCAATCATTTTTGTCCTTCTCTTGAAAGGAAACGTCATTATGGCACAGGTTCGTAGGATATCTTACATATAAATATCTTTACATTAAGCGTCTGCTTCCTTTAGCAACGCGCATCTTCTCCTGCCCTTACGCACTTTGGCATTTATTGCACTTCATCCCTTCTATTTGAGGTGTTGATAAGCAACGGGTAGAAAATGGGTATCAAAAATGCCATACTACTTTTTCCATAAACAACTGTATATAAAAGCAATAACCCATAAATCGGGTAGAAAACAGGTAGAAAAACTTTCGCCCCGGTTCTGGCTAACTACCTGAGAACCAATCGGACAATGAATAAACACTGTGTTCGGCTGATTTTGTATATAACTGATTATGAAAGGATTGGCTTGTACCGAGTTCGGCGGGAACACTGGTAATTTCTTTTGTAGGTATGCACACAGAAGAAATTGAGATTCAGCCGAATATGACAGTTCGCATGAAAACTAATGCTGAACTGCTGGACGAAGTGATGGTGGTGGCCTTCGGTACTGCCAAGAAGTCTGCCTTCACAGGTTCGGCCACGGTGGTGGACAACGAGAAAATCCAGCAGTCGCAGGTGACGAGCGTCACAAGCGCCTTGGCCGGTTCCGCTCCGGGCGTGACGCTGACCTCTAACAGCGGCGACCCCAGCTCCTCTCCCACAATCCGTATCCGTGGTATCAGCTCCATCAACGCCGGCAACGACCCGTTGATCATCGTGGACGGTGCGCCTTATACCGGCGACCTGGGCAACCTGAACCCGAATGACGTGGAGTCCATGACCGTATTGAAAGACGCCGCTTCCAACGCCCTGTATGGTGCCCGCGGTGCCAACGGCGTGGTCATCATCACTACGAAGCGCGCCAACGAGAAGGGCGAAGCCAAGGTGACTTTCGACGCCAAGTGGGGTGCCAACACGCGCGCGCTGCAGAACTATGACGTCATCACGGACCCCGGCCAGTACTACGAGCAGCATTACAAGGCCATGACGAACTATTACATGAGCACGTTGGGCATGACCGCGCAACAGGCTTGGATCCAGGCCAACAACAACATCGCCGGCCCCGCCGGTAACGGTGGCTTGGGCTATATGGTATATAATGTACCCGAAGGCCAGTTCCTCATCGGCCAAAACGGCAAACTGAACCCCAACGCCACGCTGGGCAACATCGTCAACTACAACGGCGTGGATTACTTGCTAAGACCGGACAACTGGGAAGACCTGGGCACACGCACCGGCCTGCGTCAGGAATACAACCTCTCTATCAATGCAGCCAACGACAAAGGCTCCTACTACATTTCTTTGGGCTACTTGAGCAACGAAGGTATCACGGAGAACTCTGACATGAAACGTCTGACCGCCCGTCTGAAAGCCGACTACCAGGTGAAGCCTTGGATGAAGGTGGGTGGCAACATGTCTTACGCCCGCTTCGAGCACAATTCGCTGAGCAACAACGGCACCAGTTCGTCCACGGGTAACATTTGGGCCTTCACCACGCAGATTGCGCCCATCTACCCGCTGTATGTCCGCAACGCAGACGGCAGCATCATGGTGGACGGCAACGGCTTCCAGATGATGGACTACGGCAGCGGCATCAACGCCGGCCTGACCCGTCCGTTCATCTCTGACGGCAACCCCATCATGGACAACAAGCTGAACACCCGCAATGCCGAAGGCAACGCCCTGTCTGCCAACGGATTCGTAGACATCACCCCCATCGAGGGCCTGAAGATTACCATCAACGGATCGTTCAACCTGGACGAAACCCGTTCCACCACCGTATTGAACCCCTACTACGGCCAGTGGGAAGGCACGGGCGGTCAAGTGGGCAAAGACCACCAGCGCACGTATGACTACAACCTGCAACAATTGGTTTCGTATGCCAACCACATCGGCGACCACAACTTCGACATTCTGTTGGGTCACGAATACTATGACTACCGCGTTTACACCCTGGGCGCCAGCCGCCAGAAGATGTTCTCGCAGGACAACAAGGAATTGAGCGGTGCCATCGTGGACCTGCAAGGCTCTTACTCCTCCAAGGACCGCCACAACCAAGAAGGCTACTTCGGCCGCCTGCAATATAATTACGACGAACGCATCTACGGTTCAGCTTCCGTACGCCGCGACGCTTCCAGCCGCTTCCACCCGGATTACCGCTGGGGTACGTTCTGGTCGGTAGGCGCCGCTTGGTTGATGAACAAAGAGTCTTGGTTTGACGTGTCTTGGATCCAGGAACTGAAGGTGAAGGCTTCCGTAGGTTCGCAGGGTAACAACAACATCGGTTCCTACCGCTACACGGACTTGTTCAGCATTGTCAACTCCAACGGCGAGCTGGGTACTTCTTTCGGTTCGAAGGGTACACGTGACATCACGTGGGAAAACAACCGCAACCTCAACGTCGGCGCCGAATTCCAACTGTTCGACCGCCTGAGCGGTAGCATTGAGTACTACCACCGCAAGACCACCGACATGCTGTTCTCCTTCAGTGTGGCCCCGTCACTGGGTTACTCCAGCTACATGGACAACGTAGGTGACATGGTGAACAGCGGTGTGGAAATCAACCTGAATGCCAACATCTTCAAGAAACGCAACTTCGAGTGGGACGTGAACCTGAACATCTCCACGCTGAAGAACCGCATCACCATGCTGGATGCCGACAAGAAGACCACGACGGAATACACCATCGATGGCAAGGCCTACAACGGTTACACCAGCGGCAGCTTCTTCATCGGTGAAGACCTCCCGATGTTCACATGGCGCCTGAAGGAATATGCCGGCGTGGATCCCAATACGGGTGAATCCCTGTGGTACAAGGATGTGACTGCAGAAGACGGCACGGTTACCCGCGAAAAGACCAACCAATGGGGCGAGGCCACGTACTACATCTCGGATGAATCCACCCTCCCGAAAGTATATGGCGGTTTCGGCACTTCGCTGAAAGTATATGGTGTGGACTTGGCCATCAACTTCACCTACCAGATTGGCGGCATGCAGTATGACGGCACGTATGCCTACTTCATGAGCTCGCCCGCTGGCAGCACCGGCAGCAACTACCACAAGGACCTGCAGAACTCCTGGACACCGGAAAACCCGAACAGCAACATCCCGCGCTTCCAACTGAACGACACCTACAGTGCCGGACAGTCCACGCGTTTCCTGACGAAAGCCAGCTACCTGAACATCCAGAACATCAACGTGGGCTACACGCTGCCCAGCAAGTGGACAAAGAAGCTGGCCATCGAGTCGCTGCGTCTCTACATGTCTGCCGAGAATGTGTTCTACTGGTCCAAGCGCAAGGGCTTCGACCCGCGCCAATCCTTCAGCGCAGCTGCTGACGCCACCTATTATTCGCCGATGCGTACCATCTCCGGCGGTGTGACATTTACATTCTAACCCCAAGTTAAAAACGAACGAAACATGAAGAAGAACAACATATTCAAACTGTTTGCAGCCGCCGCGGTATCGGCACCGATGCTGACGGGCTGTATCGAAGAGACATTCCCCGAAGGCGGCACGGCCACTTCCGAGCAGATCGGAGCGTCCGCCTCGGCCTTGGCAGCCAGCGTCAACGGCTTGCCCTCGCAGATGGTGCAAGGCTACTTGGTGTATGGTGGCCAAACCCATGAAACCGACATGGCCTATCCCGGCCTGATGCTGGACCAAAGCAACATGCTGGGCGACCTCATCCCTGTAGAATATGGTTACAACTGGTGGTGGCCTTACGCTGCCTGCATGCAGATGGGTCCCAGCACCTACTATAGCTACCTGCCTTGGTTCACCTGCTACCAGTTCATCAAGTCGGCCAATGACGTGATTGCCGCTGTGGACATCAACGCCGAAGGCGTGAGCGACGAAATGAAAGGTTATGCCGGCATCGCCTACGCCAGCCGTGCCTTCGACTACTATATGCTGATGGTATTGTTCGAGCCGATGGACAACATCTACACGGACTGCAGCAAGGTAATGGGACTGACCGTGCCCATCGTGACGGAAACCACAACGAACGACATCGCCAAGAACAATCCCCGCGTACCCCGCCAAGAGCTGGTGGACTTCATCCTGTCCGACTTGGACAAGGCTGAAAGCTGCTTCGCCAACTTCACCCCGTCGTCCAAGACCTTCCCCAGCCTGCCGGTGGTATACGGCCTGAAGGCAAAGGTTTACCTGTGGAATGAACAATATGCCGAGGCGGCCGACTATGCCCGCCGCGCCATTGACGCTTGCGGCGGACAGCCCATGACGGAAGACGAGTGGCTGAACCCGATCACGGCCTTCAACACGGCCACCTCCGGCTGGATGTGGTACCTGCACCCGTCACCCGACAACATGGGCAACTTGGCCAACTACACGGGCCACATCTCCAGCGAGGCTGCTTGGGGCTATGCCGACCTTTATAAACCCATGATCAGCCGCTCGCTTTACGATGAGATCGCCTATACGGACTTCCGTAAACAGGCTTTCCTTGACCCGGATCGCACACTCTTTGATTACCAGTTGCTGCGGACAGATAAAGAGTGGCATGACAATGCACCGGACTACCTGTCCCTGAAGTTCCGTTGCGCTGACGGCAACACCAGCGACTTCTCCACGGGCGCATCGGTAGACATCCCCATCATGCGTGTGGAGGAAATGTACCTCATTGAGGCTGAAGCCGTTGGTGCCAGCCAAGGCGTGGCAGCCGGCGTGGCCAAGCTGAACTCCTTCATGCAGGGTTACCGCCAGCCGGACTACAACTTCCAGACCTCCGACCTGCGCACCTTCCAGTTGGAAGTGCTGAAGCAGATGCGCATCGAGTTCTGGGGCGAGGGCAACGCCTTCCCAACAGCCAAGCGCCTGAAACCGGATGTGATCCAGAACTACGAAGGCACCAACGTACCTATCGACCAGTATAAGATCAACACCAAGGGCGGCAAACCCAACTGGACACTGGTTATCCCGCAGTTCGAGGTGGATGCCAACGTGGCCCTGCAAGGCAACAACAATCCGGATCCGACATCGGCCATCCCCGTGCGTCCCACCCCGATAGGCGAATTTGCCGCAGGCAACAACTAATCCGATACAGCTGACAACTGAATCAACTAACCTCCGACCGACGCGGCACGCCATCGCACTCGTCGGTCGGAACAAACCAAAAAGTACAGAATATGAAAGCAATAAACAAATATTTCCTTATAATGCTGGCAGGTGGCTTGATGACGTTCAGCGCCTGTTCAGACGATGAATGGGCGGCAGGACCTCAAACCGACCCGTCTTGCATCGGAGCTTACTTCGTGGCAGGCGAAGGTTTCGACGAAAGCGACAACTCCTACTACTACGAACTGGAACCGGAAGCCGCCACAGAACTGACCTTGACAGTGGGCCGCACCAACACGGACGAAGCCGCCACAGTAGGCCTCGTACAGCTTGTGAACACGGAGAATGTTTTCCAAGTTCCCGAAAGCGTGTCATTCGATGCCGGACAGGCAGAAGTTCCTATCACCGTCACATTCCCGAACACAGAAATCGGCGTTTCCTACAGCTTGGAACTGGGATTGGCCGAAGGCACATACGATGTTTACAACAAACTGACTGCTGTCAAGGCTGAAGTGATCCGCATCAAGTGGAATACCCTTGAAACAGCCATCTGCATTGACGGCTTGGTGAGCAATTTCTTTGGTGTAGATCTGATTCCATTCTATGTAGATGCTGAATATGCAAGCCTGCCCGGTGGCGTAGAGCGTGTACGCTTGACCAATCCGTACAAGCCGGCCACAGCAGTGGATGGAAACGGCATTTATGTGGGTTATCCCTATAACGCTGATGCTGACATGGTGAACAACAATGTGGTCATGACCATTGAAATCAGTGGCAGTAAAGCATCTGTGGCAGACACAAAATTGGGCTTTGACTGGGGATATGGCGAAATGTTCGCAGGAACCGTAGCCTCCAACTTCGGTCAATCGGAATCCACCTACCCCTTGGGTGTTGTCACCAAAGATGAGGAAGGTGCCTTGGAGAGCATTATCTTCGGCGCCAACTCCATGTATTCGGGCATGATGGATTACAATAACGCCGGTGCATATCCTTCAAGCACTCCTACATGTTACTTCTTCTCGCTGGAAGCATTGATGGATTATATGAGCGAATAAAATCAGGAAAAACATCCTACTCTTAACAGAAAGATTAATAGAGAAGCGGGGATATGCCCAACATAGGGTATATCCCCGTTTTTTATGGGGTATATCTGCGCCCGTGCTTAGCCGCTCGCGTAAGCACGGGCGCAGGTACGGGTAAGCACGGGCGGGGGTATGGGCGGATAACAAAGAAAATATTCGCTATTTTTGCGAACACAAAAGAAAAACCCTAAATTTGCACCCAAAAGCCAAAGAATGGACATTATCTTTAATGAAGAATACTTGCAGGTGATGTATCTCACAGGACAAACAGACAAGCAACATCGCTTTCAGCCACAAATCATACGAAAATATATTCGTGTGATTGACCTGATGATTGAATCGCCGAACGTCATTGACTTGAACAGATACCATGCGTTACACTATGAGAAGCTCAAAGGCGATAAAGCCGGACTATCATCCGTGAGGGTAAATGACCAATATCGGATAGAGTTTGAAGAGCATATCAAAGATGGAGAAACCATTGCTACCATTTGCAATATAACTGATTTATCGAACCACTATAAATAAACTGACTATGATAGAACTTCCGGGAATTGACCCACAAATGATAGCCAACAACCTCGAACCGGCGGTTCCGACACACCCCGGTGAGATTGTAAAAGACGAAATCGAATGCAGAGGCCTGTCGCAACGCAAGCTAGCGGAGCAAATGGGCATGGGATATTCCGTACTGAACGAAATCCTGAATGCCCGCCGGCCGGTGACGGAAAAGACCGCGATGATGTTTGAAGCCGCATTGGGACTGAACGCAGAGACTTTAATCCGGCTGCAAACAAAATACAATATGCGGGCAGCACGCAAAGACAAATCGTTTATGCAACGCTTGGAAGAAATCCGCAAGCTGGCCGCCCTATTTTAACTAACAAAGGAGAACAACAACATGGCAATGAAAGAATTCGTAATATCCGAAGCCAAAGTGGAAACCGCAGTGCTGGTGGGCCTCGTGACGCAGACGCAAAACGAGCGTAAGACCGAGGAATACCTGGACGAACTGGCTTTCCTGGCCGAGACAGCCGGGGCACAAGTGGTGAAACGCTTCATGCAGAAACTGGACCAGCCCAACTCCGTGACCTACGTAGGCAAGGGCAAGCTGGACGAGATAAAGGCATACATCGACGCCGAGGAGGAAGAGGAACGCGAGGTGGGCATGGTCATCTTCGACGACGAGCTGTCCGCCAAGCAAATACGCAACATCGAAGGCGCGCTGAAAATCAAGATTCTGGACCGCACGTCGCTCATCCTGGACATCTTCGCCATGCGGGCACAGACGGCCAACGCCAAAACGCAGGTGGAACTGGCGCAGTATAAATACATGTTGCCCCGCCTGCAACGGTTGTGGACCCACCTGGAACGCCAGGGAGGCGGCTCGGGCGCAGGCGGCGGAAAAGGCTCGGTGGGACTGCGTGGACCGGGCGAAACGCAGCTCGAAATGGACCGGCGTATCATCCTGAACCGCATGTCGCTGCTGAAACAACGCCTGGCAGAGATTGACAAACAGAAGTCCACCCAGCGCAAGAACCGCGGACGGCTGATCCGCGTGGCCTTGGTGGGCTACACCAATGTAGGCAAGTCCACCCTGATGAACCTGCTGGCCAAGAGCGAGGTCTTTGCGGAGAACAAGCTGTTCGCCACACTGGACACCACCGTGCGCAAGGTCATCATCGACAACCTGCCCTTCCTGCTCAGTGACACCGTGGGCTTCATCCGCAAGCTGCCCACTGACCTGGTAGACTCCTTCAAATCCACGCTGGACGAGGTGCGCGAGGCCGACTTGCTCTTGCACGTGGTGGACATCAGCCACCCGGACTTCGAGGAACAGATTGAGGTGGTGAACAAGACCTTGGCGGACATCGGCGCGGCGGGCAAACCGATGATGATTGTCTTCAACAAGATAGACGCCTACACCTACGTCCACAAGGCGGAGGACGACCTCACGCCGCGCACCAAGGCCAACTGGACGCTGGAGGAACTGATGCAGACGTGGATGGCGAAGATGGCGGGCGACTGCATCTTCATCTCCGCCAAGCAACGCACCAACCTGGAGGAACTGAAGCGCGTGGTCTACGCCCGCGTCAAGGAACTGCACGTGCAGAAGTACCCGTATAATGACTTCCTGTATCAGACGTATGAAGAGGAGTGAATAGGCATTTAGCAGGCTTTGTCCGCAATATCTAACGTGTAGGGGCGACCCTTGCGGTCGCCCTTATTCAGGGCGGGGGCAAGCCCCGCCCCTACAACGATAAATTATCATTTAACCGCATAATCATGGATTACCGAAAACTAAGCAAAGAAGAAGTCGCCCGCCTGCAGGCCCAGTCCTGCCTGGCCGACGACTGGGAGAGAGTATGCGTCGCAGAAGGCTTCACGACGGAGTATGTACACCACACGCGCTTCTCGGGCGATGTCCGTCTGGGCGTGTTCGAAGGAGAGTTCACCCTGCCCGGCGGCATCAAGAAGCACGCCGCCCTGCGCCACGTGACCCTGCACAACGTATCTGTGGGAAACAACTGCTGCATCGAAAACATACAGAACTACATCGCCAACTATGACATCGGCGACGACACCTTCATCGAGAACGTAGACCGCATCCTGGTGGAAGGCACTGCCACCTTCGGCAACGGCGTGGAAGTGTCCGTGCTGAACGAGACCGGCGGACGCGAGGTGGCCATCAACGACAAGCTGTCCGCCCACATCGCCTACATCATGGCCCTCTACCGCCACCGCCCCGAACTGACGGCACGCCTGAAGGAAATCACAGACTTCTATGCCCAAAAGCACGCTTCGGACCGGGGCTTCATCGGCAACCACGTGACCATCCTAAACACGGGGAGCATCAAGAACGTCCGCATCGGCGACTGGTGCCGCATCTCGGGCACGGGACGCCTGTATAACGGCAGCCTCAACAGCAACGAGGCAGCCCCCATCCACATCGGCCAGGGCGTGGTGTGCGAGGACTTCATCATCTCCAGCGGCTCGCACGTGGACGACGGGGCGATGCTGACGCGCTGCTTCGTGGGACAAGCCTGCAAGCTGGGACACAACTACTCGGCCTCGGACTCGCTGTTCTTCAGCAACTGCCAGGGCGAGAACGGCGAGGCGTGCGCCATCTTTGCGGGGCCGTTCACCGTGACGCACCACAAGAGCACGCTGCTCATCGCGGGTATGTTCTCCTTCATGAACGCCGGTTCCGGCTCCAACCAAAGCAACCACATGTACAAGCTGGGACCCATCCACCAAGGCACGCTGGAGCGCGGGGCAAAGACTTCATCGGACTCCTACATCCTGTGGCCGGCCAAGGTGGGGGCGTTCTCGCTGGTGATGGGCCGCCACGTCAACCACGCGGACACGTCGGACCTGCCCTTCTCCTACCTTATCGAGCAACAGAACACGACCTACCTGGCGCCGGGCGTCAACCTGCGCAGCGTGGGTACCATCCGCGATGCGCAGAAGTGGCCCAAGCGCGACGGCCGCACCGACCCGCACAAGCTGGACTACATCAACTACAACCTGCTGAGCCCCTACACTGTGCAGAAGATGTTCAAAGGGCGGGAAATCCTGCTGGCCCTGCGCCACGCTTCGGGCGAGCTGTCCGACATCTACTCGTACCACAGCGCGAAGATACGCAACTCGGCCCTGGTGAAAGGCATCGGCTTCTACGAGACGGCCATCCACAAGTTCCTGGGCAACTCCGTCATCAAACGGCTGGAAGAAACACGCTTCCGCACAGACGAGGAAATCCGTGCCCGCCTGCGCCCGGACACGCCCGTCGGCAGCGGCGAATGGGTGGACATCTCCGGACTGATTGCCCCGAAAAGCGAGATAGACCGCCTGCTGGATGCCATTGAGCGGGGCGACATCAACCGCCTGCAAGACATCAACGACGCCTTTGGCGAGATGCACCGCAATTACTATACGTATGAATGGACGTGGGCCTACGAGAAGCTGGAAGAATTCTACGGCGTCCGCCCTGAGGACATGACCGCAAAGGATGTCATCCGCATCGTGGAGAAATGGAAGGAAGCCGTCGTGGGCCTGGACAAGATGCTCTATGAGGATGCGCGCAAGGAGTTCTCCCTGGCCTCCATGACGGGCTTCGGTGCCGACGGCTCGCGCCTGGAGAAGGAACAAGACTTCGAGCAGGTGCGCGGCGACTTCGAGAACAACCCGTTCGTGACAGCCGTGCTGAAGCACATCGAAGTGAAGACGAAGCTGGGCGACGAGCTTATCGGGCGAATGAAACAGGTGAACGCCTAAGTACACCTTATATATTTATATATAATAAAGGCGCGGATTACGCGGATTCCACGGATTTCCTGTTTATGGAGTTTATCCGTGTCATCTGCGCAATCCGCGCCTTCTAATTATCTCTTCGTCAAGAAGCCTTATTTCATTACAGGCCGACCAGTTCCAAGACTTTGTCCACGGCAGCCTTCAGGCCGTCGGGATTCTTGCCGCCGGCTGTGGCAAAGTGGGGCTGACCGCCGCCACCGCCCATGATCAGCTTGGCGGCTTCCTTGACCAGCGCACCGGCTTTCAGGCCGTCGGCCACGAGCTTCTCGCCCAGCATGACGGTCAGCATCGGCTTGTTCTCGAACAAGGTTCCGGCCACGAAGCAGAAACTGTCGCCCAGTTCGCCGCGCAGTTGGAAGGCGATGTTCTTCGCCATGTCGGGAGCAATGGGAGCGCAGAGGGTGATGACCTTCACGCCGTTCACCTCGCGGACGCCTTGCAGCAGTTTCTCCTTCAGTTGGGCTTCTTTCTCCTTCATGAAGTCCTCGATTTGCTTCTTCAAGCCCGCATTCTCGTCGATGTACTTGCGGATAGCGCCCGTCAGGTCCGGGGCATTGTTGAAGAGGGCTTTCAAACCTTGCAGCGTGTCCTGCACGGTGTCCAGCATCTCCTCCACCTTGGCACCCGTCAAGGCCTCGATGCGGCGCACGCCGGCGGCAACGGAGCTTTCCGAAACAATCTTCACCATGCCGATACAGCCCGTGGCAGGAACATGCGTACCGCCGCAGAACTCGATGGACGAACCGAACTGGATGACACGCACATGGTCACCATACTTCTCGCCAAAGAGGGCGATGGCACCCAGTTCCTTGGCCTGCTCGATGGGGATGTTGCGATATTCCGTCAAAGGCACGTTGGCGCGAATCTTCGCATTGACGCGGTGCTCCACCTCGCGGATTTGCTCGTCCGTCACCTTCTGGAAGTGCGAGAAGTCGAAACGCAGGGAATCGGGCGTCACCAACGAACCCTTCTGCTCCACGTGGTCGCCCAACACTTGGCGCAAGGCCTCGTCCAAGAGGTGTGTGGCGGAGTGGTTGGCAGCGCAGGCGGCACGTTTCTCCACATCCACACAAGCCATCATCGGGGCTTCGGGATGTTCGGGCAACTTCTTGGTGATATGGATGGGCAAGTTGTTTTCCTTCTTGGTGTCAATAACCTCAATGGTCTCGTATTCGCTGACCAATACGCCCGTGTCGCCCACCTGACCGCCGCTTTCGGCGTAGAAAGGCGTCTTGTCCAACACAATCTGGTAGAGCGTCTGGTTCTTCTGCTTCACCTGGCGGTAGCGGAGAATGGCGGTCTCGTATTCGGTATAGTCATAGCCTACGAACTCGGTGGTGCCTTCCTTCAGCGTAATCCAGTCGCCTGTCTCAACGGCGGCGGCATTGCGGGCACGCTGCTTCTGCTGCTGCATCTCGGCATCAAACTCCTTAATGTCTGCAGTCATGCCGTTTTCGCGAAGGATAAGCTCGGTCAAGTCGAGGGGGAAGCCGAAGGTGTCATAGAGGGTGAAGGCGTCCTTGCCGCTGATTTCCGTCTTTCCGGCAGCCTTGGCGTCGGCCATGGTCTTGTCCAGCAGACGGATACCCGTCTCAAGCGTGCGGAGGAATGCCTCTTCCTCTTCCTTGATAACCTTGGAAATAAGATCTTTCTGGGCATTCAATTCAGGATAGGCGGCCCCCATGTCTTCAATCAGCACAGGCAACAGGCGGTACATGAAGGCCTGCTTCTGCCCCAAGAACGTATAGCCATAACGGACGGCACGGCGCAAGATGCGGCGGATGACGTAGCCGGCCTTGGCATTGCCGGGCAACTGTCCATCGGTGATAGAGAAGGCAATGGTGCGGATATGGTCGGCCACCACACGCATGGCCACGTCCTTCTGCTTGTCCGCGCCGTAAGGCGTGCCGGACATGGCGGCAATGGCCTGGATAAGGGGCTGGAAGACATCGGTGTCATAGTTGGACGTCTTGCCCTGCAAGGTCATGCAAAGACGCTCGAAGCCCATGCCGGTGTCGATGACCTTGGCGGGAAGCTCCTCCAGGCTGCCATCGGCTTTGCGGTTGAACTGCATGAAGACGAGGTTCCAAATCTCAATGACCTGAGGATGGTCGTGGTTCACCATATCGCGGCCGGGGACTTTGGCCTTCTCCTCGTCGCTGCGCAGGTCGATGTGGATTTCCGAGCAGGGGCCACAGGGACCCGTATCGCCCATTTCCCAGAAATTATCGTGCTTGTTGCCGTTGATGATATGGTCTTTCGGAAGGAACTGTTCCCAATAGGAGGCGGCTTCGTCGTCGCGGCTCAGGCCCTCTTCGGGGCTGCCTTCGAAGACGGTGGCGTAGAGGTTGGCCGGGTTGATTTTCAGGACATCCACCAAGTATTCCCATGCCCAGGAAATGGCTTCCTTCTTGAAGTAGTCGCCGAAGGACCAGTTGCCCAGCATCTCGAACATGGTGTGGTGGTACGTGTCGTGTCCCACTTCCTCCAAGTCGTTGTGCTTACCGCTGACGCGCAGGCACTTCTGCGAGTCGGCCACCCGCTTCCATTTCGCCGGATGATTGCCCAGGATAATATCCTTGAATTGGTTCATGCCCGCGTTGGTGAACATCAGCGTGGGGTCATCCTTAATCACCATGGGAGCGGAGGGGACAATGTGGTGTCCCTTGCCCTCGAAGAAACTCTTGAACGAGTCTCTGATTTCATTTGCTGTCAACATACTCTTATTTAGCGGTTAATATTCTCAAAAACTGCGCAAAGATAGCTTGTTTTTATTACTTTTGCCGCATCGACAGCCAATTAATTCCCAAATATGCGCAAAGTTTACTACGTCTACAATCCCCGCACGCGGACCTACGACCGCATCTACCCCACCGTCCGCCAACGGCTTATGAGCCACCTGCGCCGCCTGTTCATCGGCATGGGACTGGGTGCGGCGTGCTTCATCGCCCCGCTCATCCTCTTCGGGTCGCCCTCCGAAAAAGAGTTGCGCAAGGAGAACAGCCGCCTGGAAGCCCAGTACAACGTGCTGTCGCGCCGCATGGACGAGGCAATGGGCGTCCTGCAGGACATTCAGCAGCGCGATGACAACCTCTACCGCGTCATCTTCCAGGCCGACCCCATCCCCTCGGCCATCCGACAGGCAGGCTACGGTGGCACCAACCGCTACGAGCATCTGATGGACATGGCCGATGCCGAGCTGGTGGTGGGCACCACACAGAAACTGGACATGCTGACCAAACAACTGTATATCCAATCCCGCTCGTTCGACGAGGTGGTGGAGATGTGCCGGCAGCACGACGAAATGTTGCGCTGCATCCCTGCCATCCAACCCATCTCCAACAAAGACCTGAAACAGACAGCCTCGGGCTACGGCACCCGCGTGGACCCCATCTATGGCACCACACGCTTCCACTCGGGCATGGATTTCTCCGCCGCACCAGGCACGGACGTCTATGCCACAGGCGACGGCACAGTGGTGAAGATGGGCTGGCAAACGGGCTACGGAAATACCATCATCATCGATCACGGCTTCGGCTACCAGACGTGGTATGCGCATTTGCAGGAATTCCGCACCCGCCCGGGCAAGAAAGTGGTGCGCGGCGAGGTCATCGGCGGCGTGGGCAGCACGGGCAAGAGCACCGGACCGCACCTGCACTACGAGGTACACGTCAAGGGGCGCGTAGTGAACCCCGTCAACTACTACTTCATGGATTTGAGCGCCGAGGATTACGACCGCATGATACAGCTGGCGGCCAACCACGGCAAGATGATGGACTGACAACATTGCTCCCTGATTAAACTATGCTGAACAAAAACAAAAACCAGAAGCTATACTACTCCATCAGCGAAGTGGCGCAGATGCTGGGCGTCAACGAGTCGTTGCTGCGCTATTGGGAGGATGAATTTCCGCAGCAGCTCAAACCCAAGCGTGCGGGACGCGGCGTGCGCCAATACAATGCCGAAGACATCGAGGCCCTGAAACTGATTTACCACCTGGTGAAGGAACGCGGCATGACCCTGCAAGGCGCCCGCCAACGCCTGAAGGACAACCGCGAAAGCACCCTGCGCAATTTCGAGGCCGTAGAACGGCTGAAAACCATCCGGGAGGAACTGGTGTCCATGCGCGACGCACTCGCTGCTTTCACGTATGACAACGTGGAGACATTGAAGCAGAACATTGAGGCTGCCCAAGAAAAAACAAGCGCGAATCCCGAAGAATCCGCGCCACTAACGAATAATTAAGACCTATAAGGAAACAATCGCTTTACAGCGCGTTCAACAGTGCATTCAGTTCCTGTACCATCTCAGCAGCCGTCTGCTTGCCTTCCTTCATCCCTTCTGGCGTAAACTTGGCCAGCGTTTTTTCGAGTTTGGCCAGTTTGCCTTTGGCTCCCTTGGCTGCCAGTTCCTTGCGCAAGATATGAATCTTCTCACAACTCTGCAAGCCTTCCATCAGCCGTTCGAAGCGGATGCTGCTGCGCGGACCAGGATAGATGCTGTACGTATCGCCTGCAGCCCAGGTGCGGAAACGGGAGTCGCGCAACGGATCGGCCGTCCAGGAGTTGATGGACCAACGCAGGAAACCGTCATAGCCGCCGGCCACGGCATGAATGGGCGTCCAAGCCGCCTCAGCCGGGTCGGAGAAAGTGAAGATGTTGGGGAAAGTCTCCGTACAGCACGTGTAGACGCAACTGATTTGCCCGTTCTGCTCGCGCTTTGCCTTCACATCGGCCGGAAACGTATAACCGTAGGGGATGGCCAAGTAGTGCAAGTCATCCACAATCTCCGGATGGTAATTGCCTGCCAGGGTTATCTTGAACTCGGGGTCGGCCTCACGGATGACCTTGATGGCTGCCTGCATGGCCTCCATCGGACGCTCGTCCATCGAGATGGCTGTCTGCTCAAACCAACCTTTCTCGCGCAGGTGGCGTGCAAAGTCCTTCAGGAAGGGAAGCCAGTAGTCGGTATAGGCGGTATCGCCCGGAGCAGCCTCCACAAACTGGATGCGGCTGGTGGCCTGGTCATAGTAGTCGAAGCGCAAGGCCCAGGGAATCATCGTGTAGCAACTGATCAGGCCATCAATGCCCACATCCTCGCGCATGAAGGTTACCCACTTATCGAACACGGTATAATCGTAGCTCCACGTGCCGTCCAGTTTCTTGATGCGACCCACCATGCTGTCATAGTGATCTTCTGTCTGGCCGTTCCAAGGCTTGTGCATGATACTGGCAGTGATGGCGCTTTGACCCATGTCGGCCAGCATCTTCATAACCGGGCGCAGCAGATCGAAATGCTCCTTGCTCCACAACGACACATTATAATAACGGGCCACGGCATACGGATTCTGCCACAAGTCCAGGTTGAACGCCCAATCTTTCGGAGCAGGCAGCGTACGGTTCAGCACCTCCACCTCCAGCGGCAGGGACAGGGGATTGCAATCGTCAGCCGAGACCGTCACCGTGCCGCGGTATCTGCCAGGACGAACATCGGAGGGGACGTTGACCTTCACCCAAATCGGGCGGGCACTGTTGGCCCGGATGTCCATCTCCTCGGTGATGTCCAGCATGTCTGCCACAAGCGAGGAATCCCACTCCGCTTTGTTTTCGCGATGCCCGCATCCCCCGCCGCCGGGGTTCAACTCGTCCGTCATGACATAGCGGACAAAATGGGTAGACACGTCCGAAGCGGGTATGGCAGCCGAACCGTTCTTCAGGTCGCTGACCTCCACAGAGACGCCTTGCAGGTCGCGGTTGGTCCACAATACGGCCTGTGCATGTACCCGCTCGCCCCGCCAGGCTTTCAGCTTCATCCGGTTAGAGGGACGCACATCGGGCACGTCCAGTTTCTTGTAGCGGACATCCACACTGCCCCACCCCAACTGGACGGGAGCGCCTATTTCCGCCCACACTTCCGGGCCATCGTGCGGTTTGGTATCTGTCAATTCTTCAAAAGTCTCTGCCTGCTGTGCAAAACAGAAAGCCGTCAATGCCAGCAGCAATGCCAAAATGCTGATTCGTTTCATGTGATATTGGGTTATGTATGCCAACTATGTTCAATCTTCTATGCGCGACACTTCCTTGATGTTCTGCACCTGCTTCAGGTTGTTGCAGATCGTGCGGACATCGTCCACATCGTGCACATACAACTGGATTTTACCCTCAAAAATGCCGTCGGTGGCATCAATGATCAGTTTGCGGATATTCACGTTGAGCTGGCGGGAAATGACCTGCGTCACTTCGTTCAGCACACCCACACCGTCGATGCCGCGCACGTAGATGGTGACCAGGAAAGAAAGGTCCTTGTGCGTGTCCCACTGCGTGGCGATGATGCGGTTGCCATAGCTGCTCTTCAGCTTGACGGCCACGGGGCACTGGCGTTTGTGGATGATGACGCGGTTGTGCTCGTCGATGTAGCCCAGGACGTCGTCGCCGGGGATGGGGTGACAGCACTCGGCCATGATGTATTCCTTGGAGATGGCCTCCTCCGTCAGCTTCAGTATCTTCTTGGTATCTATCTTCTCGGACTTGCCTTCCGCAGGTTTCGCTTCCTCCTTGCCTTCCTTGGCGTCCTTGTTTTCCTTGCCGAAGGAGAAAGAAAGCAGTTTCTTCCAGTTCTTTCCCGCCTTTTCCTTGAAGAGGTTGCGGTCGGCGTCGCCCAATACGAGCTTGCCGTTGCCGATGGCCACCATCAGCTCGTCGGGCGTATGGAAGTTGTGCAGGTTGGTGAGGCGGTCGATGGCGGAGGCATCAAAGGGTATCCCCTCCTTTTGCAGGAAATCCCGCAACAGGCTTTCGCCCTTCTGCTGGTTGGCCTTGGCTTCACGGCGCAGGATTTCTGTGATTTTGGCCTTGGCACGGGCGGTAGTGACGAAGTTCTCCCACTCCGGCTGGATGCGTTGCGCCTTCGAGGTCAGGATTTCCACCTGGTCGCCGCTCTTCAGGCGATGGCTCAGGGGCACCAGCTTGTGGTTGACCTTGGCGCCGATGCAATGCGTGCCGATGTCGGTGTGCAGGGAGAAGGCAAAGTCCAGGGCAGTGGCGTCCTGCGGCATGGTCTTCAGTTCGCCCTTGGGCGTGAAGACGAATATCTCCGAAGCGAAGAGGTTCAGCTTGATGGTGTCCAGGAAGTCGATGGCATCGGGTTGCGGGTCGTCCAGGATTTCCTTGATGGTGCGGAGCCAACGCTCCAGTTCGCCTTCGTCCTCGCTGCCGCCGCCTTCCTTGTATTTCCAGTGTGCGGCAAAGCCTTGTTCGGCCACGTCGTCCATGCGCTCGCTGCGGATTTGCACTTCTATCCACTGGCCGTTGTTGCCCATCAGGGTGACGTGCAGGGCCTGGTAGCCGTTGCTCTTGGGGTGGCTGATCCAGTCGCGCAGGCGGTCGGGATGCGGCTTGTATATCTTGGAGATGGCCAGATAGATGTCGAAGCAGTCGTTCAGTTCCTCCTCCATGTTCTTGGGCTTGAAGATGATGCGCACGGCCAGGATGTCGAAGATTTCTTCGAAAGGCACGTGTTTGGTCTGCATCTTGTTCCAGATGGAGTAGATGGATTTGACGCGGGCGAGGATGTGGTACTGCAACCCCATCTTGTCCAGTTGGGCGCGGATAGGGGCGGTAAACTCCTGGAAGACCTTGTCGCGCTCGGCGGCGGTGGCGGCCAGTTTGCGCTCTATCTCGGCATATTCTTCGGGGTGTTCATATTTGAAGCTGAGGTTCTCCAGCTCGGTCTTGATGCGGTTCAAGCCCAGGCGGTTGGCCAGAGGGGCGTAGATGTAGAGCGTCTCGCCCGCAATCTTGTACTGCTTGTTGGGGAGCATGGAGCCCAGCGTGCGCATGTTGTGCAGGCGGTCGGCAATCTTGATGAGGATGACGCGGATGTCGTCGCTCATGGTCAGCAGCAGCTTCTTGAAGTTCTCGGCCTGTGCGGAGGCACGGTCGCCGAAGATGCCGCCGGAGATTTTAGTCAGCCCGTCCACAATCTGGGCAATCTTGTGGCCGAAGATGTTTTCGATGTCTTCCACGGTATAGTCGGTATCCTCCACCACGTCGTGCAACAGGGCGGCGCAGATGGAGGTAGAGCCCAGTCCGATTTCATTGCACACGATTTTTGCCACGGCGATGGGGTGCAGGATGTATGGCTCGCCCGAACGCCGTTTGATGCCCTTGTGGGCATGGTTGGCAAAGTTGAACGCCTTGGTGATAATCTCCACGCGCTTGCGATGCTTGGTGGCCAGATAGTCGTTCAGCAACTCTTGGAAAGCCTGTTGTATCATGGCTTCCTCGGCCTGTTCCTTCTCTTTCAGACTTAAATGCTCTTCCATAGTTATACGCTTTTGTGCATTCATCCACACCGCCTTGTCCCATATTTGGCGGAGTGTTTTGCAAAAATAAGCATAATTTCATAAGAAGCAAGCGGTTGGGGGAAATTTTATTTCATTACTTCTGCCAAAAAGAAGCGGGTGGCTTCCAACAGAGGATCCAAATCATGCTTTATCGTTTCATAGATCACATCCGCATCAATCTCGAAATACCCATGCGCAATGTGGTCACGAATGCCTTTCACCGCTTTCCATGGGATAGAGGGGTACAGAAGCAATAATTTGCCATCAGTCAAAACATCTATTTTCTTATAAGCCTCCCCTATGGCTTCCACAAGCATACAACTGGCGGCCAAGTTCTTCACTCCTTCCGGCGTAAGCAAATAATCATCCGCACACGACACTTTTTGGTTCCAATCCTGAAGCAAAAGGATAGAATCCTCTACCTGCCGCAAAGTTTGCACTATCCTTTCTTGATGTTTATATGACATAGATTCCATCTTTTTCGATTTCTCTTTTCAGAAACATATTCATATTGCGGTGTACACGCACAACATCCACATGACACCCCAGCAACTCTTCCAAATACATCCCCAATTCTACCAACAGATACAATTTTGGGGGCATATCCACACATACATCCACATCACTTCCTTCCTTTTGCTCATCCCGCGCTACTGAACCGAACAAACAAAGTGAACGAATGCCGAATCTCTGACGTAAGACATCGGCGCATGAATGCAACAGGTCGATACATTTGTTTCGGTTTATCATATTGTTTCGATTTATATATGCCAAAGATAGAAGTTTTTTATGAGAAATCAAAATGCTACAAGAAAAAACGCCCTGCACTCTCCGAAGAGCACAGGGCGCACCTATAATACGTATAGTCGAACCAAGAATTATTCAGCAACAGAAGGAGTGAAATTCAAGCCCAGCTCCAATTCTGTCGTACCAGCGATTACATCCGGCATTTGAGCCAAAATCGAATCCATGGCACCAGCAAACATGGCAAAGTCGGGATTAGAAGTAGCCAATTCCTTGATCGTATTAACAATTTTCTCGTTTTGAACCAATTCACTCAACAGAGCCAATACGACCTGTCCCAAGCCGCTCTCATCCAGATATACAGACAAACCGCCCTCCTCGTTTACTGAATAGCTCAAAGGTATACCATTGGACAACATGGGTACGAGTTGTGGTATATAAGGAGTAATAATGGGCAGCAGGTCAGCAATATCTAAAGCTTTTGTGTTGGAAGACGCACCAGCCACAGAAGCGATAATGGCGTCAATGTTCAAATAAGCATAAATCTGATCCCCCTTCACACAATACTGCACCATATCGGCGGGAGAATTTTGCCATTGGGGAGAGGCCAAATTGGCTGCATCCGAATAAGAAGCGACAATACTTCCATCGGCATTAAAGGTTACACTCTGCAGCAAAGCTGCCATAGCTTCGTGCAACGTCATTCCATCGCCAATCAAACCGATCGCCGAGGCCAACGTCAGCAAAGCGCCCGGCTGTAATTCAATAGGTTCAGCACCCGGTATCGGGAACAAGACAACGCTGAAAGGTGTAGAAGAAGTCCAAGCGATATGAAGCGGATTGACTGTCCCATAGGGATCATAAGGGCAAAGATTCCATGTACCAATCAAGTCATTGGCAAACGTCACATCCACATCCAGCGTCAGCTTGCCGGCCTCGATGGCGCCCGTATAAACAAGGGTACGGCCATTGGACTCATCTGTACCTGCAAAAGTATAGCCCGTGGTTCCTTCGGGCACCAACGTCACATTCAATGTCGTAGAAGCCTCACCGGGAACAACGCCGGGATTCTTGATCGACTGGCTGAGAAGCCCGCTCAACAGCGCATTTTCCGCACCGCTCAGCGTAATCGTGGCCGTCTGACCGTCAGCTGAATTGAAAGTCACACTCTTGCCGCTCATTGCAGCATCCCCATAAGTCAGCTGCAGCACATTCGTCCCATCAGTAGAGGGATAAGTACCATTCACTGTATCCACGGACAGATTTGCCGGCTCGTCATCGCTACAAGCCGTGAACAGCGCAACCGAACAAATCAGCGCAAATAAGTAAAACCAATTTTTCTTCATCTTGAAAGATTTTGTTTAGTTAATAAATGACCCGTCAACGGGCCGTTAAGATTGTCCATTTTTAATTGCGGGTGCAAAGATAATGCTTTTTGCGACAAGCCGGAAAGCCTTTTGCACAAAATAAATGTTCTTTTTTTAAGATTATCCCCGACAAAGCACCCCAACCGGCGGAGACAGGACAGGACGGGAATTTCTCAGGATGTATCTGCCTCTTTTCCAAGCCTTAGGCGCAGGCACGCCCAAGCACGGACGCAGGCACGCCTAAGCACGGGCGGCGGTATGCCTAAGCACGGACGGCGGCACCGCGAAACAAAGACGGCGACACCGCGAAACATTGACAGGCGCTCCGCGAAACAAAAAGAAAAGAAAAACAAGGCGGGAGACGAAAAAAGAAGGGAAAAACGCGCGTTTATTCAAAAGAAATGCTTAACTTTGGTAGAAAGAATGTCGCCTTCGCAGGAAAGAGCGCCGCATCAACCTGATTATTAACCTTTAAAGCATCTGAAGTATGTTCAACTCATTCGGAAACATCCTCCGCCTTACCACCTTTGGGGAATCGCACGGCAAGGCCATCGGAGGCGTAATAGACGGATTTCCCTCCGGTGTCGCCATCGACATGGACTTTATTCAAGCCGAACTGAACCGCCGGCGGCCGGGGCAGTCGCGCATCACCACCTCGCGCTCGGAAGACGACAAGGTGGAAATCCTCTCGGGCATCTTCGAGGGAAAGACGACGGGAAGCCCCATCGGTTTCCTGGTGTGGAACAAGAACCAGCACTCCAGCGACTATAGCGAGATGCAGAGCACTTACCGCCCCTCGCACGCCGACTACACCTACAAGCTGAAGTACGGCATCCGCGACTACCGCGGAGGCGGACGCTCGTCGGCACGCGAAACCATCTCGCGCGTGGTGGGCGGCGCCCTGGCCAAGATTGCCCTGCGCCAGTTGGGCATCAGCATCCGGGCATACACCTCGCAGGTAGGCCCTATCAAACTGGAAGAGAACTACACGGCCTACGACCTGGACCTCATCGAGAGCAATCCCGTGCGCTGCCCGGATCCGGAGAAAGCCAAGGAAATGGAGGACTATATATATAAGGTGAAAGAAGAGGGCGACACGATAGGCGGCGTGGTGACCTGCGTCATCCAAGGCTGCCCCATCGGCCTGGGTCAACCCGTCTTCGGCAAGCTGCAAGCCGCGCTGGCGTCGGGCATGCTGAGCATCAACGCGGCCAAAGCCTTCGAATACGGCGAAGGCTTCAAAGGACTGAAGATGAAAGGCTCGGAGCAAAACGACATCTTCTACAACAACTGCGGCCGCGTGGAGACGCGCACCAACCACTCCGGCGGCATCCAGGGCGGCATCAGCAACGGCGAGGACATCTACTTCCGCGTAGCCTTCAAGCCCGTGGCCACCGTGCTCATGGAGCAGCACACCGTGAACATCGACGGGCAGGACACCACGCTGAAAGCCCGCGGACGCCACGACCCGTGCGTCCTGCCCCGCGCCGTGCCCATCGTGGAGGCCATGGCGGCAATGACGATACTGGACTTCTATCTGATTGACCGGATGACGCAACTGTAGAGTTGCCACATAAAGAAACTTTCTATATCTTTGCACCATGAAAGGAGAAAGGCAAATTCTGTATTATAGAAACTACTTTATCGACTTCTTTTGGTCATTAGACAGCGGAGCAAGAAAAAAGATTTCTTATGTGCTTGATATGCTCAAAACGCAAGAACGGCTCAATACGAACTTCATTAAAGCGATACGCAATGGGCTGTTTGAATTAAGAGCAAGTCATAACGGCAATATTTATAGGGCCTTCTTTATCTTTGATGAAGGAAACATTGTAATGCTATTCAATGGCTTTCAAAAAAAGACACAGAAAACGCCTGAAACAGAAATAGACAAAGCTTTACAACTTCAAAAAGAGTATTATGCAAGTAAATAATCCCGACGTGCACAGCATGGATGCCGTATTGGATGAATTATATGGCAAAGTAGGAACACCTGAACGCGAAGAATTTCGCAAAGAAGCGTATGCCTACTACGTAGGGCAGCTCATTCATGATGCACGGAAACAAGAACGAATTACGCAAGATGATTTGGCTCATAAAGTCGGAACAACCAAATCATACATTTCAAAGATAGAGAAAGGATACATAGAACCAAGCGTTGGGCTATTCTTCCGCATTATCGAAGCATTAGGACTCAAAGTAAATATTGTAAAACCCATAATGTAAGATATGATAAAAGACTATATCACCCGAAACGAGCCGCGGATGCTGGACGAACTGTTCAGCCTCATCCGCATTCCCAGCATCAGTGCCAAACCCGAACACAAGGACGACATGCTGGCCTGCGCCCAACGCTGGCGCCAACTCTTGCTGGAGGCAGGCGCGGACGAAGCGCACGTGATGCCCTCGGCGGGAAATCCTGTGGTCTTCGCCCAAAAGACCGTGGACCCCAAGGCGAAAACTGTGCTGGTGTATGCCCACTATGACGTGATGCCCGCCGAGCCGCTGGAGCTTTGGAAGAGTGCACCTTTTGAACCCGAAGTGCGCGACGGACGCATCTGGGCGCGCGGGGCGGACGATGACAAAGGCCAGTCGTTCATTCAGGCCAAAGCCTTCGAATACCTGGTGAAGAGCGGGGAACTGAAGGTGAACGTGAAATTCATCTTCGAGGGAGAAGAAGAGATTGGCTCGCCCAGCCTCGAAGCCTTCTGCCAAGAACACAAGGACTTGCTGAAGGCGGACATCATCCTCGTGTCCGACACCAGCATGTTGGGCGCCGACCTGCCCTCGCTAACTACCGGCCTGCGCGGTCTGGCTTACTGGGAAATAGAAGTGACAGGCCCCAACCGCGACCTGCACTCCGGACACTTCGGCGGCGCGGTGGACAATCCCGTCAACGTGCTCTGCAAACTGATTGCCCGGCTGACGGACGAGGACGGACGCATCACCGTGCCCGGCTTCTATGACGATGTGGAGGAAGTGCCGCAGGAAGAGCGCGACATGATTGCCCGCATCCCCTTCGACGAAGAGAAATACAAGCAGGCCATCGGCGTGAAAGCCCTGTTCGGCGAAAAGGGATACAGCACCTTGGAGCGCAACAGTTGCCGCCCGTCGTTCGATGTCTGCGGCATTTGGGGCGGCTATACGGGCGAAGGTGCCAAGACGGTATTGCCCTCCAAGGCATACGCCAAGGTGTCTTGCCGGCTGGTGCCGCACCAGGACCACGAGAAGGTTTCGCAGCTCCTGGCAGAGCACGTGCAGGCCATCGCCCCGGAGACGGTGCAAGTGAAGGTGACACCCCTGCACGGCGGACAAGGCTACGTCTGCCCCATCTCCCTGCCCGCCTACCGGGCCGCCGAGCAAGGCTTTGAGAAGGCCTTCGGCAAGAAACCCTTGGCCGTGCGCCGCGGCGGAAGCATCCCCATCATCTCCACCTTCGAGCAGGTATTGGGCATCAAGACGGTGCTGATGGGCTTCGGCCTGGAAAGCAATGCCATCCACTCGCCCAACGAGAACATGCCGCTGGACATCCTGCGCAAGGGCATGGAGGCGGTGGTAGAGTTTTACAAGATTTATCCGACATTATAATTCTCACCCCTCCCCGAACGGCTTACGGTACGTGCATCCATTTCTCCACTCCGAGCACCCGTAAGCCGTTTTTCCTTTGATGATGGTGCCCTTGCCGCAGACAGGACAGGGCTGCCCCACTAAGGAATCGTCGGCAGGAGCAGTTTTCTTGGGCGCACGCTTGCGGGATTCTTTCTTCGGTTTGTCTGATTTTTCTTTGGAGGCGGAGGCTTTGGCAGCCTTGGCAGGCGCAGGCGCTTCCACGGTGATGCGACGGTTGCTGGTGTCGGCCAGGACATTGGTTACAATCTCGCGCACCATCTGCTTCAGTTCTTCCAGGAACTGGGCGGCGTTGTAGGTCCGCTTCTCTATCTCGCGCAATTTCTTTTCCCAAATACCGGTCAGTTCGGCAGACTTCAGCAGTTCTTCGTGGATGGTCTGAATCAGCTCGACACCCGTAGGGGTGGCTATCAACGTCTTACGTTCCTTGCGGATATAATTGCGCTTGAACAGGGTCTCGATGATCGCCGCACGGGTGGAAGGACGGCCGATGCCATTCTCCTTCAAGGCGTCGCGCAACTCATCGTTGTCCACCAATTTGCCCGCCGTTTCCATGGCACGCAGCAGGGTGGCTTCCGTGTAAGGCTTGGGGGGCTGGGTCCACTTCTCCACCAGGTCGGGCACGTGGGGACCACTCTCTCCTTTCACGAAGGCGGGCAATACACGGTCGACCTCGCCGCCCTCCTTATCATCTTTGTCTTCAGCCTGGGAAGCCGATGCGGCAGGCGTGGCGAAGATGACGCGCCAACCCGGCTCCAATATCTGGCGTCCCGTGGCCTTGAACTCGATGCCGCCCGTCTCGCCCATCACCGTGGTGGTGGCAAACTTGCAATCCGGATAGAACACCGCGATGAAACGGCGGGCAATCAGGTCGAACACCCGGCGTTCCATATCCGTCAGGTTGACAGGAGCTTGACCGGTAGGGATAATAGCGTGGTGGTCCGTCACCTTAGAATTATCGAAGACCTTCTTGGATTTGGGCAAGGGCTTGCCGTCCAAAGATGCCGTGAAGGATTCATAGCCGCGCAGCCCCTTCAGGATGCCTGGGCATTTGGGGTAAATGTCATCGCTCAGGAAAGTAGTGTCCACACGAGGGTAAGTGGCCACCTTTTTCTCGTAAAGGGACTGAATAAGTTTCAGCGTCTCGTCGGCGGAATAAGAGAACTTCTTGTTGCACTCCACCTGGAGGGAAGTCAGGTCGAACAGGCGCGGAGGTGCCTCACGCCCTTCCTTGCGCGTCACGGAGGTCACAGTGAAAGGCAGGTCCTTGATGCGGGCCAGCAGTTCCTCGCCGCGCGCCCGGTCGGTGATGGGGTCGATTCCCCGGTTCTCCTCCTCTTTCTTGGGCTTCTTGGCCGCCAGATTGTCTTTCTGCTTCTCGGCTTCCAATATCAGTTCCTCCTCGCTCTTGCGGACAAGAGCCGAGAAAGTGGTGTCGCGATAGAGCGTGTTCAACACCCAGTATTGCTTGGGCACGAAATGCTGGATTTCCAATTGCCGGTTGACTATCAAAGCCAAGGTGGGGGTCTGCACCCGCCCGATGGACAGCACCTGGCGATTCTGCCCGTACTTCATCGTATAGAGCCGCGTGGCGTTCATCCCCAGCAGCCAGTCGCCGATGGCCCGGCTCAATCCCGCCTCGTAGAGCGGCTGGAAGTCCACGGCGTCGCGTAATTTTGCAAAGCCCTCACGGATGGCCTCCTCCGTCAGCGAGGATATCCACAGACGCTTCACCGGACAATGCGCACCCGCCTTCTGCATCACCCACCGCTGGATAAGCTCTCCCTCCTGGCCGGCATCGCCACAGTTGATAATCATGTCCGCGGCTTGCATCAGGCGTTCGATGGTGTGGAACTGCTTCTCATACGTGGGATTGTCTATCAGCTTGATGCCGAAACGCGGGGGAATCATCGGCAGATACTCCAGGCGCCACTGCTTCCAGTCGGGCGTGTACTCGTGCGGTTCCTTCAAGGTACAGAGGTGCCCGAAGGTCCACGTCACCTGATACCCGTTACCCTCGATATATCCGTCTTTCTTCTCCCTCGCCCCCAGCACATCGGCTATGTCGCGTGCCACGGAAGGCTTCTCGGCAATACATACTATCATTCTTTGTTTCTATTCGGTTTTGTCTATTTCTCCACTTCCATCCCTGCCTTCTGCCAACCGTTGAAACCGCTGTCCAGTTCATAGACCTCATAACCGGCTTGGCTGAGAATCTCGGCAGCTTTCTTGCTGCGGCGGCCACTGCGGCAATAGAGGGCCACGGGCTGGTCTTTCTGCAAAAGAGAATCGGCCATTTGAGCAAACAGGGGATCGAGGACATTGATATTCAGGCTACCGGGTATGCGCCCTTCGGTATATTCGGCCACGGTACGCACGTCCAACCGCTGGACATCGGGGGTGGCTATCACATCGGCAAACTCTTCAACGGAGAGGCTCTTGAAATCCACGCCTTTCTGCTGGCAGGCGCAGAAAGGAAACAGCAGGCAAAGCAGGGCAGCAATCGTTTTCATCGGGAAAGGGATTTTCATAAGACATCAATCATTTTCAGGAACATATTCGAAGGAGTAGGTTTCCACTTCATTGTCATAATTGCGCAAACTGAAGCGGAGAGAAACGGTGCGGGCACCGTCTGCGGCATACTGCCGCAAGGGCACGGAAAGGTAGACGCGCCGGGTGTAATATTGCGGGTCGTCGGCAGCATCGTGATAGAGCGACAAAGCCACTTCGCGCCGGGCTGCTGTGGCGTCCCACGACACTTCGTCTTCCACGAAATGGAAGGCATGGCCTCCGTCGGCTGTCTTGATTTCCAACACAAGGTTCAGATAGTCCAAGCCCATCCAGATGCTCAGCACGGAGGCGGGGTCTGCCTTTACGCCATCTTCAAAGCGGTCTGCCGGTAGGGGCACGGGCGATATGGCGGTCTGTGCCGCGTAAAGCAAGGCTCCCATACGACCTTCGCTGCCCGTCTCGCGGGTATAGTTGGCCACGATGCGCAAGGTGGTATCCGCCGCCTCGTTGGGGGCATACACCGCGTTCTGCACGTCATAAAGCGTGCCGTCGTCCGCCAAGACGGTTTCCAGGCGTCCGTCCGCACCACTATGGGCCGTCAGATAGTCCAAGCGGACATCAGGATAATGGTATTCGTCTTCACCACAGGCTGTCGCCAACAACAAGATTAACGGCAGGCAGAGCAAAAAGCGCAGGTTATGGACAGACAGCTTCTTCATATCACAAACTCAGTTGGTTTCGCAAGGGATTGGCATACATCAGCAACAGCTTCTCGCGCAGGAAGGCCTCATCCTTGCCAAGCAGGTCAATGCGCGACAACTGGCGGGACAGGTAGTCCGTGAAGCGTTGCTTGTCCTCCACGGTGTAGTGCGAGGCGAAGCGGTTGCTCCCGTCCAGCAGGTCGGCGGCCACGTAGTTGTTGGGATAGAGGCGGTAGTTGGCGAAGATGCCGCGGTCCACCAACTCGGCGGCGCGGATGAAAAGCTCCTGTTTGGGCAGCGAACGGTCCAAGGCATCCAATTGCCCGTTGAGGCAGGGAGCGGTACAGAGGTGCACACGGCCTTTGTAACCCAGCAAGCCGGTCTGCATGTTCAGCAGGTCGTCGGCCGTGGTTTTCTTGTAGTCGGGGTTATCGCGTTTCTGTTGGAATTCCTTGGCTTTGAGGTAGTCGCACGGGTCGTATTCGTAGGAGATGGCCAGGGGCACAATGTTCATCTCCTTCAGGCGGCTGATGATGTCACCCTCACCTGCCATGGCCATCATCTTGAGGATACTCTCCTGCGTGCGGTCGTTGGAGTCCTTGGCACGGCCTTCGCGCTGGGCAATCCAAATGGACTGGTGCTTATCGCGGATGGTGTGGTGCATATAACGGGACATGCGGGCGGACGATTCCAGCATCTGGCGCATGGTGAGGGCGCGCTGCACGATGAAGGACTTGTTGATGCGCACCAGCTTCTTGATCCACGGGTAGATGAGGAGGTTGTCGCCGATGGCGATTTCCACCGTATTTTGTCCTTGCTCCACCAGCATTAGCGAGAGGAAGCCAGAGTCGAGCACGATGTCGCGGTGGTTGGAAACGTAGGTATAGGCACCACCCTTCTCCGGCTGGGCGGAGTTGTCGAAAGTGACTCCTTCCGTGACCTCGCGGATGATGCGCTTGACAATGCTATAACAAAGGTTCACCTGAAACTCTTGTTTGGTCTTACAGGCACGCATCTGGGCAGCCAGCATCTCGAAGGGGATGCCGGGCATGGCGGCTTCTGCTACTTGTCGAAAGGCAGGGTCGGCAATCAGTTCCTCGTAGATGGCGGGAAGCTCTTCGTCGTAGTAGGGGCGGATTTCGTCGAATTCCTGGTTCATGATAATTAATGTTCAATGGTTAATGGTCATTCTCTATGATGTCCGTCATCACATCCTTGATGTCCAGCCCGGCGGCGCGCACCTGTTGGGGAATGAAGCTGGTGGTGGTCATGCCGGGCGTGGTGTTCACCTCCAGCAGATTGATTTTGGAGCCTTCGGTGATGATGTAGTCCACGCGGATGATGCCTCGCGCGCCCAGGATGTCGTAGATGGCGGAGGTCAGTTTCTGCACGCGGTCGCGCAGTTCGTCGGGGATGCGGGCGGGGGTAATTTCGTCCGAATCGCCCTTGTATTTGGCATCGTAGTCGAAATACTCATGGTGGGACACTACCTCGGTGATGGGGAAGACCACGCTGCTTTGGCTTGTTTTATAGCATCCGCAGGTGATTTCCGTGCCGTCCATGAAGGCTTCCACAATAACCTCGGGTGCCTCTTCAAAAGCCTTGGCAATGGCGGGCTGAATCTGCCCCGGAGTCTTCACCTTGGTCACGCCGAAGCTGGAGCCTCCCAAGTTGGGCTTGATGAAGCAGGGCAGGCCGATTTTCTGAATGACATCCTCGTCCGCGATGCTTTGTCCGCGGCGCAGGAGGAGCGACTCGGCGATGCGCACCCCGAAGCCCTTGAGGTACTGGTTGCACACAAACTTGTCGTAAGTCATGGACGAGGCCAGCACGCCGCAGCCGGAGTAAGGCAGGTGCAGCATGTCGAAGTAACCTTGCAGGCGGCCGTCCTCGCCGGGCGTGCCGTGGATGATGATGTAGGCATAGTCGAAAGTAGTCTTCTGCCCATTTACCGTAAAGCTGAAGTCGTTGCGGTCGATGGGAGCCGTGGTGCCGTCGGCCAACTGGACGTGCCAGTCCGTGCCGTGCAGCACGACAATATAAGGGTTGTACTTGTCCTTGTCCAGGAAAGAATAGATGCCTTGCGCGCTGCGCAGGGAAACTTCATACTCGGAGGTGTCGCCTCCAGCCACGATGGCGATTGTACGTTTCATTCTAAATCTCTGTTACTGATGTAGCCTCGCCATTTGTCTATCAGCGCGGTCATGTCGGGGGGGATGGGGCAGGTGAAGTCCATCTCCTCGCCCGTGACGGGGTGCTTGAAGCCCAGCGTCATGGCGTGCAGGGCCTGCCGCGGACAGATGTCGAAGCAGTTGTTTACAAATTGTTTGTATTTGGCGAAACGGGTGCCGCGCAGTATTTCGTGGCCCCCGTAGCGTTGGTCGTTGAAGAGAGTGTGCCCGATGTGCTTCATGTGGACACGAATCTGGTGGGTGCGCCCCGTCTCCAGCACACACTCCACGAGGGTGACGTAGCCCAGCCGCTCCAGCACGCGGTAGTGGGTGACGGCATGGCGTCCCTCGCCTTCGGGCAGGACGGTCATCAGCATCCGGTCCTTCGGGTCGCGCCCGATGTTGGCAATGACGGTGCCCTCGTCCTGCTCCACGATGCCCCACACCAGGGCGCGGTAGCGGCGGCGGGTGGTCTTCAGCAGGAACTGGTTGCCCAGGGCGGTCTTGGCATCGGGCGTCTTGGCCACCACCAACAGACCGGAGGTGTCTTTGTCTATGCGGTGCACGAGGCCGACGTGCGGGTCGTTGGCATCGTAGCGGGGATTGTCCTTCAGGTGCCAGGCGATGGCGTTGACCAGCGTGCCGTGCCAGTTGCCATGGCCGGGATGCACCACGAGGCCTGCGGGCTTGTTGACCACCAGCACGTCGTTGTCTTCATATACGATGTCGAGGGGAATGTCTTCAGGGGTGATGTCATTCTCGTAGGGCGGGCGGTCCATCGAGAGGGTGATGACATCCAGCGGCTTCACCCGGTAACTGCACTTCACAGGACGCCCGTTGGCCAGCACGAAGCCCGCGTCGGCGGCCTTCTGGATGCGGTTGCGCGAGGCCTTCTGGATGCGGTCGAAGAGGTACTTGTCCACGCGCACCATTTCCTGCCCCTTGTCCACCACCACGCGGAAGTGTTCGTAGAGCTGTGCCTCATCGCCCGTGGCGGTGGGCTCCAAGTCGTCCAGTTCGTCGTCAGTCAATCCGTCCTGCAAGCTGTCAACCCATTCTTCGTTCTTCATTCTTCGTTCTTCATTAAAGATGGATAAGTCAGAACCAGGACTCGTCTGCCGCGCCTGTCTCCTCGGCTTCGTCCACCGGGATGGGGGTGGAAATGCCCGTCGTGTCCATTTGTATCTCCGCATGCGAATGCCCGTCGCCCACTACGATGGTCAGGTAGGCGCCTTGGGGCACCTTCTCCCGCTGGCCCAGCACGCGGCCCGCCAGTTTCACACCATAGACCCAGTCTTTCTCGCCGGGCACGGTGTCATTGGGCATCAGCTTGAAGCCGGCCGCCAGCAGACGGGCCTCGGCTTCGCGCAGGGAACTATTGTCTGCCACATCGGGCAGTTCCATCAAAGGGACATTTTGCGTGTTGACGGTCAGATAGATGATGCGGCCCTTCTTGACCTTTTGGTTGACAGGCGGGTTATAGTCCAACACACAACCCGGTGGCAGGGTCTTGACGTAGGTGGAGTCTGTCACCAAACCTTGCAGGCCCTCGGCCTCCAGCGTGCGCAGGGCCTCGGCCACGGGCTTGTGTTTCACATCGGGCACGATGACGGCCTCGCCGTGGCGGGTATAGGCATCCAGCCACCGCAGCGTGACGAACACCCCGATAATCAGCACCACCGGCATCGCCAGGATGTTGAGCCAGAAAAAGCGGTTGGCGCGGAAGGAGAAGAATTCTTTTATCGTCATAATTCAATAATCAATGCGTTCGGTTTATATTCTGCAAAGATAAAGGATTCTCCGGCTTGCGCCAAAGAATCCTTCTCCTATTTTTATACAGCGGCTCATCTCTCTGCCAGCAGCGCGGCATCCACCTCGTGCTCCCCGGTCAGGCGCCAGGCGTCCGCATCAGCATCGTATTCGTAGGCCTGGTAGGTCAATCCCAGGGCATCGGCGGCGTAGACGGCCTTCTCGCGGACATCCGTATAGGCTTGGTCTTGCCGGCTCCAAAGGGCGCACTCCACGGTGACGGCATCGCCCTCGTAGGCATAGTGCAGGGCGTAGGCGGGGCAATACTTGGCGGAGACGGCGTCCCAGCGAAGGATTTCCTTCGTCAAAAGTCTGCGTTGGCCATCGTAGGTGCTGCGGTATTGCAGGTGGTGGCGGAGATATTGGCCGTCCGCGGACACCTTATATATATACTGCATCTCGGTGCCCGTGCTGTCCGTCTCCGTGTTGTAGGCGAAGCGTTGCGTGGCATTCCCTGCGAAAGCGTTATTGAACAATCCGGTGGCTGCAATGACAAATGACATGACTAAAGTCTTCATAATCGTACTGGTTTTAATGGGTTATACTATTGTTTTACTTCTTTCTTTGTCCTTTTGACACTGCAAAGATAGGGTGGCTTAGGGAGGCGGAAGGTTAAGGCTACGTTAAGGTTAGGTTAATGCTGAGGAAAACATCCGCGAAAGCCGCCCGAAAAGTTGCCGAAAGCCGGGATGATCTGTATTTCTAGGCCAGGGCTGACGCATTACTAAATTTCTTCATTCTGCCATGGCGCATCTAAAAGTTCAGCAAGAAACTCATCGCTCCATCCCGCCATTTTCCTTTTCCCCTTAAGGCTTGCTTTTCTCTTGTTGTTTTTTAGTTGTGTCATG
>CASEYC010000040.1 GCA_949292025.1 uncultured Bacteroides sp. | reverse complement strand
GTTTCAGGTTCTGCACCTGGTCTTTCATCAGGGCGATGAGTGGGGTGATGACCAGACACATGCCTTCCTGTGCCAGGGCAGGCACCTGGAAGGTGACGGACTTTCCGCCGCCCGTCGGCATCAGGCCCAGCGTATCGCGTCTCTCGCCGATGCTGCGGATGATGTTCTCCTGTATGCCGCGGAAGGAGTCGTAGCCCCAGTATTGCTTCAGTATTTCTTTGTAGTCCATGCTCGCCCGGTTTGGTTTGATGATTGATGAACGATTGGCGTACCGATTAGTCAAAATTCAGGCACGGATTGCGTGGGTATTCACGGAGAAATTCATTTTTATCAGCGTTATCGGCGTAATCCGTGCCTGGAAAATGTTAATTCGGCTTGATGTCCTCTATCTGGAGCTGCACTTCGCCCCGCTTGTGGGTATTCTCCTCGATGGTGTAGCAGATGTCGAACGAGCGCTTCGTCTTGATGTAGCGCACGTGCGAACTTTGTCCGAAGGCGATGCCGTTCATCACGTTGTTCGACTTGTTGTCCACCAGTTCCAGCTTGATGTGCTCCTGGTCGCGGCCCACCACCTTACTTGTGCCGTAGTCATAGACATTGTGGGTACAGAACACTGGCTTCGCATTCTCCGGACCGAAGGGGTTGAATTTCTTCAGGTCGCTGAAGAACTTGGGTGTGATGTCCTTGAAGTCTATTTCGGCGTCGATGTCGATCACGGCGCTGGTCTGCTCCGGCAGGATGTGTTGCGACACGAATTCCTCGAACCGTTCGGTAAAGGCGGGCACGTTCTCCACCTTCATCGACAGGCCTGCAGCATAGGTGTGGCCGCCGAAGTTTTCGAGCAGGTCGCGGCAGTATTCGATGGCTTTATAGACGTCGAACCCCGACACGGAGCGGGCCGAACCGGTGGCCATGTCGTTGGTGCGTGTCAGCACCACGGCGGGGCGGTAGTAGATTTCCGTCAGGCGTGAGGCCACGATGCCGATGACGCCCTTGTGCCAGGCCTCGTTGTAGAGCACGATGGAGCGGCGGTCGGCCAGTCCCTCCAGCCCTTCCACAATGTGGTTGGCCTGTTCGGTCATGCTCTTGTCCAGGTCCTTGCGTGTCTCGTTGTACTGGTTGATCTGGCTGGCCTTCTCGCGAGCGGTGGAGAAGTCCTTCTCCGTCAGCAGGTCCACGGCTTCCTTGCCGTTCTGGATGCGTCCCGAAGCGTTGATGCGCGGCCCTATCTTGAAGACGATGTCGCCGATGGTCAGTTCCTTGTCTGCCAGTCCGCAGACGTCGATGATGGCCTTCAGCCCGATGCTGGGGTTGCTGTTGAGCTGCTTCAGGCCGTGGTAGGCCAGGATGCGGTTCTCGCCCATGATGGGCACAATGTCCGAGGCGATGCTCACAGCCACCAGGTCGAGCAGGGGGATGAGGTGGTGGAACTCGATGCCGTTGCTCAGCGTGAAGGCCTGCATGAACTTGAAGCCCACGCCGCAGCCCGACAGGTGCTCGTAGGGATACGTGTTGTCCTCGCGCTTGGCGTTCAGGATGGCCACGGCGGGCGGCAGTACCTCGTCGGGCACGTGGTGGTCGCAGATGATGAAGTCGATGCCTTTCTCCTGGGCATACGTAATCTCCTCTACGGCCTTGATGCCGCAGTCCAGCACGATGATGAGCTTCACGCCCGTCTCCACGGCGTAGTCCACTCCTTTGTAAGACACCCCGTAGCCTTCGTTGTAGCGGTCGGGGATGTAATAGTCGATGTTCGAATAGAACTGTTGAATAAACTTGTAAACCAGCGCCACAGCCGTGGTGCCGTCCACATCATAATCTCCGTAAATCAGAATACGTTCTTTCTTTCCCATAGCCTTGTTCAGGCGTGCCACGGCCACGTCCATGTCCTTCATCAGGAACGGGTCGTGCAGGTCGGGCAACTGCGGGCGGAAAAACTTACGTGCGGCGGCAGCCGTGGTAATCCCGCGTTGTATGAGCAACCGGCCGAGTATCGGGCTGATACCCAGCTCCTGCGCCAGTTGCCGGCTTGCTTCTGCCTGTTCGGGTGTTATGGGTTGATAATTCCATTTGTGAGTCATTTTATATATTATTTTTTCTTTTTCCAGTCTCGGGTGTCGGGGCGGGCGAAAAGTGCCCATTTCTCCAACAAGTCGTAAAGGTAGCAAAAACTCTTGAAACAAGGGCGAAAAGGATATGAAATCTTTCTTAACGGACGGAAATGGAGGAGTGGGAATGGTTGGAAGCGACTGGAAGACATGCGAGGAGGCGGTAGGAGGCCGTGTGATAAGTCAACAGGCTAACAGTCTGAAAATCAGGCGTGTGTCAGATGCGGTGGGTAGTTTGATAACTTTTTCAGGAAATGATAAATAAATAGGCTGCCTTTAAAGGCAGGTCATTTATTTATTTTTCGCGCGTAATGTTTGCAAATTACCCATCACATCTATACGCGTTTGTTGTATATGGTTGTAAATCAGTTTGATAGCGTGGGGAGATAAATAATGCCTTTCACTTCTTTGTGATTTCTATCTTGTTGCGCAAGTACCTGATTTTCAATGCCGCTACAGATGCCACAGAGGGTTGCATTAAAATTATTGAGCCAATTAAATAAATAGGCTGCCTTTAAAGGCAAGTCATTTATTTATTTTCACGCGTAATGTTTACACAATTATCTGTGGCATCTGTAGCGGCATTGAAAATCAGCAGGTTGTGCAGCCGGATGATTTGTTCCCGCTTCTCTATGTTTTCTCGTTTTTCGAAAAGGGGCGTTGGGCGCCTTGACGCCGTGCTTCCTGACGCTCTGACGCCGTGCTTCGTCAGCCCCTCAGGAAGCACGGCATGACACCCTCACGCAGCACTTCGTCTGGGCCTCATGCAGCACTTCGTCAGGCAAAGTGGGGGGATCGGGTGGGGATTTCAGCGTTTTTATTATTTTTGCCGGAAAATATAAATGTTTGTCTTATGCTTGCCTTCATATCCTGTGCCAAGACCATGGCTGCCCGCTGCACCCTGCGCGTGCCGCAGCTGACCACACCCCGCTTTGAAGCCGAG
>CASEYC010000039.1 GCA_949292025.1 uncultured Bacteroides sp. | reverse complement strand
CGCTCAGGATAAGGCTACCAAACGGATCTGTCCATACTGAAACTTTATTCACTACGCCACAACAGGAGGCTATCAAACCATTACTGGATGCATTAGACCATGATAAAAATCGGGCAGGGTGACGCATTGTCAAAGTCAGGATGCGCTGAGCGGTGGTCGGGGAGCAGTCCAGAAGTTCGGCCAGTCCCTTGATGCCATACACCAGGTTCTTCTTTCCCTGCTTGGTTTCATCCTTCTGTTCGCGCAGCGGCTTCGTGGCCCGTTCTTGCAGTTCCATGAACTCGCCGACGGTCAGTTGCCAAATGGGGGTGTTCAGATTGTACATAGCTCAATAGTTAAATAGGTTATTCTTATTGGCATATTGGATAAATTCAGATTTCTCGTGTATATTCAGTTTTGCATATACTGATTTGATGTGATTCTTTATCGTATGAGGGGATAAGTACAACTTGTCTGCAATTTCATCATTACTGCATCCGTCATATACCATATTCATTACTCTTAATTCCGCATCAGACAGCTTGCTGTTAAATTTTGGATTACATACGATATTCTCATACGGACATTCACCACGCATCGGGCAATCTATATGTTCAAAGTTGAAAACCCCGTTACGCCCTACATCCTTCTTTGTGTTATCCAATTTACCGAAGTTGCACCGGCAGAAACGGTTAACCATAAGGAACTGGTAATAGGGGACATTAGCAGAACTTTTCTGGTACCACTTAGACAGACATTTGTATGCTTCCGGATAGAACTCACGTATCTTTGATAAGATTTCACGAACAAATTCTATATTGTGTTCCGTTATCTGCTCATTTCTTCCATCCGGGAAGATGCACCAAAGTTCATTGCCCAATATGTAAAATTCCAAATTTTCCATATCATTCAATCCAAAGTTTTTCAGGAGATATACCCGTCATTTCAGACAAAATATGCACATGCTCAGGGTTGTTTGGTTTGATACCATACTTAATCCAGTTATTAGCTGTAGTAAGTGACACATTACACTTATTGGCGATTTCTTGTATGAAATCTCTTTTGGGGAACGTTGGTTCCGGAAGACTCTTGTAATAGGCCCGCAAGGTCATTGATTGGCCTTTTTTGATCAAAGTGTTTGTTTTATCGTTGCTTTCCATTATCTTTGTATTGGTTAATTGATTTTGCAATGCAAAGATAATGTTTTTGATTTGATATACCAATGGTATATCAATATATTATTGTTGGCGTTTTGATTATTTAACATTATGCAATAATAAATGAAATATGTTTGACTTGAAATCATTAAGGAAAAAGTATAATCTAACCCAATCTCAATTAGGTGAGATTCTTGGCTGTGGTCAGACCAATATATCTGAAATAGAACGAAATAAAAAAGATATAGATGACACCCAATATAGGACATTGTGCGAATTATACGGAGAAGATGAAGTGAGTGTGTTTCAAATAGGGAATATCAATGATAATAATAGAACGGTTGCTGGAAAGACTGACTATGAAACATATCTTCTACCACAATCAGCTATGGGAGGTTCCTTATCTGGATTTGCGGAAGATGGTGTAACATTGCAAAATTGCGAGAAAGTTATATCGCCTATCAAAGGGGTTGATTTCGCAATATCAGTGTATGGAGAAAGTATGGCACCTGAATACCCGTCGGGTTCACGTGTACTTATTAAAAAAGTTGACCCAACTATCTTTATTGACTGGGGGAAAGTTTACGTACTTGATACAAGCAATGGGGTAATCATAAAAGAACTTCATAAGAACAATAAAGATGGTTACGTAACTTGCCATTCTATTAATCCTGATCCTAAATATGCAGATTTTGATATAGAAATTTCTGCTGTCTACGGATTCTACAGAGTATTAATGTGCTTATCAGCTAAATAAATATGGACTTCAAAGACCAACTCACACAGCTATCAGACAAGATAGCCAAACAGAAAGACAGTATAGCCACGGAAGAGGCCACGAAGACTTCTTTCATAATGCCGATGATTGCAGCGTTAGGATATGACGTGTTCAACCCGTTCGAAGTAATTCCGGAAATGGATTGCGACCTTACAAGACGAGGCGATAAGATAGACTATGCCATCATGAGGGACAATACACCTATCTTATTAATAGAATGCAAGCACTGCAAGCAAAACCTCGACCTGCACAGCACGCAGCTTGCCAAGTACTATGCAGCATCCAACGCACGCTTCGGAGTGTTGACAAACGGCATAGAATACCGTTTCTACGCCGACTTGGAGAAACAAAACATCATGGACGAAAAGCCGTTCCTCGTAGTGAACATGCTTGACCTGTCGGATACAGACATCGAACAACTAAAGAAATTTCACAAGTCGTATTACAACGAACAGGAAATACTCAGTACTGCACAAGAATTGCAAATCACCATCCAAGTGAAAGAACTTCTGAACCGCAATTTCCAAAGCCCAGGAGATGAGTTCGTGCGGTATTTCGTGAAGTACACCGGAGACGGAAAATCGTCAGCCAAGCAGATTGAACAATACCGTCCCATCGTCAAGAAGTCTATCGTATCCGTAATCAATGACATTATAGCCGACAGGCTGAATGTGGCCATTAAGAACGAAAATAGCACTGATAAGCAACCGGAAGATGGGAATGTATGTAAGAACGACCAAACAGCGTATCCGGATGCTGAAAAACTTCTTGATGGTGTAGTATTCCAAGATAAGGAAAAGGGTATAATCACCACGCAGGAAGAGATAGACGCATATAACATTGTCAGAAGCATATTAAGGCAATATGTAGACGTGAAGCGCATTCAATACAACGACTATAAAAGCTATTTTACCGTGAACCTTGACGGCAGCACATGGTGGTGGATATGTCGGCTGTACCTTGGAAAGCGAAAGAAGCAATTCTGCATACCTAAAGACAACTACGCTTCTAACGAATGGATTGAGATAGAAAGCATAGATGATATTTTAAAATATGCCGACAGGATTAAAGAAGGATTTGACTTGGCGATAACGTCGGCTGACAGGAATAAATAAGTTGTAACCATAAAATTAAACCAATATGAAACTTTATATACTCACTTCATTTATACTACTTTTTCTCTTCTTATCCTCATGCTCAAAGCCTATTAAGAATAGCCATTGGATAGGAGAGGGGAAAAATAATGATGTCGAACTCATTTTCAAAAACGATGAAGGAAACATTATAAAGCATTATCCGAATGAGGATACTGACACGTTCGAAATTACTTATATCCAAAGTAACGATACCATAATAATTTCAAGGAAGGATGAAATTGTTTCTACTGAGGAAAAGTTTATTCTCGAAAACACAAAATTGAGGGGAAACGGTATAATATTCATCCAAAAAGACAAACAATGAATATATCCAAAGAAGGCATAGCAGTAACCAACCGTTTCTTTGAAGCCATTGACATGCTCATAGCACAAAGGAGGATTAGAGGGTTACAAACGTTTACCAATCAATATGGAATTAATAGATGGAATATGATTACCTTAAAGGGAAACCCAGAAAATAGAGTGCTTAAACCTGAATGGATTGTTTATCTCGTTAGGGACTTCGGTATATCGCCCAATTGGATCCTGCTTGGGAAAGGAGACATGTTCGATGATTAAATGGTATCACATATTTCTTATTGACAAGGAGAAAGACAATCCTGACGGTAAACTTCGTTTCCGCGTGAGGTGGGGGAAGCACATCGTGGCCTTCAACCTGGGCTACCGCGTGGATCCGTCCAAGTGGAGCACCGATACCCAACGGTGCAAGAACAACACCACGCACGGGAAGAAGAAGGTAACCGCATCCGTCATCAACCGGGAAATTGGACGGTATGAGGCGGCGGCGGAAAAGTTGTTCTACCAGTACGGCCAAGAAAACGTAGAGCCTACCAAGGAACAATTCAAGGTGGATTTCCTGAAAGAAGTCCGTGGAATTGAGCCGGAAAGGAAAGATGAAAAGACCTTCTACCAAGTTTTCGACGAGTTTGTACGCGAAAACGGGTTCAAAAATTCGTGGACTGATGCGACTTATAAGAAATTCCATACGCTTAAAGTGCATCTGACCAATTATAACGGAATGTTGCGATTCGATGACTTAAACGAAACAGGGCTGAGCCAATTCGTTTTCTATCTGATTGATGAGATTAACCTGAGGAATAGCTCGGTAGAAAAAACATTAAAATTCCTAAGATGGTTTTTGAAATGGGCGGCAGGGAAAGGATATAATCACGTCATGGACTTTGAGATTTTCAGGCCAAGGTTGAAGCAGACTGAAAAGAAAGTGGTGTTTCTTGAATGGGACGAGCTTATGGATGTCTACAATTACATATTCCCGAAGAATAAAGGGTATCTCGAGCGAGCCCGTGACGTTTTTTGTTTTTGCTGCTTTACATCCTTGCGCTATTCCGATGTGGCCAATCTGAAATGGTCAGATATAGTCGATGACTACATACAAGTGACAACTATAAAGACAAACGATACGGTAAAAATTGAGTTGAACGATTACTCCAAAGCAATCATAAATAAATACCGCAATTCAAACTTCCCTAATAATATGGTACTGCCAGTTATTTCCAATCAGAAGATGAATGCCTATCTGAAAGAGATAGGGGAGGCGTGCGGGATTGATACCCCAATCACCATTACATACTATAAGGGGCATGAACGCATAGACGAGGTACATCCAAAGTATGAACTTTTAGGCACGCATACCGGAAGACGTACTTTTATATGCAATGCCTTGATGCTTGGAATCTCACCGGAAATAGTTATGAAATGGACTGGCCATAGCAGTTATCAAACGATGAGACCTTATATAGGAATTGCCGATTCGACCAAGAAAGCAGCGATGGACTTGTTCAACAAAAAATAGTCCCTAATAAAAAAAACGGGGACTAAAATGGGTTTTCTTAAATGAAATACAATAGAATGTGTTGTAATACACCTATGATGCTATAGACGTAGAATTAAATGAGTTACATCTATATTAATCGGAATACAATAATGCTTCGAGAACCAGAAGCAAGTGGAGACCGTGCGCGTGCAGTTCGTGCCCACCCGCGAAGGCTTCGTGCCCAAGGGCAGCACCGCCACCCGCGCCCTTGTCCCCACAGGCATCGAGTGGCTGCCCTACGACCCCGCGATGGAGACGGCGGGAGGCGGCGGCGGCGAAAGCGAACCGGGCAGCGGCGATGATGGCACCTTCGGTTGATTTCTGACATATTTTTTAGACATAGGAACATAGGAAGATATTCGTTTCCATCTCCTAAAAAATATATGTACTTATGTCCCTATGTCCTAAAGAAAATATGTCCCTATGTCCTAAAAAGAAAATCTGTTCCTATGTCCTAAAAAGAAAAAATCATGACCAAGAAAGAAACGTGGAAATTCGTCTTGCAGACCCTCATCAGCATCCTCTCCGCCGTGGCCACCGCGTTCGGCGTGGCGAGCTGCATGAGCTGACACAGTTCCCCCCGACGGAATGACGGACGGACGAAAAAAATCAAGCGCGGATTGCGTGGCATCATCATCCATGCAACCTGCGCTTGTTGTGTGCAAAGTAAAGGAGAAAAGATTCTTCCTTATTCGGCAGCGGGAGCTTCTTCCGTCGTGGCTTCGGCGGCGGCTTCAGCTTTGGCAGCCGCTTCGGCGGCCTTCTTCTCGGCCAATGCCTTTGCCTTCTCCTCGTTCACCTTCTTCTCGGCTTCCAGACGGGCCTTGGCTTCAGCCTTCTTGGCCTCTTCCGTCTTGGCCTTGAGGGCGGCCAGACCGTTCTGCTTGTTGTTCTTCCAAGCCTCGAACTTGGCTTCTGCCTCGGCTTCGCCAAACGCGCCCTTGGCCACGCCGCCCAGCAAGTGCTTCTTCATGTAGACGCCCTCGCGGCTGAGGATGTTGCGCACGGTGTCCGTGGGTTGCGCGCCGGTCATCACCCAATAGAGCGCACGGTCGAACTTCAAGTCCACCGTGGCAGGGTTGGTGTTGGGGTTGTACGTGCCGATTTTCTCGATAAAGCGACCATCCCGTGGTGCTCTTGCATCTGCAATGACGATGGAGTAGAAAGCGTAGCTCTTGCGGCCATGTCTTTGCAATCTGATTCTTGTTGCCATTCTTTTTGAAATGTTTTAGTTAATGATTCGAACAGCTACCAGCTCGTGATAGCGGGCGCAAAGATACGGCTTTCCCGCGGATTGGCAAAGGATTGGGCTGAAAAAGTTTTCAGTTGGCGTGATACTTGCGGCAGATGCGCTTGTATTCCTTGCTCGTCTTGAACTGCGCTATCCACACGTTGAGCGTGTCGAGCAAGGCGGGCGACTGCTTGCTGACGGCCCACGAGTAGAACTGGGTGAAGCCGATGGCGGTGCTGATGTCGAGCTGCGGCAGGCTGTCGGCCACGGCTTGGGCGATGCTTTCCTCGCAGACGGCGTAGTCGATGTCGCCATGGGCCACCAAGGCCATCAGCTGTTCGGAGCCGTAGCGTCCCACCTCGTTGATGTAGATGGTGTCGCCTATCTCGTCGCCCAGGTTGCGCAGGCGGAGGATGTAGGGCGAGTCCTTGGGCACGTGGACGGTCTTCCCGCCCAGGTTGAGCAGGCTCTTGATGAACAAGGTGTCCTCGTCCGAGGCGGCCTTGCGCTGCACCAAGACTTGTCGGCTCAGCACGATGGGGGTGGTCAGCAAGAGGGAATCCTTCAGTTCGCTCGTGGCAAGGATGCCGTTGGCGATGACGTCGTACGTGCCGTCGACCAGCCCGCGCAAGCACTTGTCGAAGGCCATTTCGGGCGTGATGTCCACCCGCAGCCCGTGGTCGCGCGCGAAGGCTTGTATCAAGGCGTAGTTGAATCCGGACAGCGTGTCCTCGTCCACGTGGAAGCTCACGGGGTTATATTCCATCGTGGCGCGCAACACGCCCCCGCGGGCAATCTCCGCATAGTCCTTCGGCATCGGGGCGGGCGCTTCCGCTTCGCGCGGACGGCACGTGAAGGTGACTGCCAGCAAGAGCAGCAGCGCGGCTATCGTGCCTCCCACGAGCAGCCATGGCCGCCCGACGAAACGACGGACGGACGGAATGTTGCGTGCCGACGGCGATTGTTGTTGCGGGTCCTGTTGTTGTGGGTGTTGCATGGGCGTCAATCAATCATAGAAGTTCCACGAGATGCCTATCTTCAGCAAGCGCGAGTTGATGGGGTAATGCGGCACGAGGAAGGATTGCGCGTTGCCCATGCCCGCGTTGACGTGATACATCATCACGAAGATGCGCGTGCGCTTCAGGTGCAAGTTCAGGTAGGCGTTGATGATGGGGTAGCCGCCCAGGTCCACTTGGTCGTCCGCGCGCTGCAAGTGGAATTGCTGCGTGGCGGGCATGTAGGCGGGCGCCTTGTAGGTGGTGAAGTAGCGCACGTCGGCGCCCAGCTGCAAGGTCAGCACCTTGAAGAGCTTGGTCAGCAGGTACACGTTGTGGTAGAGCGACAGGTCGGGCAGCGGGAGGATGGCCTCGTTGCTCGACTTCTGCCACGTCACCTCATTGTCCAAGTGGAAGATGCCCAGCTTGAAGTCTTGCCGCAGCATGGCCGCCAAGACTTGGATGTTTCCCCCGTGCTGCGCGGGCAGGGCGTGCTCGTCGAAGTAGGTGTAGTTCTTGATGTTCTCCATGCCCACCTTCAAGTTGGTGCGCCATTGCTGGATGTTCAGCTCGCCCTCCACGCCGGTGCGGAATTCCTTACTCATGTTGTCGTTGTCCCACGCGAAGTGGTTGGAGTGGTAATGGCGCATGTAGAAGGAAGGCAAACGGTTGCTGACGTGCCCGCGGGCATAGAAGTTGACCGTGTCCTTGCCGAGGCGGAAATTCAAGTCGATGTTGCCCTTCACCTTGAACTGTCCTGCCGCCTTCCCGGCCAAGCCCACTTCGCCCGTCGCGTTGTAGTGCAGCAGCGAGCCTTGCCGCTTGGCCAGTTCGCCACCCACGTAGAACTCGTGTTCTGTGTACTCCAAGGGCATCGGTCGTGGCAGGGACGTGTCCATGTTCATCAGCGTGTATCGGCTGAAGTTGTGCGAGACGTATGCCGTCAGTCCTGCCTTGGCGTATTTGTGGAAGCCCTCCAGCAAGGAGATGCCGAAGACGTTCTTCACGCTCAAGGCCAGGGTGGAGTCGTTGCTGGCGCCCTCTTGCAAGTAGGTGTTTTCGTAGAAGCCGTCTTCGCCCGTCGGCTCGGTGGATGCGCGGAAGGTGCGGCGCGAACGCTCCACCTTGAAGGTGTGTATGAAGCTGGTGACGGGCACGAACTCTTCCTCCACGATGGTGTCCTTGGGCAGGGCGGTGCTGTCTTGCTGCACCCGCCGTTGCGCCGCGGGGTCTTGCGTGTCCTCCAGCTTGGTCACTTCGCGGTAGAAGCCGAGGCGGTAGCGGTGCGTCAGGTAGAGGTAGAAGTTGTGGTTGCGTGTGCCTGTCCCCTCCAGCCGGGTGGGGATGTTCTGCGTGCCGCCCACGTCTTCCATCTCTTCGGGATGCGTGATGTAGCGGTCGTCGATGATGCCGCCGTTTTCGTTCATCTTGAAGAAATTGTTGTTGTAGGCGGCGTGCATCTGGTATTTCTCGCCGATGTAGCTGGTAAACAGCCCGGCGTTGAAGTGCGAGGTGGCTTGGTTGGCATAGTAGCCGCGCCCGTACAGGTAGTCGATGTTGAATCCGACGGACAGACGCTTGTTTACATTGACGGAGAAGTAGGACTTGAAGCGGTCTTCGCCATTGATTTTGCTGCCCGCCTTGTAGTAGGTCAGGTTGGTGAAGGGGACGTTGCTGTTGGTGAAGAGCAGGTCGCTGGGCTTCACGTAGAAGCTGGACAAGGGGGCGATGAAGATGGTGGGATATTCATCGTCGTCCCGCTCGAAGAAGATGCGCGACTGGCGGGGCGCGCCGAGGTTGCCCAAGTGGTTGTAGTGTCCCTCCATGCCTCCTCCCAAGTTGGTGTTCTGGAAGTTCAAGCTGGCCGTGTCCGCGGGGATGAGCGTCCGCTCGCCCAGCTCGCCGCTGACTTTCCACATGTAGAGTTTCGGGGGCAAGCTCTGGATGTTCACGGTGCTGTCCTCCAGGTTGTCCGGCTGCAACGCGGGGTCTATCTGGTTGCCATATTGGTCACGCATGTTTCCGCCTTGGTTCATCGTGTTCATGGGCACTTGCGCGCTTGCGGCCAGCACCCCTAAGACGGACAAGAGTATATATGTCAGTAGGATTCGTCTCATAAGTGGCGGCAAAGATACAACAAAGTCACCAAAAATCGCTACCTTTGCACCGTTTTATTCACATAGATAAACAAAACGCATGGAAGCATTCACCATATCCCCCGACGAAGTCTTGTTGCTGGCCATCACCGGCGGGCTTCTCCTCATCCAAGTACTGTTCCACTTGATTCTCTACCTCCGCATTCCCCGTCGCAACCACGCCGCAGCCGAGGGAGACATCTCCTTCGCCGCCTACTGCCCTCCCCTCTCCGTCATCATCTACGCCCGCGAAGCTTGCGAAGACTTGCAGCAGAACCTCCCGCTCATCTTGGAGCAAGACTACCCGACTTTCGAGGTCATCGTCATTACGGACGGGGCAGACGACGGCACCGTCGATTACCTCACCCGACGGACGGACGGACAGAAACTTCGGCATAGCTTCATCCCCGACTCTTCCCGATACATCAGCCGCAAGAAGCTGGGACTGACCTTGGGCATACGCGCCGCCCGCTACGACTGGGTGGTCACGACCGACGCCGATTGCCATCCCCGCAGCAACCAATGGCTCCGCCTCTTGGCACGCAACTTCACGCCCGCGACGCAAATGGTGTTGGGCTACAGCGGATATGAGCAAGGGAAGGGATGGCTGCACAAGCGCATCGCCTACGACAACCTGTTCACCCACATCCGCTGCCTGGGCTTTGCCTTGGGCGGAAGTCCCTACACGGGCTTCGGGCGCAACTTGGCCTACCGCAAAGACTTATACTACCAGCACAAAGGATTCTCCGGACACCTCAACCTGCTCCGGGGAGAAGACGACCTCTTCATCAACCGCGTGGCCAACGGAAACAACACACGGGTGGAAACGCAAGCCGAGGCCGTCATGCTGCGCCGTCCCTGCACACGCGCCAAGGACTGGCGTGAGGAGAAAATCGGGTATGCTTCCACTGCCCGCTTCTACCGGGGCGCGCAACGCTATGGGGCAGGATTGGAAACGCTGACGCGCCTGCTCTTCCACGCCGCTTGGATGACGACTGCCGCCGTGTGCGCCCTGCACGCCCATTGGCTGGGGACAGGCATCGCGGCATTGGCTTTCCTGCTAAGGCTCATGCTGCAAGTCTATGTAATCAACAAAAACGCAAAGGCGTTGGGCGAGTCAAGAAGATACTGCCTCAGCCTGCCCGTGTTCGACATCCTCCAACCCGTCCAATCCCTCCGCTGGAAACTCATTTGCCTCCTGCGCAAGAAGAGCGAGTTCCTCCGCAAATAGCCCTTCTTCATTCATACCGTATGGAATCCGCTGGACGGATATGGGAAATCAGGAAGGATGGCCCTACCAGCATCAAGACGGAAGCCACCAAGGCTCCGCCATTCAGCAGCAACAGATAGCCGGCATTGAACGCCACGGGCACAGTATCCATGTAATAGGTCTCCGCATCCAAGGCGGCAAATCCTGCCCAATGTTGCAGCAGGCAAAGACCGATGCCCACAGCATTTCCCCATAGCATCCCCCGTCCGATGAGGAAAACGGAAAGCCAGAGGAAGACTTTCTGTATAGTGGGATTGTCCGCCCCGAGAGCTTTCAGCGTGCCTATCATCGGCGTGCGCTCAATGATGAGGATGAACAAGCCGGAAATCATCGTGAAACCCGCCACGCCCATCATCAGGACAAGTATCACCCAGATGTCCACGTCCAGGATATCCAGCCACGAAAAGATGGCCGGATTGAGCTGCTCAACATTGCGAGCTGTATATCGTGCCCCGTATCGGTCGGCATGACCTTCCAGAAATGAGGCAATCTCCCACGTGGCGTCTTCCAGTTGGTCATAGTCCTTCAGCAGGATTTCCAATCCTCCGGCTTGGTCTTTCTGCCAACCATTCAAGCGGTTCACCGTATGCAGGTCGGTGAACAGGAAAAGATTGTCATACTCCGAAAAATTGGTACGGTAGATGCCTGCCACCTTCAACCGGCGGGCACGCACCTCGTCTTCTATATAATAGGTATCAAGTTTGTCTCCCAACTTCAGCTTCAACTTCCCCGCCAATGCTTGGGAAATGACCACGCTATTCGAAGACAAACTATCGCTAAAGTTTGGCAATTCCCCCTCCACCAGATATTGCTGTAGAAAGCGGGTGTCATAATCCGGCGCAATGCCTTTCAGCACCATGCCTTGAAAAGCATCCGCCGTCTTCACCAATCCCGGCTTGTAGGAAAAGCGTTGCACATGCTTCACGCCTGGCATCGCCGCCAACTGATTCAGCAAGGCTTCATCCACACCGACAGGCAAAGGCTCGTAGAGCTGCATCTGCGCCAAGTTGGTCACCTGGATATGCCCGCCGAATCCCACAATTTTGTCACGCACCTCTTTCTTGAAACCCGTCACCACGGACACGGCTATGAGCATCACCGCCAAACCGATGGCAATGCCAAGTTTGGCGATAAGTACCGCAGGGCGGGAAACCCAACGTTTATCCTGCTCCCCGCGATAAAGACGGCGGGCAATGAAGAGAGGCAGAGACATACCTTATATGATATCTTCCCTTTTCTCACTCTGTCCGCCCCGGATAGGCTTCCAACGCCTTTTGCAGGACGAGAAGGGCACGTGTCAGGTCATCCTTTTTCAAAGTATAAGAAATGCGGACTTCGTTGCGTCCCGAGCCGGGTGTGGTGTAGAATCCCGAAGCCGGTGCCATGAAGACGGTTTGCCCTTCATATTGGAAATCGGACAGGCACCAGGCACAGAATTTGTCAGAATCGTCCACAGGCAACTTGGCCACCGTATAAAACGCCCCCATCGGTATGGGCGAATATACGCCGGGGATGCGGTTCAAGCCGTCTATCAGGCACTTGCGACGCTCAACGTATTCATCATAGACGTCGCGCATATACTCCTCGTCCACATCCAAAGAAGCCTCGGCGGCAATCTGGCCAATCAGAGGAGGGCTGAGACGGGCTTGGCAGAATTTCATCACCGCCTGACGGATTTCCTTGTTCTTCGTTATCAAGGCTCCGATGCGGATGCCGCACTCCGAATAACGCTTCGACACGGAATCAATGAGCACCACATTCTGCTCAATGCCCTCCAAGTGACAGGCGGAAATATAAGGAGAACCGGTATAGATGAACTCTCGATAAACCTCGTCGGAGAAGAGGAAGAGGTCATATTTCTTCACCAAGTCGCGTATCTGGTTCATTTCACGGCGGGTGTAGAGGTATCCCGTCGGGTTGTTAGGGTTGCAAATCAGGATGGCGCGTGTACGCTCGTTGATAAGCTCCTCGAATTTCTCCACCTTGGGCAGGGAGAATCCTTCCTCGATGGTGGTGGTGACGGTGCGTATCTTGGCACCTGCGGAAATGGCAAACGCCATGTAATTGGCATAAGCAGGTTCAGGCACAATGATTTCATCGCCCGGATTCAAGCAAGCCAGGAAAGAGAAAAGCACCGCTTCTGAGCCACCCGACGTAATGATGATGTCATCGGCCGTCAGGTGGATGTTGTATTTCTCATAATACCCCACCAGTTTCTCCCGGTAACTGCGAAATCCGGCACTGGGGCTATACTCCAACACCTTGCGGTCAATGCTGCGGATGGCATCCAACGCCACCTGAGGCGTCGGCAAGTCGGGTTGGCCGATATTCAGATGAAACACATGCACTCCCCTTTGCTTGGCAGCATCGGCCAAAGGAGCCAGTTTGCGGATGGGCGAGGCGGGCATCTCTGTCCCGCGAATGGATATTGTCGGCATTCCTGTTTTAATGTATTTTGGTTTTTGAGCGACAAAGGTACACATTTATTTGATAAGGACACAGCCAAAAATCTTTCGGTTTACAAAAAAACTAAAATCAACAAAAAACATGATGCCATATCAACACAATAGGCTACCTTTACAGCACCAAACTTAAATAAACATCCACCATGATAGTCAACCTCATCACCTTTGCCTCCATGCTGCACAACCAAGCCACGGTGCGCAGTTGCCACGAAATCCTGTTGGCCGAACTGGAGAAATACTTCACCGTCCACTTTGTGGATTACCGGGAAATGAGCCGGCTTACCCCGGACGACTTCAGCCTGCTGTTCATCGCCACGGGAGGCGTGGAGCGACTGGTCATCCAGCATTTCGACCTCCTGCCCCGCCCTGCCATCCTCTTGGCAGACGGCATGCAAAACTCCCTTGCCTCTGCTCTGGAGATTTCCGCCTGGCTACGTGGCCGGGGCATCAAAACCGAAATCCTGCACGGGGAGTTGCCCGAAGTCATCAAACGCATATTTGTGCTGCACAGCAATTTCAAGGCGCAACGCAAGTTGTGGGGCTCGCGTATCGGCGTCATGGGGACACCCTCTTCATGGCTCATCGCCAGTGAAGTGGATTACCTGCTGAGCAAACGCCGCTGGGGCATTGAATACCTCGACATTCCCTTGGAGCGCATCTACGACAACTACCGGAAAGTGACAGACGACGAAGTAGGCGAAGCCTGCGCCAACCTGGCCGAAAAAGCCCTGGCTTGCCGCGAAGCCACACCCGAGGACATGCTGAAAGCGATGCGGATCTACCACGCCATCCACCGGATTGTGGAGGAAGAACATTTGGATGCCCTCACCCTGAGTTGCTTCCGATTGATAGACACCACAGGCACGACCGGCTGCCTGGCTTTGGCCTTACTAAACGACGAAGGCATCATCGCGGGATGTGAAGGCGACCTCCAATCCGTCTTCACCATGCTGGCCGCAAAGGTATTGACCGGCAAATCGTCTTTCATGGCCAATCCGTCTCTGATAAACGCCCGCACGAATGAAGTGGTCTTCTCGCACTGCACCATCGGCTTGCGACAGACAGAGCGGTTCATCCTGCGCAGCCACTTCGAGACGCAAAAAGGCATCGGCATACAAGGTCTTGCCCCAACGGGAGATGTCACCCTTGTGAAATGTGGCGGCGAATGCCTTGATGAATACTACCTCACCACAGGCACCCTGACCGAGAATACCAACTATATAAATATGTGTCGCACACAACTCCGCATCCGCATGGACACTCCCGCCGACTATTTCCTGAAGAATCCATTGGGCAACCACCACATCATCCTGCACGGCAATTACCAACTAATGATGAACGAATTCTTCCAAGTCAATGGATGCAAGAGGATTGTATAAAAAAGAAAAAATGTGTCATAATTGGAAAATCCACAGCGTGTTGCCCCCGTGTGCCAAACGCCGCTGACCCTCGCGGCCATTTAATCATTGCCCCTTTTGCCCAAAATGAAGCTCCACGGCATGGCCGCGGCCTTCACCGAAAGCCTCTCGTCGACCTTCGCCGAAGCGGCCACGCCGAACAGTTTCCTTAACTGGCTGCTTTCCCGCGAATGGGACTACCGCTCGGAAGCGGCCATACAAAGGCTAATACGCATGGCCTCGTTCCGTTACAAAGCCTATCCGGAAGAGATAGACTACACGATAAGCCGGGGGCTTGACCGCAACCAGATGGAACGGCTGGCTTCCCTGGAGTTCGTCCGGCAGGCGCAGAACCTCTTCATCACCGGATCGTCCGGCACGGAAAAGAGTTTCCTGGCAACCGCACTGGGATACCAGGCCTGCAAATCCGGCATACGCACCTTCTATGCAAACGCATCGAAACTACTGGGCGCGCTGAAAGTGGCAAAGGCAAAGGGAACCATCGAGGCGGAGCTCCGGAAAATAGAACGGTGCCCGCTGTTCATTCTGGACGACCTTTTCCTCGTGCCGCTTGACGCAAAGGAGCGTCCGATCCTGCTGGACGTCATCGAGGACAGGCACGGCAGGAAATCCATCATTGTCACCTCACAAGTCCCGGTATCCAACTGGTATGACGCCATCGGGGATCCTACCGTGGCGGATGCGATACTTGACCGGATTGTACACTCGGCACACCAAATCGAACTGACCGGTGAAAATGTGCGGAAAATCAAAGCCGGGAAAATCAAATAAGCCAAAATAAAAAGTAAGCATTTGCTGTCCACAAGCTCGTTGATGATGTCGAACGGTTTGAACTCATTGTGGGTATAATCCTCTTTTTCGTTGTAGTTGAAATGGAAGTTCCGTATGGAGACCTTGCCGTTGTCCTCATAGGTGAATTTCTTTTCTTCACGGTATCGTTCCGCGTCTTCCCTGAAGATGGCGTACCACTTGTCTATCTGGTCGAGCGTCTTGTAGAGCAGTTCCTGCTGCCGTTGGCAGTAAAGTCTGTCTTGTTCCGTGATTTTTTCCTCGTTCCTTATCTGCACGTTAAGGATTCCTGTGAGCAGGTCAGTCTGGCTGCCTGCTGTCATTGCTGTCGTTGTCTGCATGATTGTATGTTTTAGAGATTATTATTTTCGGGCTTGAGCCGGTAACAATAGGTGATGTGCCTGTCCATGTCCTTGACCAGTTTCACCTGTTCGGGGAAGAAATTGAGCCGGCGTTCCACGGCGGGGGCATCTATCTTGTCCCACTCGTGCCGCGTCAGGAACCGGTTTTCATGGCGGAAGCACCAGAGCACGACCTGGT
>CASEYC010000038.1 GCA_949292025.1 uncultured Bacteroides sp. | reverse complement strand
TATATATATATAATATATATATATTTATATTCTATATTGACTTTTTTACGTCGCAACAGAAAATCCAATTTTGCTAACTGTAATCTGTAATAACTGTAATGTAATGCCCTTCCGGGGTGCTGTAGCCTGCTCTCCCCAGTGTAAAATAAGATTTTCTGAAATTCGTAAAAAAAATCTTCTCCCGCCGCCCTCCAGAATTTGGTTACTCCAAACAAAAGCCGTATCTTTGTTCTGCGAAAGGAAAGGCAAAGTCTCGCGCAAGCGGGGAATGGACGTTGGCGGATAATCATTCTTGGGGCATACGTTATCCGGTTTCAGAAATTCTTCGTATCTTTGCCGGGAAATTGGAAATCAAAATTTGAATACGATATGAACATCTCTTACAATTGGCTAAAAGAATATGTCGACTTCGACCTCACCCCGCAGGAAGTGGCGGCGGCGCTGACCTCCATCGGACTGGAAACGGGCAGCGTGGACGAAGTGGAATCCATCAAAGGCGGACTGGAAGGCCTGGTCATCGGCGAAGTGCTGACCTGCGAGCCGCATCCCAACTCTGACCACATGCACGTCTGCACCGTCAACCTGGGGGGCGGGCAGGAGCCTGTGCAGATTGTCTGCGGGGCCGCCAACGTGGCTGCCGGACAGAAAGTGGTGGTGGCCACCCTGGGCACCAAGCTCTATGACGGCGACGAATGTTTCACCATCAAGAAATCCAAGCTGCGCGGTATCGAATCCAACGGCATGATTTGCGCCGAAGACGAAATCGGCATCGGCACCGACCACTCCGGCATCATCGTCCTGCCTGCGGAAGCCGTCCCCGGCACGCCTGCCAAGGAGTACTACCACTTGGAGAGCGACTATGTGCTGGAGGTGGACATCACGCCCAACCGCGCCGACGCCTGCTCGCACTACGGCGTGGCACGCGACCTTTACGCCTGGCTCGTGCAGAATGGCCGCACCGCCACGTTGCGCCGCCCGTCGGTGGACGCCTTCGCCACGGAGAACCATGACTTGGACATCGACGTCACGGTGGAGAACACCGAAGCCTGTCCCCGCTACGCCGGCGTGACCGTCAAGGGCGTGACCGTGAAGGAAAGCCCCGACTGGCTGAAGAAACGCCTGACGGCCATCGGCCTGCGACCCATCAACAACGTGGTGGACGTCACCAACTACATCGTACACGCCTTCGGACAGCCGCTGCACTGCTTCGATGCCGACCAAATCAAAGGCCGCCACGTCATCGTGAAGACCTTGCCCGAAGGCACGCCTTTCGTCACCCTGGACGGCGTGGAGCGCAAGCTCGGCGGACGCGACCTGATGATTTGCAACGCCGAGGAGCCGATGTGCATCGCGGGTGTCTTCGGCGGCCTGGCCAGCGGCTCGACGGAGCAGACCAAGGACGTCTTCCTGGAGAGCGCCTACTTCCACCCCACGTGGGTGCGCAAGACGGCACGCCGCCACGGACTGAACACGGACGCCTCCTTCCGCTTCGAGCGCGGCATCGACCCCAACAGCGTCCTCTATTGCCTGAAGCTGGCCGCGCTGATGGTGAAGGAACTGGCAGGCGGAACCATAGCGAGCGACATCAAGGACGTGTGCAACGCCCAGTTCCCCGACTTCCGCGTCGAGCTGCCCTACCAATACGTGCATGACCTGGTGGGCAAGACCATCCCCGAGGAGATCATCCGCAGCATCGTCCGCAGCCTGGAAATGAAGATTGTGGACGAAACGCCCCAGGGCCTGACGCTCGACGTGCCGCCCTACCGCGTGGACGTGCAGCGTCCGTGCGACGTGGTGGAAGACATCCTGCGCATCTACGGATACAACAACGTGGAAATCCCCACCACCCTGCACTCCAGCCTCACCACCAAGGGCGAGGAAGACAAGTCCAACCGCCTGCAAAATCTCGTGGCAGAGCAATTGGTGGGGTGCGGGTTCAATGAAATCCTGAACAACTCCCTGACGCGCGCCGCCTACTATGACGGGCTGGCCACCTATCCGTCGGACAACCTCGTCCGCCTGCTCAATCCGCTGAGTGCCGACCTCAACGTCTTGCGCCAGACCCTCCTCTTCGGAGGCTTGGAGAGCATCGCGCGCAACACCAACCGCAAGAACGCCGACCTGAAGTTCTTTGAGTTCGGCAACTGCTACCACTATAACAAGGAGAAAACCGACCCCGAGCGCGTCCTGGCTCCCTACAGCGAGGAAATGCACCTGGCCCTCTGGGTGACGGGCAAGAGGGTGTCCAACTCCTGGGCGCATCCCGACGAGGATTCCTCCGTCTACGAACTGAAGGCCTACGTGGAGAACATCTTCCTGCGCCTGGGCCTCCGGATGCACGACCTGGTGACGGGCACCTTGTCGGATGACCTCTTCGCCACGGCCCTCACCATCCAGACGCGCGGCGGCAAGCGGCTGGCCACGCTGGGCATCGTGACGCACAAGGTGCTGAAAGCGTTCGACATTGAGCGCGAAGTCTGCTATGCCGACATCAACTGGAAGGAAATGCTCAAGGCCATCCGCAGCGTGAAGGTCAGCTACCGCGAGATTTCCAAGTTCCCCGCCGTGAAGCGCGACCTCGCCCTCCTGCTCGACAAGAAAGTGCAGTTCGCCGAGGTGGAGAAGGTGGCCTACGAGACGGAAAAGAAGCTCCTCAAGGAAGTGGCCCTCTTCGACGTCTACGAAGGCAAGAACCTCGAAGCCGGCAAGAAGAGCTATGCCGTCAGCTTCCTCCTGCAGGACGAGAACGCCACGCTCAACGAGAAGCAAATCGACAAAATCATGTCGAAGCTCATCGCCAACCTGGAGAACAAGCTGGGCGCGAAACTCCGTTAAGGATTTAATCTAAGAAACACTCAATAGATAACATTTAACAACACATAAAAATAATAATCCAATGGGAAGAGCATTTGAATATCGAAAAGCTACGAAATTGAAGAGATGGGGCCACATGGCCAAGACGTTCACCCGCCTGGGCAAGCAGATTGCCATTGCCGTGAAGGCAGGAGGCCCCGAACCCGAAAACAACCCCTCCTTGCGCTCCATCATCGCCACCTGCAAGCGCGAGAACATGCCGAAGGATAACATCGAGCGCGCCATCAAGAACGCCATGGGCAAGGACCAGAGCGACTACAAGGGCATGACCTACGAAGGCTACGGCCCCCACGGCATCGCCGTCTTCGTGGACACCCTGACCGACAATCCCACCCGCACGGTGGCCGACGTCCGCTCCGTCTTCAACAAGTTCGGAGGCAACCTGGGCACGATGGGCTCCTTGGCTTTCCTCTTCGACCACAAGTGCGTGTTCACCTTCAAGAAGAAAGACGGCATGGATATGGAGGAGTTCTTGCTCGACATGATTGACTACGACGTGGACGAGGACTTCGACGTGGACGAGGAAGAGGGCACCATCACCATTTATGGCGACCCGAAGAGCTATGCCGCCATCCAGAAGCATCTGGAGGAGCAAGGCTTCGAGGATGTCGGCGGCGACTTCACCTACATTCCCAATGACCTGAAAGAAGTGTCGCCCGAACATCGCGAAACCATCAACAAGATGGTGGAGCGCCTCGAAGAGTTCGACGACGTCCAGACGGTTTATACCAACATGAAGCCGGAAGAGGACGAGGAATAAGGGATTATAAATAAAGATTAGTTAGTAAGGAGAGTTGATAGTTGGCAGCCTTGTCAATTATCAACTCTCGACTTTTTTAGAACGGCGTTTCCCTCTTGCGCTGCACCTCGATGCGGAGGCCGAAGCCGTTCTCCGATTTCAGTTCGAAGGCACCCTTGAAGTTGTTGCGCTCCCAAGGCAGGGCGGAGGGATTGTACACCCGCCGGCCGTCGGCATCATATTCGCCGTAGGTGTTCAGCTTCCAGCCGTTGTTCAGTTGGAAGCTGCCCATTTGCAGGGTGGATGAGGTGCCCCAGAAGCTGTTCAATCCGTAGGGCGAGAAGAGCGAGTAGTTGCCTTGTGTATAGACGGCATCTGTACGCGGGCGGAAGATGAAGCTGTAGTCCTTGCTCGCATCGGGTATCTCCAGCTTGAAGTTGTCCAGGCTGGGGCGGTGGGGCAGGTTGATGGCCCCCACATCCAGCAGGAAGCCGCCGTAATTCCTGACCGTGGAGGGCAGGAGGGAAGAAGCCCCCTCCGAGGCGGGAGGCGTGGCTATCGAATCGCCCTTCACTTCGCTCTGTGCGCGGAGCAGGGTGGCGGTGGTGATGAACAGGGCCAGTAACAAGAAGCGTTTCATATCCGGTGTCATTTTAATGGTTGCCGGGCAAAGGTACTCCTTTCCCCCGAACTGCGGAAATCCTTTCACATTATTTGTCGCTTAGTTCACGATGAGCTTGTAGCCGATGCCCCTCACGTTCACGATGCGTATCCGCCCGTCTCCGGCCAGCTTGTGGCGCAGCTTGGTGATGAACACGTGCAGGCTGCGCTGGTTGAAGAAGGTGTCGTCTCCCCAAAGGTCGAGCAGGACGGTGCGCATGTCCACCACCTGGTCTTGCTGCTCGCAGAGGCGGCGCAGGATTTCGCTCTCGCGGTGGCTGAGTTCCGTCTCCGTGCCGTTGTGCAGCAGGCGTTGGGTGCGGGGCGTGAAGACGTAGGTGCCAATCTCGTATACAGTCTGTCGGGTGGGGGAGTCCTCCGTGCGGATGGCGCGGCCCAAGAGTGCCTTGATGCGCACTATCAGCTCCTGCATCCCGAACGGCTTCTTCAGGTAGTCGTTGGCGCCCAGTTCAAAGCCCTCCACCACGTCGTTGATGGCGGAGCGGGCGGTGAGGAAGAGCACGGGCGTCCGCTTGTCCGTCTTGCGGAGGCGGCGCACCATCTCGAAGCCGTCCATGCGGGGCATCATTACATCGGCCACCAGCACGTCGGGTTTCTCCCGGAAGAAGCTCTGCAAGCCTTCTTCCCCGTCCTTGGCGAGGCGGATGCGGAAGCCCTGTCCCTCCAGGGTGTCTTTGATAATCATGGCGAGGGTCGATTCGTCCTCCACTAATAGTATGTTTATCGGGTCCATATAATGAATGTTTATCGATGTTTTTTGGCGCGGATTACGCGGATTTCACGGATTTATTATTTATATAATCAATGGGATTCCGTGTTTTATAATGAGAATAATCCGTGAAATCCGCGTAATCCGCGCCTAATTATATTCTTATCACAAACTCGCTTCCCCTCCCCGGTTCGCTCTCCACCTCCACCGTGCCCCCGTGCCGCTCCACCATCGTCTTGACGTAATACAGGCCGAGGCCATAGCCCTTCACAAGGTGCAGGTTGCCCGTGGGGACGCGGTAGAACTTGTCGAACACATGCGCCAGCTTGTCCTTGGGGATGCCGATGCCTTTGTCCCGCACGGAGAGGATGAACGCGCCGCCTTCCTGACGGGCCTCTATCTCCACCTCCGCCTGTCCTGCGGAGTACTTGATGGCATTGTCCAGCAGGTTGCTCACGATGTTTGAGAAGTGCGTGCGGTCGGCAT
>CASEYC010000037.1 GCA_949292025.1 uncultured Bacteroides sp. | reverse complement strand
CCTCGTCGCCCTTGCGGATGACGCCCGAAGCTACCTTGCCACAGAAACCACGGAAGTCGAGGTTGGGGCGAAGTACGTATTGGACGGGGAAGCGGAAGTCGTTGAAGTTGTGGTCGTTGTCGATGTGAACGGTCTCCAGAAAGTCGAGCAGCGACGTGCCTTTATACCAGGGTGTACGCTCCGACTTGGTCACCACGTTGTCGCCATCGAGTGCAGACAAGGGAATGCAAGTCACATCGGGGATGCCCAACGGAGCGACAAACTCCTTGTAAACAGATACAATCTCGTTGAAACGCTCCTCGGAGAAATCCACCAAGTCCATCTTGTTCACGGCCAGGACGACGTGCTTGATACCCAACAGAGACACCAGGAAGGTGTGTCTACGCGTCTGGGTGATGACACCCGTACGTGCATCCACGAGGATAATGGCCAGATTGGCCGTCGAGCCGCCCGTAATCATGTTGCGCGTATATTGCTCGTGCCCCGGCGTGTCGGCGATGATAAACTTGCGGTTGTTGGTCGAGAAGTAGCGGTAGGCTACGTCGATGGTGATACCCTGTTCACGCTCGGCTTTCAACCCATCCAGCAGAAGGGCGTAGTCAATGTGGTCGCCGGCGTTACCCATACGCTTGCTGTCGCGCTCCAAGGCGTCCAGCTGGTCTTCGTACAATTTCTTGCTATCGAACAACAAGCGTCCTATCAGGGTGGACTTACCGTCGTCCACCGACCCTGCCGTCAGAAAGCGAAGCAAGTCTTTCTGTTCATCCTTGTCCAGAAAGGCCTTTATATCCAATTTATTGTTGTCCATTGTCTTCAAAATCCTTAATCATTCGTTTAAAAATATCCTTCACGCTTCTTCTGCTCCATGCTGGCTTCCTGGTCGAAGTCGATGACACGCGTGGTACGTTCGCTCTTGGTAATGGTCATCATCTCCTCCACAATCTTTTCGATGGTGTCGGCTTCGCTCTCCACGGCGCCTGTCAACGGCCAGCAACCCAAGGTGCGGAAACGCACCATACGCATCTGTATCTTGTCGCGATACTGCTCGGGCAGGCGGTCGTCGTCGGCCATAATCAGGTTACCGTCTATCTCTACGCAAGGTCTTTCCTTGGCAAAGTAGAGCGGCACGATGGGGATATTCTCCAGGCGGATGTACTGCCAGATGTCCAGCTCCGTCCAGTTACTCAAGGGGAATACGCGGATGCTCTCGCCCTTGTGGACACGTGCGTTGTAGATGTCCCACAACTCAGGACGCTGGTTCTTGGGGTCCCACTGGTGGAAACGGTCGCGGAAAGAGAAGATACGTTCTTTGGCACGCGACTTTTCCTCGTCACGACGGGCGCCACCGAAGGCTGCATCGAACTTATACTTATCAAGAGCATGGAGCAAAGCCTGCGTCTTCATCAGGTCAGTATGCACCTTGCTGCCGTGAGTGAAAGGGCCTACACCTGCCTTAAACGCCTCCATGTTACTCTCGACTATCAGATTCCAACCGTACTTCTTGGCATATTCGTCACGAAATTGAATCATCTCCTTAAACTTCCACTTGGAGTCGATGTGCATCAACGGGAAAGGCACCTTGCCGGGATAGAAAGCCTTCTCGGCCAATCGCACCATGACAGACGAGTCCTTGCCGATGCTGTAGAGCATGACCGGATTCTCAAATTCCGCCGCCACCTCGCGGATGATGTGGATGGACTCGGCTTCGAGTTCCTTCAGGTGGCTCAGTTTATATTCTTCCATTGTTATCTGTTTATTTCTTCTGTATCTTGGGTAATATGAGTTCTAACAACTTGCCTACCGACTCTTCCACACTGAGCACGGAAGTATCAAGCGTCAAAGCCGGGTGCGCGGGGGCCTCAAACGGTGCTGAGATGCCGGTAAAGTTCTTTATCTCTCCCCGACGTGCTTTGGCGTATAAGCCTTTCACGTCCCTGCGCTCGCACTCCTCGATGGGCGTGCTGACATAAACTTCCACAAAATCGTCCTTACCGATAATGCGGGCGGCCATCTCGCGGATGTCGTTATTGGGACTGATGAAGGCTGCCAAGGTCACAATGCCCGTATCTACAAACAATTTAGATACTTCGGCGATGCGCCGTATGTTCTCCACACGGTCGGCCTCCGTAAAGCCCAGGTTATTGTTGATGCCGCTACGGATATTATCCCCGTCCAGGATGCGGCACAGGATACCCCGCTTGTGCAACTCCCGCTCCAGGGCGATGGCTATCGTACTTTTGCCCGAACCGCTCAGGCCAGTAAACCAAATCATAACGCCATGCTGGCCGAGCAATTCCTCTTTGTCTGCCCGGGTCAACATTTTGTCGAATATCGGATATATATGTTCTACCATATTATATATATTATATTAACTTACCGCCGTAAAGGGCCAAATCAGAGGTATCAGCCCTACAGAGATAATCATTACTATCAAATCCATCGGGATGCCTATTTTCACGAAGTCCGTAAACTTATAGTTACCGGCACCCTGTACAATCAAGTTCGTCTGATAACCGATGGGGGTAGCAAAACCTGCCGAAGCCGCAATGCAGATAGCAATAAAGAAAGGCATCGGGTCAACCCCGAATTTTGCAGCCGTCTCCAACGCCAAGGGAAAAGCCAAAGCAGCCGCGGCATTATTCGTCACCAACTCCGTAATAAGCAGCGTCACAATATACAACAAGGCAAGCGCACCCCATGCCCCCAAGGAACCGGACACGGTCTTGATAAAATTGGCTATCAGCGCTGCCAAGCCCGACTCTTCCATGGCCGCACTGATAGCAAAAGCACAGGCTATCGTAATCAAAATGTCCCAACTGATGTACTTCGTGTATTTCTTGGGCGGAAAAAGTTTGAGCCAAGCCATCACCACCGCCGTGACCGAGGCAAAAAAGAACATGTCCATCTTCACCCGCGGAAAACTCTCCTGAAAGAAAGGCAACTCACCGATGGTAGCGCCCACGATCATCACGATAAGAAGTGAAAAAGCCGTCCATTTCTTCCAGGAAGGCACTTGCCTGGCCGGTATTTCCTTCCCGTTGGTCATCATCAGGAAGACGGACGAATCGCCCCACGTCTTTGTAAAGGCATCATCAGCCAACAAGACCAACGTATCACCTTCCTGTAAACGTACCTCGCCCAAGTTATCGGTAATCACCTGCCCACCTTGGCGGATTTCCTTGATTTCAGCTCCATACCGACGTTTGAAATCGAATGTCTTCAATTTACGTTTCAAACCAGGGAAACGGGAAGCAAGAACCACTTCTACCACATGCTGCCCTTTTTCCTCGGCCGCATCGGCTTCCTCTTCCTCAAAATTATCCGGGCGCGAGTCGGGCAGAAGTTTCTTCGAAGTAAGGATAATAAAAAGAAGGCCTACCACCGTGATAGGTATCCCGATGTAAGCCAGATCGAACATCTTCAAGCCCTCAAAGCCACGGTCTATCATCATACCATGCACTACCAGATTAGTAGAAGTACCTATCAACGTACACAAGCCTCCCAAGATAGTAGCATAGGAAAGCGGTATCAGAAATTTCGTACATGAAAGGCCAATACGTTTCGACCAGTTTTTCAATATCGGCGCAAAGATGACGACCACGGGTGTATTGTTCAAAAATGCCGAGAAAGCGCTTACAATGGGAAGGATACGCATCTGCGCCTTGGCAACAGAGGTTTTCTCATTGGGCAAAAGTTTTTTCACCACGGTGCTCAAAGCTCCGCTCTGCCGGATGCCTTCGCTCACGAGGAACAGCAAGGCCACCGTAATCATACCCCGGTTACTAAAGCCCGCCACCATCTGCTGGGGTGTGATGATGCCCACCACCATGAAGAGCACCACCAACGACAACAGCACAATACCCGGACGCATCTTGTCCTTGATGAGGGCTATCAACATCCCTATCAAGCCAAGCAGTACGAAAATTATCTCAAAATTCATAATTCTTAATCTTTATAATAAAGAATGAGGAATGAAGAATTATCCAATCCTTGCCTTTCAAAGGAAATCATCATTCTTCATTCCTCATTTCTACTATGAACCACGGGTTCAACAAATCTTCCTTATTATACCGCAAAGGTGTTGCCGCGTCCGTCCGATAGATTTCTCCTCCGGCCGCCCGCACAATGGCATGGCCTGCCGCCGTATCCCACTCCAT
>CASEYC010000036.1 GCA_949292025.1 uncultured Bacteroides sp. | reverse complement strand
TCGTCCTCGGTCAGGCGGATGTCTTCCTCCAGCCCCTTGTGATAGCCGGGCTGCACGTTGTGCTCCCTCGCCTCCTGTTCGCTGATGACCTCAATCATGTCGGCCTCCTGGCGGCGCAGGGAGATTTCATAGCCCATCACTTTGTATTTCACAGGGTCGCGCAAAGGCGCATTGAGCAGCACCTCCACCGTCTTGCCCTTGATGAAGCCCATCTCCACAATGCGCTTGCGGAAACCTCCGTGGCCCATCACCTTGACAATCACGCCTTTCTCGCCGGTATTCAATTCAGATAAACGCATAGTATTTGCCTTTCTCTATAATTATTCGGATGCAAAGATACGAGATATGCAAACAACCCGCAAGCAATTTAGAATGTTTTTAAATAACAAGACATAAGAAACTGATAGCAAACCCATCTGCATCGCTCTGCGAGCCATTTCGAAAAGCAATGCTTTAAGAGGAAGAAAGCACTGTTTGAAAGGTCGCAAAGCAATGCTTTCCGAGGAAATGCCGACCTTTTAATAAAACAGACGACACCGCGGAAATAAAAAAGCCCGAAAACGTTGTTTTCGTCTTTTGTACTTCTCTCGGTTTGTCCTATCTTTGCAGGTATGGAAAAGAAGAAAGTTGCCCAATACATTGCCCAAGAACGTCTGCTGGAAGCTGGCGGCAAAGTCATCGTGGCCCTGAGCGGCGGCGCCGACTCCGTAGCCCTCCTGCTCTTGCTGACGGAGCTGGGTTATGCATGCGAGGCAGCGCATTGCAACTTCCACCTGCGCGGCGAGGAGTCCGACCGCGACGAGCAGTTCGTCTGCCGCCTGTGCGAGGAGCGGCACGTCACCCTGCACATTGTCCACTTCGACACCACCCGACACGCCGCCAATCGGCACATCTCCATCGAAATGGCCGCGCGCGAGCTACGCTACCAATGGTTCGAAACCCTCCGTCAAGAGCTGGGAGCCGACGCCGTAGCCGTGGCCCACCATGCCGACGACAGCGTGGAGACCTTCCTGCTCAACCTGATGCGGGGCACGGGCATCAACGGTTTGCGGGGCATCCGCCCACGCAACGGCCGCATCGTCCGCCCCCTGCTCTGCCTGACGCGCGATGACATCCTGCACTACCTCGACCGCCAAGGCCAGTCGTACGTCACCGACAGTACCAACCTGCAGGACGAATACACGCGCAACAAGATACGCCTGAACCTCCTGCCCCTGATGCAGGAAATCAACCCGTCCGTCCGACGGAGCATCCTCCGTACGGCCGCCCACTTGGACGAAGCCGCCACCTTATATAATATAAGTATAGCCGAAGCCAGGGAAAGGGTGCTCTGCCCCGAAGGCATCTGCATAATCGCCCTGCTGAAGGAAGCGGAGCCACAGGCACTGCTCCATGAAATCCTCCACCCGCTGGGCTTCAACGAAGCACAGACGGACGACATCTTCCGCTCGCTCGACGGGCAGGCAGGCAAGGCCTTCGAATCGGAAGGCTGGCTGGTGGTAAAGGACCGCGACCTGCTGCTGATGCAAGACAAGCAAACCATGAACCGCCCGCCCCGACTGGAAATGACGGAAGTGGAGCTGACGCCCGACTTCGTCATCCCCCGCGACCGGCTGACCGCCTGTTTCGACACCGCCAAGCTGCACCACGCACTGACCCTGCGCCTGTGGCAGACGGGCGACACGTTTGTGCCCTTCGGCATGAAAGGGCGCAAAAAAGTAAGCGATTATCTGACCGACCGCAAATTCTCCCTCCTGCAAAAACAACGCCAATGGGTGTTGTGTTGCGGCGAAGACATCGCCTGGCTGGTAGGCGAACGGACAGACAACCGCTTTCGAGTGGACAAATACACACGTAAAGTGACGATCGTCCGTATGATCAAAGAATGATTCGGTTCTCCTTCGGGCGCTGGAAGCAATCGTGCAACAAAGCGGCGAAGGGCGTATCGAACGTACGTGCCTTCTGAGGGCATCCCTTCACACAAGCGCAGCAACGGATGCATTTCTCAGCATTCGTCACGCACTCCTCCCCTTTCACAATGGCGCCTGCAGGACAACGCTTCACGCACAAGCCGCAATGTGTACAGAGGTTCTCGTCCACCTGAGGCGTACGAGGCATGGGCACACCGCTCTTGCGCAACTTTATCACCCGACGCAGAAAACGGAATAGAGGAAAGAAAGGTTGCTTCGGCCGCTGAATCTTCTGCACATCCACTCCATACAGATGCTCTGCATCGGCGGCATTCGCAAGTTTAATACGCACCTTGGCACCAAACTCTTCGGCAAACTTCAGGTCGTCGTCATCGGGACGGCCGGCCGCAATGGGATAACGGTCGCTACTGTACGAATGCTCACCCACAAACGTGCCACCGGCAATCACCTTGAAACCCAATCCGCTAACAAAAGCGTCCAACTCCACCAAAGCCTTCTCGTAGGCACGGTTACCATAAACCACAACTATCACGACTGGCGTACCGTCGGCGCGGAGGTCTTTCATCCGCTCCAAAGCCAGAGGAGCCACATGGCCGCCATATACAGGTACCGCTATCACCGCCAGAGCGTCGGAGCCAAACTCCTTTTTCTCAGGCGCCTGTAAGGTCATATCTACAAAAGAAACGTCGGCAATACCCATGCCGCGAACAATCGCCTCTCCTATTTGTTTAGATGTATGAGTAGGCGAAAAAGTAATCAGATTTAT
>CASEYC010000035.1 GCA_949292025.1 uncultured Bacteroides sp. | reverse complement strand
TTCTTCTTCTTGCGTACGAACATGCCATAAAGGTACACTTTTTAGGCTTGCGTCACCCGCGTCACCATGGAAAATTTATGGAATTGCTGATTTTAAGGCTGTTACAACCATTGAATTCTTAGGCTGCCAAAGTCAGGAAAAGAAGGTGCGCTTTTTGACACACCTTCATTGTCATATATAAGGTTAAAAAATGTAATTCGATGAATGCTTACAAAGAGAAGATAAGCGGTTTTTATTCAAACTCCTCTGCCTTTTCCTCCCTATAAATTCGCTCAATGACATCGACATCAAAGGGCACGGGCGTACGGGAAAGGTCGGGGATGTTGTAAGATTTCAGGGTGAGATCGTCCACCTCCGGATCCTCCTGGGGGAGCACAAAAGGCTTATGGGGCGTGCCTTGTGCATCAAGATAAGCGAAGTAGACCCGCCCATATTGCCCGTCACCGCGTTTACTGGCAAAAGCGAACCAACGACTACCGGATGACCAACTATGGTAGGTATCAGAACGGTCGGAGTTGACCACGGCCAGGGTATCTATTCTCCCCGTGAGCAGGTCCATCAGCTGCAACTCGGTCTCGCGGTGCCAGATGGGGAAAGTGCTGTTATCGGCTACGGTGTAAAGTAGGTAGCGGCCATCGGGCGATGCCTTGGGGTGGCAGACGGAACCGCGATGCAGACGGGCGTTCCACAAGGTGTCCACGTGGTCGCCCCAATCCCCCCGCCCGGCGTCGAAAGCTATGCGGCAAAGGGAATAACGCAAGTGATGGATACTGTCCGGCAAAGCCACGCGAGGCGCAGAGCAGAAATAAACCCAACGCCCGTCGGCGGAGAAAGTGGGAAAGGTCTCGAAGACGGCACTGTCCGCCACCAGAGGAGAGTGTATGAAGCGGTTTGCATCAAGATCTGCCATGACCAGGTCAGACACGGTGTCGTAAACTTCCAAGCGTTGGCTACCTTGAGCGTGGAACATGGGAATGATGACATTGCTGGAAAAAACCACATAGCGTCCCCCTGGGTGGAAATCGCCATACACCACGCCGTCCTTCACCCGGCTGTTCTTCAGGTTCAGCTTGCGGAGACGGCCATCGCGGTTCACGATAGTTCCCCCGCCCTTCCCACGGAGGTGGAACATGGAGAGTTCTCCACTCCCCCAGCCATGCACGTGGCAATTCATGCAGCCGCGCCCCGTACGTGCGTTGTCGGCCAAGATGCGTTCGTTGAAGTTCTCCACACACCGCTCGCGTATTTGGAGCGCATTCCACACCTCATAGCCAGGCTCAATCAGGCGGTAACTGACATAGGCGTCAAGACTATCAGCCACCACCTGCCACATGAAAGGGGGATATTCTCTCCATTCACCCTCCACGCGAGCTTGGACGCAAACTTGCAGCGTGTGGCCTTTTTCCACCTCCAGCAGACTCTTCCAGTCTTTCAGGGGGAACACGGCCTTATGTCCCCGCACACGGAAACAGAGGCTATCCTCCTCGCCGCGCACACGGACGCACAAGGCATCCACGCCCTCGGTACGGAGAAGGAAGTTCAGAGGGGCAATATTGCAAGGGATAGTTACATCACGGTAGTCGGGATACATCGCCAAAGGCATCGTAGCAGGCCGCACAGACTCCGGACAAGGTGTGCAGGCGTGGGAAAATGCGACCAAAACCAACAAGATGATGTTCAAAAATTGTTTCATGGATAATGGCTGAAAAAATTAATTTTTTGCAAAATGAAAATAGAACCAATACGACTTCTCATACTTGGGGCGCAAGGGTGCAGCCTTGCCACCGCCCCTCTCGTAAATCTGGGTATAATCGTGGAAATCTGCCATCACCTGCAACGGGATATTCCACTTCTTCACCTCGTCCAAGGGCGCCTTCTTCCCTGCCAAGTACACCAACAGAGCCTCAGCATATAGGCGACAAGGTGGCGCATCCATAGAAAAATTCTGGTAATCCCCGGCAAAGGCACCGATATCCTTGTGAAGTAGGTCGAAGCAAAGCAAGTAATCCAACGCCATGCGGTTTTCAGGATTATTGCGCAAGAGGTGGCGCAGGGACAGCGTCACGTTGGCAGAGGAACGGAGGGTATCCGTCCGGGGCAACAACGTCCGCTTCTGCTCCAGCCAGTGGTTCACCTCGGGTGTCTCGCGCCCCGGCATGCGTCGCTCCGCCCATTTACGGTAACAAAGAGTTTTGCGGAGCAGGCGAAGATATTTCAAGGCGGCTGCCTCATCGCCGTTAACGAGATTAATTTCCGCCAAGCGCTTGATGGCGCGTGAGCCGATGTGTCGTGGAGAAAAAATCATGCCGAGGATAGCGGCATGCTCAGCCAGAGTCATATCGCCCAAAGCAAACCACACCTCGTTGGCAGCATAGATGGTCAGATAGGAGGAACCGGGAGCCACGGGGAGGAAAAGTCCTTGCGCAGCGGGCTGATAATACTCTGACAACAAGTCGGGCAAAAGGTGGTGCTCCGCGCTCAACAGATTATGGTAATACGTGATAAAAGGGGATTTCTCCCGTGCTTCATCCAAGAGCTTCCGGGCTTTCGCGGTGCGCCCGAAGTACATTTCGGAGTCAATGGCCAGACGGTATTCTCGCGCAAAGTCTGGCTTGTCATACACCTTCGTCCATTCCCCGCAGCCGAACAAGCTATAAGCAATCACCAAGGCTACCCCGGCAAGTGGTACCCCCCAACGCCACGAACAGCGGCGCACGAGCCATCGACAAAAGAGTAGCACCCCTCCGATGCCTATCCATGCCACAGTGCCCGACAGCGGATAATCCACCCCACATTCGCGCCCGGCCTCCCACATCACAGCCACCACAGCGGGAATCCACGCCAAACGCCCGATATATGGCTCCAGCAGACGATAGACCACCGCGCCCCACAGCGTCAAGAGCAAAGCTACAATCAGCGGTCCCAACCCTTCGTAGTAGAAAAACTGAGTCAAGAAATCACCCACGAGCCGTGCAAAACCTCCCGCCTGTTCTCCGTACTCATCCAAAGTTTCGGATGCATAGAGAAAAAGTGAGGTCTGTTCGCGATGAAACAAATGATAGGGCATCATCCGGAAGAAGAAGAGAAAAAGCACCAACGCTCCCACTCCCGCTCCTATCCATCCCTTCCAACTATGACATGATTTGTTCTTCATAGTTTTCATTCTTTATCTTACTTGGACAGGCACCCGCTCCTCGCTCTCGATGGCGCGGGCTGCCTTCCTCGAATCCAGTTCCACGGGGCGCGAGGTGAAGTCGGGCGTGTTGTACGAGTAGACCGAGTTCAGGTAATACGCCTTCGGGTTCTTCTGCGGCAAGAGGAACGGCTTGGTGGCTCTTCCCTCCCCGTCCACGCAGGAGAGGTAGAGCAAGGAATAAAGGCCGTTCTCCCTCCGGCTGGTGAAGACGAACCAGTGTGACCCCGCGCTCCAGTTGTGGTAGCTGTCCGCATCAGGGCTGTTCGCGCCTTCGAGGGGGAACATCCGTCCGGTAGCCACCTCCAGCAGCCACAGGTCACTCTCCTTATGCCAGATGGAGAAATAGCCGTAATCGGCCAAAGTCACCATCACGTACTTGCCGTCGTAGGACGGGCGCGGCCAGCTCAGGCTCTTGTCCTCCTTGAAGGCGTTAAAGAGGGTGTCCACCTGCGTGCCATAACGGCCATTCTCCGGGTCGAAACCAATGCGGCACAGGCTGTACTTCTGCTCGCGGAATCCGGTGGGATAGTGCTGCTGGAGGGCAGTGGTGTAGTACAGCGTCCGCCCGTCGGGCGAAAAGGCGGGCGAGTTCTCCGAGAAATGCCTGGTCATCAGCAGGGTGTCCAACAGCAGTTCGTGCTTCTCCGCGTCATACACAAAGACGTCGGACGAGAGGTCGAACACCTCGATGCGTTCATCCTTCACCACGTGGAAGCCCTGGCGCGTCTGGTTGGTGGAGAAGGCGCAATAGCGTCCCGAGGGATGCCAATAGGGATAGACCATCGAACCTTTCAAGCTGTCATTCACCGCCTGGAGCAGTTCGGTCGCCCCCCCGCGATGCACCAGCGTAGCGCCATGCCCGCCTCGCACGTGAAAGACGTATTGGTCGGGATTGGTACGGTTGGGCGCGTGACAGTTGACGCACATGCCCGGCACCTGGGTGTTCTCGATGATGGCCCGCTCGTCGAACGTCGCCAGCTCGCGCTCGTACAAGCCCATCTTGCTGTAGACTTCGTATCCGGGGGCAATCTTGCGGTAAGTCAATCCATAGTCTTCCAGGGGGTAATCGCTGACGTATATGGCAAAATCGCGGTAGCGCGTCCAGCCGTCCCCTGTCTTGATGCACACGGTGCAGGCCAGCCGTCCGCCTTTGTTCGCCTCCAGCAGGCGGTGCCACTCATCGGCGTCGAAGTTGGCATACGCGCCCTGCACGTGCATCTCCCCGCCGTTATCGCCCTTCAGCACCACGTCCAGGCGCTCCGCCTCTCCCGCGCTGCAGAAGTTCAACGGAGCGATACCCACGGGTATCGTCACCTCCGTATAGTCGGGGAATATGGGGGGAAGGCCGTCCGCCTCCTTGGCATTCTTCACCTCTTCCTGGCAGGCCGCCAGGAGGAAAGTTAGCATAATCAGTATCCAACGGTTGTTCATCATTGTTCTTTTATCAAATAATACCATACTGTGTTGCGGAATGCCTCCAGCCCGGGCGCGTTCTTCCCGCCTTGGGCATACGCCCGGCCAAAGTGGGTGAAGCGGTTCATCACAGGCGCGCTCACCGCCCCCCGGGGAATGCCCCGGTTTCCCGCCATGCAGGCAAAAGCAATGCCTTCTTGGCATATCGTGGGATTATATCCGGAGAGGGAGTTCGCGTAAGCGGCATAGTTCATGAACTTATCCAAGTCTCGCTCCAGCAAGGGATAGAGTACCAGGTATTGCATGGCCAGGCGGTTCTCCTTGTCGTGCATGAGCAACTGGCCGCAAATCTTGTCCAACTCCGCCTCGCTGAAGAGGAAGTCGTCTGTCAGGCGCAGCCGGCGCAACCGTCCATATACCGGATGACGGTCTATCAGGGTAGTGTCCGCCAGCATCTCCCGCCGACTCTGCGCCCAACGCCTATAGAAGACGGTTTTCTCCAGCATCCGCAGGTATTTCTCCGCCACCCGGTATTGCCCGTTGATGAGATTCGTCTCTGCCAGACGCTTCACCGCACGTCCGCTCTTGTAGTAATTGGGGATGGCCTCCATCGCCTCGAAGGCATAGCGCTGGGCAGTGTTGACCAATCCCAGTTGAAAATAGGCTTCGCCCGTCAGTTGCGTGGAGTTGAAATCGCGCACGAACTTGGGCAGCAATCCTTCCGCTCCATGCTGGAAGAACTCAAACGCCCGGTCTCCCAACTGGTTGGTCATGCCTAAGGCCAAATTTACGGCGCACACGCTCATAGGCAGGGAAGGCTGGTGTTGTTCTGCCTTGCGGACAATCTTCTCCCATTGTCCGGTGCGCACCAGGTAATCGTATTCCACCAACTCATATTTCTGCTTGTCATAGCCTTGGGGAATCCAGAAAAGGGAAGCTGCCAGCAAGACTGCCCATACGCCTCCGGCCACCCAACGAGGATTCTTCGCCCGCGCCGCCACCCGCTCCAACGGGGAAGTCGCCCCGACAACGAGCAGGCACAAGGCGGGAAGTGCCACCACCGAAAGGGGCACCACCTCCGGGAAACGATAATAGAAGATGCTGCCCAGCAAGCACCGCAAAGGATAAGGCTCGAACAACGCGCTCAGCCATACACTGACAAAGCCAAACATAAGCATCGCCACGCCCAAGCAAAGCCCCCGCCTCCGCGAAGCGGAATCACGCCACCCGATTATCAACACATACACCGCCAGCATCCACACCAATGGTCCTGCCACCCAATACACGACGGGGACGGCGCACAAGGCGTAGGCAAGCTGATTCTTCCTGCCCGAAGGATAGGACGCCATGGCCATCAGCACGCACAGGAGGGACACCGTGAAGGCAGGCATCAGGCTTTCATCGCCCAAAACAAACCACAGCGCCAACGCAGGCAGGAAACTCAGTCCCCACAAGATGCCGGAAAGGGGCTTCCCGCCGTTCTCACGCCGCATCAGCCGCTCCGTCAACAGTTGCAGAAGGGCATGAAGCACAGCCAGCACCGCTGCTCCCATCCAAGGATGGTTATAAAACTGCGTCAGGAACTCCGCCAGATAGGCGGCAACGCCTCCGGGTACCGCCAGACGCCCTGTCAGATAATCCGCATCAAACAAAAACAACTGGAATTGTTCCTGCCAAGCCAAGGCGGGCGCATACGCCCACGTCCAGAAGACAAACACCGCGACGGCCAGAAGGCTGCGCATAATCCATCGCTTATATGACAAATGTTTCATATTTCTCCTACTCAATCCTGTTTGTTTTCCGGGAAACGACCTTTTAAGAAATCATACAACGGACCTAACTTTACCTGCTCTGCCAGATTCCACGAATAATGCCGATATGCATTGAGCAAGCTATCCATCCGCACCCTAAGGTGACTTACTTCCGCGGTATCTCCCGCCTGTTGGGCCATGCGACTTTGCTTCCGGCAAGCGAATATGGCCTGCCCATACGTCTGCGTGCATTCCTTCCATTGCTGCAACAAGTCGTTTTGCGGCGTGCCACCCGCGCTGCTTATACTGTCCAACGTCACCTTTACCTCGCCCGGTTCTGTCACCACCAACAGGTCTTGCACACCCCAGCGGCTTTTCAACTCCACGCGAAGGATGCCCATCATATTCTTCCGGGTAATGAAGGAAAACTTCCCATCCGTAATTTTCGTCGAATCCACCCCCACACTGTCCGGACGAATAAAGGGCACAAGATACACCCATTTGCCATCCCGCGTATGGTCGGCCATCTGTCCGGATATACGGCATTCGCCATCAGACGTTGATTTGCAAGCGGCCAGCAACGTGCTCAATGCAACAAAAAGATAGGTCAAATGTTTCGCCATAAAATGCTTCGCCATTAACAGAAACGGATTACATGAACAGGAAACCAGCCATGCAATCCGCTCCATATCAACCAAAAAACTATTTTTTCACCTGTTTAGAAATCTGCATTGCGCGGCGTGCGCGGGAAGGGTATCACATCGCGGATATTGGCCATGCCGGTCACGAAGAGCAGCAGACGTTCGAAGCCCAAGCCGAATCCGGCGTGCGGGCAGGTGCCATACTTGCGCGTGTCAAGATACCACCACATGTCCTTCATCGGGATGTGTAATTCCTCGATGCGAGCCATCAGCTTGTCATAGCTCTCCTCGCGGACGCTACCGCCGATGATTTCGCCGATTTGCGGGAAGAGCACGTCGGTGCCTTGCACGGTTTTGCCATCCTCGTTCTGCTTCATGTAGAAGGCCTTGATTTCCTTCGGATAGTCTATCATGATGACGGGCTTGCGGAAATGCTCCTCCACCAAGAAACGCTCGTGCTCGCTGGCCAGGTCGCATCCCCAGTAGACGGGAAACTCGAACTTGTGGCCGTTGGCTACGGCTTCTTCCAGTATCTTGATGCCTTCCGTGTAGGGCAGGCGTACAAACTCGGTGTTCACCACGCCTTGGAGGCGTTCAATCAAACCCTTGTCCACCATCTTGTTGAGGAATTGCAGGTCGTCCTGGCAATTATCCAATGCCCACTGCACACAATACTTGATGAACTCTTCTTCCAAATCCATCAGCTCGTGCAGGTCGGCGAAGGCTACTTCCGGCTCAATCATCCAGAACTCAGCCAAGTGGCGAGGTGTATTGGAGTTCTCGGCGCGGAAAGTCGGCCCGAACGTGTAGATGGCACCCAAAGCTGTGGCGGCCAACTCGCCTTCCAACTGTCCGGAAACCGTCAGGCTGGCTTGCTTGCCGAAGAAATCATCGTCGTAGATGATGGAGCCGTTCTCGTCCTTCTTCAAGTCGTAGAGATTCATCGTGGTCACTTGGAACATCTGTCCGGCACCCTCGCAATCGGAAGCCGTGATGATGGGCGTGTGGAAGTAGAAGAACCCCTTCTCGTGGAAGAACTTGTGGATGGCAATGGCCATGTTGTGGCGGATGCGGAAGACGGCGCCGAACGTATTGGTGCGGGGACGCAGGTGAGCCACCTCGCGCAGGAACTCCATGGAGTGTCCTTTCTTCTGGAGAGGATAGGAGTTGTCGCACGCACCCAGGATTTCAATCTCGCGGGCTTGCACCTCCACCTGCTGGCCGGAGCCTACGGATTCGGTCAACACACCGTTCACGCTCAGGCAGGCGCCCGTGGTGATGTCTTTCAACAAAGCCTCGTCAAAGTTGGCCACATCCACCACAATCTGCACGTTGTTGATGGTAGAACCGTCGTTCAACGCGATGAAGCTCACCTGTTTGCTACCACGGCGGGTACGCACCCACCCCTTCACATTGACCATTGAACCGAAATCATTCCGCTTCAACAGGTCTATGACTTTTGTTCTTTTTATCTTTTCCATTTCCTTACTACCTTATTTATCGTTTTATTCAAAAGAACCCATGCGCAGGAAGTTCACCTCCTGTTCGGTCAGGTAACGCCACTCGCCGCGGCGCAGTCCTTTCTTGGTCAAACCGGCAAAGTAGACACGATCCAGCTTCACCACCTTGTAGCCCAAGGATTCGAAGATGCGGCGCACGATGCGGTTCTTGCCGGAGTGGATTTCGATGCCCACGTCGTTCTTCTTGTTCTCGTCCGTATAGCTGATGGCATCAGCGTGGATTTCGCCGTCATCCAGTTCTATGCCGGCGGCGATTTTCTCCATGTCTGCCTGGGTCAGGTTCTTGTCCAGATGCACATGATAGATTTTCTTCTTCAGATACTTGGGATGCGTCAACTTGGAAGCCAAGTCGCCATCGTTCGTCAGCAAGAGCACACCAGTCGTATTGCGGTCCAAACGTCCGACGGGATAGATGCGCTCGGTGCAGGCGTCCTTCACCAAGTCCATCACCGTGCGGCGTGCTTGGGGGTCGTCAGAGGTAGTCACGGTATCTTTCGGTTTGTTCAGGAGGACGTAAATCTTGCGTTCGATGTTCACCACCTGGTCGTGGAATTTCACTTCATCGCCACGCTTGATTTTCGTGCCCAATTCCGTGATTACTTCCCCATTGACCGACACGACCCCTGCCGTGATAAACTCATCGGCTTCGCGGCGCGAACATACACCGGCGTTGGCCAGGAACTTGTTCAAGCGGATAGGCTCGTTGGGGTCAACAAACTGCTCCTTGTATTCTATCTGCTTCTTCTTGCTATACTTCGCATTGGGATTGTATCCTTGCGTGCGACGGCGCGGATTGTTGCCAGCCGGACGATTTCCGCCATTGTTGCTGGGATTGAAGCGGGGACGTCCTTGGTTGCCTCCGCCGTAGGGACGTTGCGGACGCTCGCCTCCTTCATTCGCATTATAACGCGGACGGAGGGTGCGGTCGGCATTGCCATACGCCGGACGCTCGTTGTTGTACGGACGTTGCGGACGCTCGTCGTTCTCGGCGTTGTATCTCGGACGATAGGGACGCTCCTGGTTATAGGAACGCTCCTGATTATAAGGACGCTGTGGACGCTCGCCGTCGGCATTGTTGTAACGCGGACGATAAGGACGCTGCGGACGCTCGCCATCGGCGTTGTTGGCATTGTAGCGCGGACGATAGGGACGTTCCTGATTGTAAGGACGCTCCTGATTATAAGGACGCTGCGGACGCTCGCCATTCTCGGCGTTCGGATTGAAGCGCGGGCGATACGGGCGGTCGTTCGAATAAGCGCGTTGCGGACGTCCGGCGTTCTCGGCGTTCGGATTGAAACGCGGACGATGCGGGCGGGCATTGCCGTCGCGGTTATAGGATACACGCGTGTAACCAGTTTCTTTGTTCACTTGATTCCCCTCACGGTTGGCACCGGTGCTCTCCGATGAGGAGGAAGCACCCTGCCAGTTTTCGTTTTCTGTTGTCATTGTTCTATTCAGCTAATGGCCTCACGGCCTTGTTTATTAAAATGAAAATTATAAGTTTACATACCTGTGTAATTGTGCGGCGTGATGGCCCGCAACTCCGCCTTGACGCCTTCGCTGACGTTCAAGCCTTCGATGAAGTCCTTGATGGAAGCCTCGGTGATGGCTTGGTTGGTTCGCGTCAGCGCCTTCAGTGCTTCGTAAGGATGCGGATAGCCCTCGCGGCGCAGGATGGTTTGGATAGCCTCGGCCACCACACTCCAGCAGTTGTCCAAGTCGCGGTAGATGGCCGGCTCGTTCAGCAGGAGCTTGCGCAATCCCTTGAGCGAACTTTGGATGGCGATGAGGATATGGCCAAAAGGCACGCCTACATTGCGCAACACAGTGGAGTCTGTCAAGTCGCGCTGGAGACGCGATACGGGAAGCTTCACAGCCAGATGGTTCAGCAAGGCATTGGCCACGCCCAAATTGCCCTCGGCATTCTCAAAGTCGATGGGATTCACCTTGTGGGGCATGGCGCTGGAGCCTACCTCGCCGGCTTTGATTTTCTGCTTGAAATACTCCATCGAGATATATTGCCAGAAGTCGCGGTTCATGTCAATCATGATGGTATTGATGCGCTTCAGGGCATCGAACACGGCGGAAAGATTGTCGTAGTTGGAAATCTGCGTGGTATATTCCTCACGCTCCAAACCGAGCTTCTCGGCTACAAACTTGTTGCCGAACGCCTTCCAGTCGTATGCGGGATAGGCCACGTGATGGGCGTTGTAGTTGCCCGTGGCTCCGCCGAACTTGGCCGTCAACGGACACGCTTTGAGGGAGGCCAACTGGCGCTTCAGGCGATAGGCGAAGACTTGAATCTCCTTGCCCAGGCGGGTAGGCGAAGCGGGTTGTCCGTGCGTCTTGGCCAGCATCGGGATATTTGCCCATTCCTCAGCATAGGTCTCCAGTTGGGCGATAAGTTCCTCCAAGCAGGGATAATAGGCTTGCTCCAAAGCTTCCTTGACCGAGAGGGGGACGGAGGTGTTGTTGATGTCCTGCGAAGTCAATCCGAAGTGGATAAACTCCTTGTAAGGCTCCATGCCCCCCATCTTGTCAAACTGTTCTTTCAGGAAATACTCCACGGCCTTCACGTCGTGGTTGGTGACGCTCTCAATCTCCTTGATGCGTGCGGCGTCGGCTTCGGAGAAATTGCGGTAAATGTCACGCAACGTCTCGAACACGCCTTTATCCACGCCCTCCAGTTGGGGCAAAGGCAACTCGCACAAGGCAATGAAGTATTCCACTTCCACACGCACCCGGTATTTGATGAGTGCAAATTCTGAGAAATAAGAGGCCAAGACATCCGTCTTACCCCTATATCGGCCGTCAATCGGAGAGATTGCGGTTAATACATCCAGTTCCATACGTCGTATTTATGTGTGATGATAATTATCAGGGCGCAAAATTACTCTTTTTTTGCGAAGTATGCCCAAAGTTTGTGTTTAAAAATAATAAAGCTTCCCATACTGCCGGATGCAGGAAATAGCGCACGTCGCGTCCTTCGGCCAAGGCTTGGCGGATGAAGGTGGAGCTGACGTCCAACACCGGCGCCTGCGTCAGGCGGACGTGGGGAGGCAAGGAGGAAGCCTCCACGGGATAACCCGGGCGGGGATAGATGAGCAGGTGATGCTCGGCCAGGATGCGCTCCGCCTCGCGCCAACGGGGGAAACCCGCCCAGTTGTCCGACCCGATGATGAGGTGGAACTCATGCGCGGGATGCTCCTCCCTGAGCTTATCCAGCGTGTGGATGGTGTAAGACGGTCGCGTCAGGCCAAACTCCACGTCCGAGGCGCGGAAGCGGGGATAATCGCCGATGGCGAGTTGCACCAATCGCAGGCGCAAGTGGTCGTCCATCAGCTCTTGCCCTTCCTTGAACGGATTGCGGGGAGAGACGACAAACCACACCTCGTCCACCTCGTCGAACGCGCAAAGCCAGTTGGCCAACGCCAAGTGTCCGATGTGGACGGGATTGAACGACCCGCTGAACAGTCCTACCCTCATAACCTCTTGCCTTTCAAGCGAAGCCAACTCATGATGGCATTACCCGCCGAAGCCACCATCACCAGCAACATGGCGATGGAAATCACCAATTCCTCATGATATATCGCCACGCCCAAAGCGGCAGCCGCTATGAAGAACAAAATGACGTTGACAATCAACAAGCCCTTGTTCATCTTGCGACTGAAGCTTTTTCCGCTATAATCTCGCTTCATATCCTGTTCATTCTTCGTTCAAGAACTCCGTAATCACCCGCAACGCCTCAGTCTTGGCCGTCTCCAGGTCGTCGTTGACAATCACGCGGTCGAACTTCGGGGCGAAGGTCAACTCGTAGGCAGCCTTGGCCAAGCGGCTCTCAATGACATCTTGTGCGTCCGTCCCTCTGCCTTCCAGACGCTTGCGCAGCTCTTCTATCGAAGGCGGCTGGATGAAGACGGAGAGGGCGCGGTCGCCGTAGAATTGCTTAATGTTGCATCCGCCCACCACGTCCACGTCGAAGATGACATTCTCTCCCTCCTGGAGTTGCTTCTCCACCTGGGATTTCAGCGTGCCGTAGAAGCGGTCTTTGTACACCTCCTCATACTCCAGGAACTCGCCCGCCTCGATGCGCCGGCGGAACTCCTCGGGCGTGAGGAAGAAATACTCCACGCCGTCCTGCTCCGTGCCGCGCGGCGCGCGGCTGGTGGCGGAGATGGAGAAAGCCAGTTTCAACTGGGGTTGGGTCAGGAGATAATTGATAATCGTGCTCTTGCCAGAGCCGGATGGGGCGGAAAAGATGATTAACTTGCTCATATCTGATTACATTACGTTCAACACTTGCTCCTTGATTTGCTCCAGTTCGTCCTTCATGCGCACGACAATCTTTTGCATCTCGGCGTGGTTGGACTTGCTGCCCAGCGTATTGATTTCGCGACCCATCTCCTGGGCGATGAATCCCAGCTTCTTGCCTTGGCCGTGGCCGCCTTCCAGCGTCTCGACGAAGTAGCGCAGGTGGTTGGCCAGGCGTTGCTTCTCCTCGTTGATGTCCAGTTTCTCGATGTAATAAATCAGCTCCTGCTCCAGGCGGTTTTGGTCATAATCCACGCTCAGCGTCTTCTCCAGCGCCTCGGTGATGCGGTCCTTGATTTTGCCCACGCGCTCCAGCTCGTATGGCTCCACCTCGGCCAGGAGGGCGGAGATGTTGGCAATCTTCTCGCGGAACTTCTTCTCCAGCGCGGCGCCTTCCTGCTTGCGGAAGTCCACCAGCGCCCCGATGGCTTGCTCCACGGCCTGATGGGCCACGGCCCATTCCTCGTCCGTCAGCTCCTGCATCTCGTTCTTGGCCAGCACGTCGGGCAGGCGGAGCAGGGTGGAGAACCAGTCGGCAGGCTCGGGGATGCCCGTGGCTTGGGAAATCTCGCGGATGCGGTCGTAATACGCCTTCACCAGGCTTTGGTCGATGGGCGTGGCCAGGTCGGTGCCTTCCTTCTTCTCTATCCAGAGGCTGAAGTCCACCTTGCCGCGCTCCAGGGCACGGGCAATCTCGGCGCGGATTTCCATCTCCTTCTCGCGATACTGGGGCGCGATGCGGGCGGACAAATCCAGCGCTTTGCTATTGAGCGATTTTATCTCGACATTGATTCGTTTATCGGGCATTTCCACGGCCGATTTGCCATAGCCCGTCATGGATTGTATCATAATGCTTCTTAAGTTTTGCGCAAAATTACACGATTATTTTAATTAATGAAAATAATCCCGTACTTTTGTAAGCTGAAACAATGGAAACGCGAAGGAAAGGCGTCGGCTTTGCAGACTTTTGACCGCCCCTTTGTTTCGCGAAGGTAATATAATGATATAACTATGTCTTGCATCTTACATATCGAGACTTCCACCACGGCCTGTTCGGTGGCCGTGAGTGAGGACGGACAGAACATTTTCCGGAAAGAAGAATTGAAAGGCCCCTCGCATTCCACCCTGCTGGGCGTGTTTGTGGACGAAGCCTTGTCGTTTGCCGACAGCCATGCCATCCCGCTGGATGCCGTGGCCGTCAGTTGCGGGCCAGGCTCGTACACGGGACTGCGCATCGGCGTGTCCATGGCCAAGGGCGTGTGCTACGGGCGCAACCTGAAGCTCATCGGCCTGCCCACGCTGGAGGTGATGTGCGTGCCCGTCTTGCTCTACCACGACGAGTTGCCGGACGACGCCCTGCTCTGTCCGATGATAGACGCGCGCCGCATGGAGGTCTATGCCGCCGTCTACGACCGCGCCCTGCGCCCTGTGCGCCCCATCGGAGCCGACATTGTGGACGAACATTCGTACGCCGAATTTCTGGACAGGCAGCCCGTCTATTTCTTCGGGGACGGGGCGGACAAGTGCAAGGCGAAAATCACACACCCCAACGCCCGCTTCATCGACAATATCCGCCCGCTCGCCTCGATGATGTTCCCCCTGGCGGAAAAAGCCATGGCCCAGGGCCGCTTTGAGGACGTGGCCTATTTCGAGCCTTTCTACCTGAAGGAGTTCGTGGCGGGAAAACCAAAGAAACTTGTTTAATGAAGAATTGAATTCTTAATAACTATATATGCAATACAACACCCAACAAAAACGGATGTCCCTGCCGGAGTACGGTCGCAGCATCCAAAACATGGTAGATTACGCGATTACCATCCCTGACCGCGCCGAGCGCCAGCGTTGCGCCAACACCATCATCAACATCATGGGCAACATGTTCCCCCACCTGCGCGACGTGCCCGACTTCAAGCACAAGCTGTGGGACCACCTGGCCATCATGTCCAACTTCAAGCTGGACATCGACTATCCCTACGAAATCATGCGCAAGGAGCGTCTGGACGCCAAGCCCGATCCCATCCCCTACCCGCGCACCCGGATACGCTACCGCCACTACGGACGCTCGCTGGAGGCACTCATCGAGAAGGCCTGCGAGATGCCCGAAGGCGAGGAGAAGCGACAGTTGACGGCCCTCATCTGCAACCACATGAAGAAGGACTACATGGCATGGAACAAGGACACCGTGGAAGACCGCAAGATTGCCGACGACCTGGCCGAGCTGTCCGAGGGACGCCTGCAAGTCACGCCCGACATCCTCCGCGTGATGGACGAGCGCATCAACCGCTATTGCCGCCCCGTCAAAGGCAATTACTCCAACAACAACCGAAACAACAACAATCGCAATAACAACAACCGCAACAAGAAAGGCGGGAAATACTGACGGCCTATGGCATCATTCATCATCGAAGGAGGACACAAACTGGGCGGGGAGATACGTCCACAGGGCGCCAAGAACGAGGCGTTGCAAATCATCTGCGCCACGCTGCTCACGCAGGAGGAGGTGGTGGTGCGCAATGTGCCCGACATCCTCGACGTGAACAACCTCATCCAGCAGCTCCGCGATATGGGCGTGCGCGTGGCCAAGGAAAGCCCGGACACCTACCGCTTCCAAGCCGCAGACGTGGACTTGAACTACCTACAGAGCGAGGCTTTCCTGAAGACGTGCGCCAGCCTGCGCGGCTCGGTGATGCTGGCAGGACCACTGATTACCCGCTTCGGACGGGCAGTCATCTCCAAGCCCGGAGGCGACAAAATAGGACGGCGTCGACTGGACACGCACTTCATCGGTATCCAAAAGTTGGGTGCCAACTTCCACTACAACGCTGACCGTCATGCGTATGAAATAGAAGCCAACCGTCTGCGCGGCACCTACATGCTACTGGATGAAGCCTCCATCACGGGCACGGCCAATATCATCATGGCCTCGGTGCTGGCCGAGGGGCGCACGATCATCTACAACGCCGCGTGCGAGCCTTACGTGCAACAACTCTGCCACCTGCTGAACCGCATGGGGGCGAAGATTCAAGGCATCGCCTCGAACCTCCTCACCATCGACGGCGTGGAAGTCCTGCACGGGGCGGAGCATACCATCCTGCCGGACATGATCGAGGTGGGCAGCTTCATCGGCATGGCCGCCATGACTCGCAGCGAGCTGACCATCAAGAACGTGTCCTACCCCGACCTGGGCATCATCCCCGAAAGTTTCCGCCGCCTGGGCATCCGCCTGGAGCAACGGGGGGACGACATCCACGTGCCTGCCCAGGAGCACTACCGCATCGAGTCGTTCATGGACGGCTCCATCATGACCATCGCCGATGCGCCTTGGCCGGGGTTGACGCCCGACCTGCTGAGCGTGATGCTCGTGGTGGCCACCCAGGCGCAGGGCAGCGTGCTCATCCACCAGAAGATGTTCGAGAGCCGCCTGTTCTTCGTGGACAAGCTGATAGACATGGGCGCGCAGATTATCCTCTGCGACCCTCATCGCGCGGTGGTTATCGGACACGACCACGGTTTCCGCCTGCGTGGAGGCAACATGACTTCGCCGGACATCCGCGCGGGCATCGCCCTGCTCATCGCCGCCATGAGTGCGGACGGCATCAGCCGCATCCACAATATCGAGCAGATAGACCGCGGCTATCAGGACATTGAAAAGAGACTGAACGCCATCGGCGCAAGAATCACGAGAATATGATACGACCGGAAGAAGTATATAAAATAGGTATATTCAACAAGCCGCACGGCATCAGCGGCGAATTGCAGTTCACCTTCACGGACGACATCTTCGACCGCGTGGAGGCGGAGTATGTGGTGTGCCCCATGGACGGGATACTGGTGCCCTTCTTCATCGAGGGCTACCGCTTCCGCTCGGACACCACCGCCCTGATGAAGCTGGAAGGCGTGGACACGCAGGAGCAGGCGCGGAGGTTCACCAACACGCCCGTCTTCTTCCCCGTGAAGCACGCCGGGGAAGCCGAGCCGGGCGAACTCTCGTGGGACTTCTTCACAGGCTTTCGCGTGGAGGACACCGTGCACGGACACCTGGGCGAAGTCGCCGACGTGGACACCTCCACCCCCAACACCCTCTTCGTCATCGACCGCGAAGGCGAGGAATTGCTGGTGCCCGCCCGCGAGGAGTTCATCCTGGACATTGATGCCAAGCACCGCGTCATCACCGTCCGCCTGCCCGAAGGGTTGCTGGATTTGGAGGATGCGGAGGAGATATAACCGGAAAGGAACCTTTCCGACACCCGGAAGGAAGCCTTTCCGACACCCGGAAGGGAGCCTTTCCGACACCCGGAAGGGAGCCTTTCCGACACCCGGAAGGGAGCCTTTCCGACACCCGGAAAAAATAAATGCACTATGACGACAAAGAAGAGAAAGAAACGAAAGCCGTTTTGGAAGGACATCAAGTTCAAATACCGCCTGACCATCACCAACGAGAACACGTTGGAGGAGGTGGCCAGCCTCTACGTGTCCAAGCTGAACGGCATATCCGTCTTGCTCTTCACGTTGCTGGGGCTATTCCTGGTGGCCGCATTGATTGTCTCCTTCACCCCCCTGCGCAACTATCTGCCCGGGTATATGAACAGCGAGGTGCGCGAGCAGGTGGTGGACAACGCCCTGCGCGCCGACTCCCTCCTGCGGGTGCTGGAGCGTCAGAACATGTACGTGATGAACATCCAGGACATCTTCCGCGGGGACATCAAGACCGACACCGTGCAGAGCATGGATTCGCTCACCCTCCTGCGCGAGGACTCCCTGATGGAGCGCACCCAGCGCGAGGCCGACTTCCGCAAGAAATATGAGGAAGCCGAGAAATACAACCTGACCAACATCGCCGCCCGCACCGATGCCGACGGCCTCATCTTCTACCTGCCCACGCGCGGCCTGGTGTCCGCCCCCTTCGATGCCGAGGGCAAGCACTTCGGCACGGACATCGCCGCCAATCCCGGCGAGAGCGTCCTGGCCACGCTGGACGGCACGGTGCTGATGAGTACCTACACGGCCGAAACGGGCTACGTCATCATTGTCCAGCACCGCCAGGACTTCGTGTCCGTCTACAAGCATTGCGGCTCCCTGCTCAAGGCCGAGGGCGACGCGGTGAAGGGAGGCGAGGCCATCGCCCTGGTGGGCAACACCGGCACGCTGACCACGGGTCCCCACCTGCACTTCGAGCTTTGGCACCGGGGACGGGCGGTCAATGCCGAACAATTCATCGTATTCTAAAGACACATTATATATAAGGTATATATGAAGAAACAGATAGCCATACTCGGCTCCACCGGATCCATCGGCACCCAGGCCCTCCAGGTCATCGAGGAACACCCCGACCTATATGAAGCCTACGTGCTGACGGCCAACAACCGCGTGGACGAGCTGATAGCCCAGGCACGGAAATTCCTGCCCGAGGCCGTGGTGATAGCCAACGAATCGAAATACCCCCGACTGAAAGAAGCCCTGGCCGACCTCCCCATCAAGGTCTATGCCGGCGAGGAAGCCCTCTGCCAGATTGTGCAGGAGAAGCCCGTGGACATGGTGCTGACCGCCATGGTGGGCTATGCCGGCCTGCGCCCCACCATCAACGCCATCCGCGCCCGCAAGGCCATCGCCTTGGCCAACAAGGAGACGCTCGTGGTGGCCGGAGAACTCATCAACGACCTGGCGCGGGTGAACGGCACGCCCATCCTCCCCGTGGACTCCGAGCATTCCGCCGTCTTCCAATGCCTGGCGGGCGAGGTGGGCAACCCGATAGAGAAGGTCATCCTGACCGCCTCGGGCGGACCCTTCCGCACCTACACCCGCGAGCAACTGGCCACCGTGACCAAGGAGCAGGCCCTGCGCCACCCCACGTGGCAGATGGGCGCCAAGATTACCATCGACTCCGCCTCGATGATGAACAAGGGCTTTGAAGTCATCGAGGCCCGTTGGCTCTTCGGCGTGCGTCCGGAGCAGATAGAGGTGGTGGTGCATCCGCAATCGGTCATCCACTCGATGGTGCAGTTCGAGGACGGTGCCATCAAGGCCCAACTGGGGATGCCGGACATGCGCCTGCCCATCCAGTATGCCTTCAGCTATCCGGAGCGCATCCGTGCGTCCTTCCCCCGCCTGGACTTCACTGCCTGTGCCAGCCTCACGTTCGAGCAGCCGGACACCGCCCGCTTCCGCAACTTGGCCTTGGCATACGAGGCACTCCATCAAGGGGGCAACATGCCTTGCATCGTCAACGCCGCCAACGAGGTCTGCGTGCGCGCCTTCCTGGAAGACCGCGTGTCCTTCCTCGGTATGAGCGACGTCATCGAGCGCACGATGGAGAAGGTGTCGTTCATCGCCAAGCCCACGTATGAGGACTATGTGCAGACCGATGCCGAAGCCAGGCGCGTGGCGGAAGAAGTGTTGTAATAATGTAGGGGCGACCCTTGCAGTCGCCCTTATGCAGGGCGGAGGCAAGCCCCGCCCCTACAACGAACCGATAAATTATCATTTAGTAAACCAATAGTAAACGCAAATGGAAACATTCTTGATTCGTGCCCTCCAGCTCGTGCTGAGCCTTTCGCTCTTGGTGATTATCCACGAGATGGGGCACTTCCTCTTCGCCAGGCTGTTCAAGACGCGGGTAGAAAAGTTCTGCCTCTTCTTCGACCCCTGGTTCACCCTTTTCAAGTTCAAGCCGAAGAACAGTGAGACGGAATACGGCATTGGCTGGCTCCCGCTGGGCGGATACGTCAAAATCAGCGGCATGATAGACGAGTCCATGGACCTGGAGCAGATGAAGCAACCGCCCCAGCCGTGGGAGTTCCGCAGCAAGCCCGCGTGGCAACGCCTGCTCATCATGGTGGGCGGCGTGTTGTTCAACTTCCTGCTGGCCCTGTTCATCTACTCGATGATACTCTTCGCGTGGGGCGACACGTACATCCCCGTGCAGAAAGCGCCGCTGGGCATGGACTTCAACGAGACGATGCACCAGGCCGGCTTCCAAGACGGGGACGTGCTCATCAGTGCCGACGGCGTGCCTTTCGAGCGGATGGGCGCCGACCTGCTGATGGGCATTGTGGACGCGCGGCAGGTCACTGTCTTGCGTGACGGCAAGGAGGCATCGGTCTACATCCCCGACGGCATGATGGACCGCCTCCTGGCAGACAGCACCCGCTTCGCCGACTTCCGCATCCCCTTCGTGGTGGACAGCCTGGCCGCGCAAGGTCCCGCCGCCTTGGCAGGCCTGCAGCCGGGGGACAGCATCACGCAACTGGACGGACGCAACATTGCCTACTTCGACTTCAAGGAAGAGATGATGAAGCGTCAGCAGACACTGGCCGCCGCCCCGTCGGACAGCCTGTCGCAAACTTTGCGCAGCATCCAATTGACCTATGTGCGCCAAGGAGTGACGGACACCCTGAGCCTCAGCGTGGATTCCGCCTTCACGATGGGCGTCTTCGCCGTGGCGCAGACAGACCGCCTGCTGCCCGTGGTGCAGAAGGATTACGGTTTCTTTGCCTCCTTCCCCGCCGGAGTCAAACTGGGCGTGGAGACGCTGGAGGGATATGTGGGACAGATGAAGTACCTCTTCTCCAAGGAGGGAGCCAAGCAATTAGGCGGATTCGGGGCTATCGGCAGCATCTTCCCCGCCACGTGGGACTGGCACCAGTTCTGGTACATGACGGCCTTCCTCAGCATCATCCTGGCCTTCATGAACATCCTGCCCATCCCGGCGTTGGACGGCGGGCACGTGCTCTTCCTCATCTACGAGATTGTGGCGCGGCGCAAGCCCAGCGACAAGTTCATGGAGCGGGCGCAGATGGTGGGCATGTTCCTGCTCTTCGCCTTGCTCATCTGGGCGAACCTGAATGACGTAATACGGTTCCTATTCTAAAAACTTATTCATCTTTTAGACGCGGATTGAGCGGATTAAGCGGATTTCATAAAAAGAAAAAGATCCGCCTAATCCGCTCAATCCGCGTCTAAAGAATTTCCCTGATCGGTCGCCCTTATCGCTTCAGCAACCGATAGCCGATAAAGCCTCCCAAAATGGATGCCCCGAAGATGCCCAACTTGGCTTGGAGCAGCATCGTGTCATCCGTAAAGGCCAGGGTGGAGATGAACATCGACATCGTGAAGCCGATGGAGGCCAGGAAACCCAGCCCCACGACGCGCCGCCACGTCAGCCCCTCGGGCAGGGGAGCCGCCCCAAGGCGAACCAGCATCCACGTGGAGAGCAGGATGCCCAACGGCTTGCCCAGCAACAGGCCCAAGGCCACGCCCAACGCCACATTCGTGGAGAATACCAGCGAGGCGTCCAGCCCGGCAAACGACACCCCCGCATTGGCCAAGGCGAAGATGGGCATCACCACGAACGACACGAACGGGTGCATCGCGTGCTCCAGCCGTTGCGAGGGCGGGATGGCGTCGCGTGTGTCGCTCTTCATCCGGGCAATGACCTCCAGTTGCTCGTGCGCCAAGGTGGAGACGCCGTTGGGCTGCATCTTCCCGAAGTGCCGGAGGTGCCGGGCGGCGCGGCTCAGGTAATTGGCCTCGCTCAGGCGGGCATCGGCGGGAATGACGAAGGCGGCCAGCACGGCGGCTATCGTGGCGTGTATGCCCGACATCAGGAAGGCCACCCATACGCCGCCAATGCCCAGCAGGCCGTAGAACAGGACGTTCTTGACACCCATCTTGTTCGCACCCCACATCACCAGCAAGATAATCACGCCCACGGCCAAGTTGACCAAGGAAATCTCCGACGTATAGAACAGGGCTATGACCACCACCGCCCCAAGGTCGTCCACAATGGCCAGCGTGGTGAGGAACACCTTGGCGGCCAAGGGCACACGGTCGCCCAGGAGGTAGATGATGGCGAGCGAAAAGGCGATGTCCGTGGCCATCGGTATGCCCCAGCCCCCGGCGGCAGGCGTGCCCCCGTTCAGCAGGGTATAGATGAGGGCGGGCACCAGCATCCCCGCCACGGCCGCCCCGATGGGCAGGACGGCGTTGCGCGGGTCGGACAGTTCGCCCCCGATGAACTCGCGCTTCAGCTCCAGGCCCACCACGAAGAAGAACATCGACATCAGCCCGTCGTTGATCCAATGATGGAGGGAATGGTAGAGATACGGCTCCCCGTCGAAGAAGAAGCCCAGCTTGTGCTCGAACAGGTGGAAGTAGTCTTCGCTCCAAGGCGAATTGGCCAACACCATGGCCACCACGATGCTGATGCCCAGCACCACGCCGGCCGACTTCTCCCGATTGATGAATTGCTGCAACGGCAGGACTATGCCGCGCCTGATTTTACGCTTGTACTTTCCGGTCATACGTTTGATAGGATTGGTTACGGGCACAAAGATACGCCTTTGATGGCATATCCGCAAAAAAGCCTTACCTTTGCCGTCAAAAAGCAAGTGCTTATGACACAGGACACCACTCCTTTCTTCTCCCCCATTTCCCGCCGGATGCAAATCCCCGACGAGGATTACGCCCTCACTGCGCCCTACGTGGCTATGGCCGACGCCCTGTCGCGCAGCACCAACCACAGCCTTTACCTCATCGACTACAACCGCCGCAACTTCCTCTACGTGTCGCCCAATCCGCTCTTCCTCTGCGGGCGGACGCCGGAGGAGGTGCGAAGATTAGGCTATGCCTTCTATTTCGAGGTGGTGCCGCCGGAAGAGCTACAGACCTTGCTGGACATCAATGAGGCAGGCTTCCGCTTCTACTACGCCCAGCCGGTGGAGAAACGGACGGACTTCATCATCGAGTACGATTTCCACATCCGCACCACCGACCGCCACACGCACCTCGTCCATCACAAGCTGACGCCCGTCTTGCTCAGTCCGCAGGGCGACATCTGGCTGGCCCTGTGCGTCGTGTCCCTGTCGCCCACTCCCCAGGCGGGCAATGTCCTCATCACGGACAAGGCCAGCGGCGACCGCCACGTCTATTCCTCCGCCCGCCGCTGGCGCAAGCTACCTCCGCTGATACTGAATGAACGCGAGCGGGACATCCTGCAACTCTCCGTCAAGGGCCTCTCCAACGCCGAGATAGGTGCCGCCCTCTTCATCGACACCAACACCGTGAAATATCACAAGAAGAACGTCTTCGAGAAGCTGCACGCGGAAAACATCACTGAGGCCGTGGGCATCGCGGCCAATCTGGGGCTGATTTAGTCAGGCATTGCCGAGGGTGACCCTTGACATCCTCCAGGGTCACCCTCGGCAAAACGGCCTCAGAAGCGGGCCTTGGCGTCCTGTCCGGCACCCGTGCCTTTGTATTTGCTTTTTACCGCGTTGAACTTGTAGCGCACGGTGAGGCTGAACGAGCGGGAGTCACTCCACGTCAGGTCGTTCAGCTGTGCGCTCTGCATATAGAGGCGGAACTCCTGTTTGCCGCCCAGCAGCAGGTCGTTGCCCCGCGCCTCAATGCTGAGGGCGTCGTGGAGGAAGGACTTGCGCAGGCCGACGTTGAGGAAATAGAGCGGACGCTCGCAGATGCCGTTCTGCGCATCTCCCCGGCTTTGATAACTGAAGTCGGCGGTGAGCTGGAAGCCCAAGGGCAAGGTGAATACGTTGTTCAACGTGCCGATGAAGATAGGATTGTCAAATGTGCAACGTTGTCCGGCAGTCTCCAGGGAGAGCCATTGTTTCCGCAGCACTACACTGGCATTGAGGTTCCACGGACCTATGCTTGGCGATGCGGAGAGCACGGCGGTGAGGGCAGGCAGGCGGTCGCAGTTGATGTGGTTGATGAGCGTGACGGCCGACTGTCCCTCTACCGGCACGCCCCAGTAGAGGATATAGTCGCGCGTTACCTTGTAGCTCAGCACGGCTTGCAGGAAGCGCCAAACGCCCACGGCGGTGAGGTCGTGCGTCAGGCTGGGCTTCAGGCGCGGGTTGCCCGTCTGCCAGGTGAAGCGGTTGGCGTAGGTCACGTTGTTGCGCAGTTGGCTGTAGTCAGGGCGGCGCGTCTTGGCGGCGTAGCTCAGTTGGAACTGCACCTTGCCCAGTTGTCCGGACAGGGAGGCGTTGGGGAAGAAGTTGTCATACGTGCGGCTTTGACCGGGGACGTAGGTGTTGTCCTCGTAGTAGTCGAAGTTATCGTGCTCGTAGCGGATGCCCAGTGAGGCTTGTCCCCCGCCCAGCTTGCCGAAACGCAACGGGTGGCTATACTGCACGAAGCCCGCCAGGTTCTGCTCACGGATGCGGCTGTAGGACGTGGGGACGTAGCCTTCGGGGTTGATGTAGTCGTCGTGGCGATCGGTGTAGGTGTATTCGCCGCCCACGCTGAGACTGCCGCCCCACAACGGATGGGTGAAGGAGGCTTTGGTAGCGGCCAGTTTGTTGTCCACCTTGTTTTGGGAGGTTACTTCGCGGTCGGCGTGGCCCTGGCTGTCCTCCACGTTCAGGACGTTGCCGGTGTAGACATCGCTGTAATAGTCGGCATCCCACTCCAGTTGCCCCCGGCCTATCTGCCCGGCGTAGTAGGCGTTGAGTGAATGTTCGGGGCGGGAGTCGGCATCGCCATAGATGTCGGAGTGCAGGATGTCGTAGGGCACGCCATCGGCCAGGACTTCACTGTCGAAGATAGAGTTTTCGGTGTTGTGCAACGTCTTGCCAATATCGTAGCGCAGGCCGATGGAGTGGCGGTCGTTGAAGTCGTAGTTGAAGCCGATGCGTCCGTTCAGCTCGCGGTATTCCTCATCGGACTTCTGGTAGTTGCATTGCGTCCACAGGGTGTCGGCGTAGGTGGTCTGCTCCAGCAAGTCTTCTTGGCGGTCGTTCGTTTGGGTGAAGCGAATCATCCCGAAGACGTCCAAGCTGTTGTGCCGGTAGTTCACGTTCGCCTGCTCCACGAAGTCCGCGTTCTGCGACTGGTCGTAGCTGCTGCGCAGGCGGATGCTGAAGCCGTCGCCCTGCCGCTTCACCGTTCTGATTCGTACCACTGCCCCCACCGTGGCATCATACCGTGCGCCGGGATTGTGAATGACTTCCACGCTCTTGATGTCTTCGGACGAGAGTTGGTCCAGTTCCGCCCCGTCGCGCATCTTCCGCCCGTTGATGTAGATGAGGGGCGCGCCTTTACCGAAGACCTCGAAGCCGTCCTTCGTTTTTTGCAGGCCGGGGATGCGGGACAGGACATTTTCTGCCGTGCCTGCCCGGCTGAGGACGGTGCCCTGCACGTTGGTGCTCAGTGCGTCGTCCTTCAAGCGGGTGACGGGCAACGTGGCCTTCACCACGACCTCACCCAACAGCGCGGCATCGGGCTGCAGCTGCATAGTGCCCAGGTTGCCCGCCGTACACCTTTTATATATAGTCGCATAGCCCACGCTGGAAATGCGCATCAGCCGCTCCGTCCCTTCCGGGTTCTTCAGTTGAAACGTGCCGTCCTCGCGGCTCACCGCGCCTGTCACATAGACCGAGTCGGGCAGGGACAGGAGGACCACATTGGCGTAGGGCAAAGGTTGGTTCTGTTCGTCCACCAGCTTTCCGCTGAGGGTTTGCGCCAGCATCCTTATCGGGAGAAGGCAGCAGAGAAGGAAGAATAACTTTGGTAGGTTCATATCACTTGTTACTTTGTTTTCTGCCGCAAAGGTAGGAAGACGGGGCGAGGCACGCACTACCCGATGGGGTAGTTGTGAGAAAACGTCCTCATAAGCTAGCACGTATAAAAATAATCCCTATCTTTGCACTATCCTAACCCCTTAAATGACAAGCGTATGAATGCAACCGTATCTTTAGAGAGCATTTGGAACCTGATACAGTCACTCAGCAAAGATAACCAAAAGTGGCTGGCCGAC
>CASEYC010000034.1 GCA_949292025.1 uncultured Bacteroides sp. | reverse complement strand
TACCCCTGCCTTGTGGATTTATATGTCAAATTGCATCAGCACTAAGGAACCGCCGTATGCCGAACGGCACGTACGGTGGTGTGAGAGGTCGGAAAACGAAAGTAGGAAGAAAACTACTTCGTTTTCCTCCTACTCGATTATTCATTTGTTACGATGTCATTCCGTATACGAAGCCTTCACGAACGGGGCTTCCAGCAGATAGTCCAAGCTTTGCTCCACGCTTTCCAAGACGGGGACACTGTATTGCTCGATTTCGGCCACGATGTCGCAGACACCGGCTTTGTCGGCATTGCGGAAGATGGCGTCATAGCCCACCATGCCGCTCTGCCCGATTTCGCGGTGGTCCTTGATGTGGAGCATCGTGAAGCGGCCGGGATACTTGTTGAAGTAGTCCACAGGGCTGTTCTGGCCGCGCACTACCCAATACACATCCATCTGGAAGAAAACGCAGGCCGGGTCGGTGTGTTGCAGCATATAGTCGTACATCACTTCCTTGTCCTCTACCTTCTGGAACTCGTGGCTGTGGTTGTGATAGCCATACTTCAGTCCGGCGGCCTGGCAGCGCTTACCCACCTCGTTGAAGTAGTCGCAATACGTCTGCAGGTCCTTTATGGTCTTGGGCACCGACATCCACGGCGTGACAATGTACTTCATGCCCGCAGCTTTATGGTCGGCAATGCACTGGTCCCACCATTTCAAGGCTTCAGTGAAGTTGCCCGAGGCTAATTCTTGGTCGGTCAGGGCACGTGTGGTGTGCGAGGATAGCACTTTCATGCCGCATTGCTCCACCAGTTGCCTGAACTCCTGCGGTGTCTTGCCGTAGAACTTGCCCTCGTTGTAGTTGGCGGCTTCCACGTTGGTATAACCCATGTCTGCCAGTTGCTTCAGCACAGGCTCCAGCTGTGTGGCGTCCTTCAGCAGGTCGCGCACGGAGTAGAGCTGGATGCACACTTCTTTCTTTGCTTTGGGTGCAGAAGTGTTTTCCTGGCCGGTGTTGGCCGGTTGAGAGGCACATGATGTCTGCAACAATCCCAAGCCAAGGGCTATGCTCATCATAAGAGTTTTGATTCTCATGTTTGTGGACGATTTGGAGGTGGGCTATTCCATAATCTTCACACGGATGTTGCGGAACCAGATGTCATCGCCGTGGTCTTGCAGGCCGATGTAGCCTTCATGGTTCTCACCGCCACAGTTGTTCAGCAGTTCAAAGGCCAAGGGCCAAGCTTCTTCGCTGAACTTGCTGGCTTGCAGCATTTCCGTCCATTTCGGTGTCCAGAGGTGGTACTCCAGCACGTTGGCATCGTTTTGTCCGTGAACGACGGTACCTTTGTAGACCATGACTTTGGCTTTGTTCCATTCGCCGAAAGGTTTGGCGTTTTGCGGAACGGCGGGAATCATGTCGTACAGCGAAGCCGACTGGCGGTTGTTGTCCTTGCCCAACTTGGCATCCGGGTGGTTCTCATTGTCCAGCAACTGGTATTCCGGTGCGGAAATGTAGATGGGTTCCACGACAGTGTTGCCGTCCTTGTCCTTTGTGGTCACTTCTTGGGCCAGGTAGAGGATGCCCGAGTTGCCGCCTTTGGAAATTTTCCACTCCAGTTCCAACTCGAAGTTCTTGAATTTGTGTGCGAAAATCAGGTCGCCGCCGTCGTTCACTTGGGCTTCACCGCCGCCGCTGCCGTTGAACTTGATGCAGCCGTCTTCCACAACCCAGCGTCCGGGCACGGTGTCGCGGCCATAGCCACGCCACCCTTTCAAGGTCTTGCCGTCGAAGAGGGTGATGTAGCCATCGGCGTCTTTGGGGAACTCATCCAGGTTGACTTGCGCCTTGTCCATTAAGGCATATTCCGGAACGGCAGGAGCTTTGGTCTCGGCTTCGGCTTCCGTGTTTTGTTTCTTGCTGCCGCAGGCAGCCAGTGAGAGGGCCAGTGTGGCACATCCCAAGGTGTAAAATACGTGTTTCATACGATTGAAGTTTGTTATAAGTTAAGAATGAATGGTCAGCTAAGTTCTTTATTTCGGCATGGCGGGCAACGACCATCCTTCGCGGTATGTGTGCTTGATAAGCTCTTGCGCGAAGGCTTGTGCATTGACCGGGTCGGTCCATGTCTTGTCGAAGGTCGGGTGTCCGTTGTGGATTTGGAAACCATCCTTGATAACGGTACGGATGGTTTCGTCCGGACCGATATTGGTGAAGCGCATATTGGCGCCGTCCCATTCCAGCGTGCGGTTCAGGGCTTGCAGGCGAATGGCCAGCACACCCATTACTACCATTTCGTTCAACGGGCCAGCCTCGGCAAAGTCCGACTTGCAGGGCACGCGGTTCTCCTTGTTTTCCTTGCAGGCACGCACCCAGTCCATTTCGTGTCCGCCGTTCATGGCGTTGGGCACGCGGCGGCACACCTTCGGCGCATTGGGCACACGGCCGGACAGCAACCACGGATTCTGTCCGTAGCAACCGCAGATCAGTGTGTCTTTCGTACCGTGGAAGATGGTCAGTCCGCCTCCGCTCTGCATCAGTTGCTTGCCTTCGGGGAAACCTTTCGGGCGTTCGGGCATCATGCCGCCGTCATACCAATGTACTTCCACTTCGGGCATGGCCACCTTGGGCAGGTTCTCGCGGGCGGGGAAGGTCAGTTTGACGTGTTGGGCTTGCGGGGCGCAAGCGTTGAGCAACAGCGTGGACGAGCCTTCCACCTTGGTGGGATATTGCAGCTTCAGGGCGCGGAAGGGCTGGTGGAGAATATGGCATGCCATGTCGCCCAAGGCGCCGGTGCCATAGTCCCACCAACCGCGCCAGTTCCACGGGTGGTAGATTTCATTGTAGGGATTCAGTTTGGCCGGACCGGTGAAGAGGTCCCAATTCAAGGTCTTGGGGATACGGTCTTCTTTCTCCGGGGCGTTCAAGCCTTGCGGCCAGATGGGGCGGTCGGTGGCGCACTCCACTTTGTAGATGTCGCCAATCTCGCCGTTCCAAATCCATTCGCACACCAAGTCGGTGCCTTCGTCGGACGAGCCTTGGTTGCCCATTTGGGTGGCCACGCCGGTCGAAGCGGCCAAGCGGGTCAGCAGGCGCGACTCGTAGACGGAGTGGGTGAGGGGTTTCTGGCAGAATACGTGCTTGCCCAAAGTCATGGCGTCTGCTGCGATGATGGCATGCGTGTGGTCTGCCGTGGCGATGATGACAGCATCAATGCTCTTGCCCATCTCGTCGAACATCTTGCGGTAGTCCCAATACCGTTTGGCGTTGGGCAGTTCGTCGAACACGCCTTTGGCATAACGCCAGTCCACGTCGCACAGGGCTACGATGTTCTCCGTGTTCTTTACGTTGTTGATGTTGGTGTGTCCCATGCCGCCGATGCCGATGGCTGCGATGTTCAGTTTATCGCTGGGCGGGATGTGTCCGTGACTGCGCCCCAGGATGCTGCTGGGGGCAATGGTGAGTCCGGCCAAAGCCAGACCGCCGGTCTTGAGAAATTCTCGTCGGGTGAATGTTGAAATGCTTTTAATTTTTAAAGGTAAATGAATTATTGAATGAAAGTAACTTGTGGTCTTGTTGTTATGATAGGTCGGTGTCGCTTTCAGGATTTTGAGGGGCGAAGTAGGCCATAGCCATTGGTCATGTGGCGGCGCCGTTCCTTGATGTCTTCCAAGGTTTGCAGATTTCCTATGGCTGGCAGGTCGTGTTGGCGTGCATCGTCCAAGAATAGCCAGGCTCTTTGCGAAGCAATGGCTGCGTCACGCATTGGCGGAAGCAGCGGATTCCGTTGGCCACTCAGGATAGAGTCTGCCATCTGGTTGCATAGTGTGTCCAGATTCTTCCCTCCGTAGGGCTTCTCGATGCGTAGGGTGCGGTGGACGCCGTGCAATTCTACTACGGCAGTCTTGAAGTCATGTGTCATGCGTACGATGCCTTTGGTGCCTATGATGTCCGTATACGAAGTGTGTGTCTGTTGTTGGGACAGTTGTCCGTAGACAAAGCCTTGGGTAATGTCGTATGTTACTCCGTTTTCAAATGTGCCGTGGCATTGCAGCCACCAAGGGTCTTTATAGTTCCACATGCGTATGCCTTGTGCATGCCAAGTCTTGTATTCGCTTCGGGCATACCACCGTGCGATGTCTACGTAATGCATTCCGCAGTCATAGAAAGCGGGGCCTTCGTATCCGTGTCCCTCGCCGGGGGCCAATCCAGGTGTCATGTGGCAGATGCGCAGGGTGGCCAGCTCGCCTATCTCTCCTTCATCGATGAACTGCCTCATGGCTTGATGATACCATGAGTTGCGCAGGTAGAGATTGACGCCACAGACCAGTCCGCAAGCTTCTGTCATGTCTACTACTTGCCATTCTTTCTCCATCGTGTCGGCTATTGGCTTTTCGGTCAGGATATGTTTCCGGTGGCGTATGGCTTTCTCTATTTGTTCTTTTCGGGAGTTTGCCAAGGCGAAGAGACCTACCATCTGTACGCTTTCATCATCGAAGATGGTTTGGTCATGGGCGATGACTTGGGCTTGGGGAAACCTTTGGACAGCTTTCGCACGAATTTCAGGGGAAAGGTCACAAATATAGGCGATGTCCCAGCGTCCGCTTTGCGACATCGTTTCAGCATACATTTGTCCCATTCGGCCGAATCCTATCAAAGCGGCCTTGATTTTGCATGTGGGTTGATCCATGTTTATGTCGTTGAGTTTGTGTATGACAAATATAGGAGAAATCATTTGATATAAGTGTAAGAACCGTGCTAAATAAAATGAAAAAACGTAAGTTTTGCCGTGTGGTTTAGCATAAAGCTGTAACAAACAGCCAGATGAAATAACCGCACACCGCACACTTCAGCACCGTGCCCACCAGGCAACCGCGCATGCCCTATTTGCTGCTGCCGCTATACTTGGCGCCCAGCAGGGGAACAAAATAGTCCAGCACTTGGATGACCACCACGATGCCCAGCCATGCCAATAGTTGACTGACACTAAACTGCACCCGCTCTGTGAAGTGCAGCAACAGCAGGCCGGCGTAGGCCAACGGCGGGCCGGGCAACATGGGCAGGATGCAGCCTGCCAGTCCGGTGAGCAGGCAGAGGGCACCCAGGATAATCAATAGAATGTCCATAGTCAGATATGATTTTTGTATTCCGAAGGTGACAGGTTGATTCGCTTCTGCACATACCGGCTGAAATAAGATACAGAAGAGAAATTCATCCGCTCTGCGATTTCAGTCAACGAAAGTTCTTTTTGCCGGAGCAGGCGGGTGATTTCTTGCATAGTGAAGCGGTCTATCCAGTAAGAGGCAGGCCTTCCGCTTATCTTTTTGCATATTTCCGACAGATAGTGGGGCATGATGCTTGCTTGTTACACTCATTTTCTAAAAAATCATACAGACATCCTTTTTTGTGTCTTCTCCCAATGCTTGTCAAACGCCTTTGCAGCCTGCTGATTTTCAGCGGTTTGTCGTTGAACCCCAACGAGACCCTCGTTGAACCCCCACGACCACCTCGTTGAACCCCCACGAGACCCTCGTTGAACCCCCACGAGCATTTCGTGTGTCCCCGACGGGCAAACGGGGTGTCTTTGGCTGTCTTTTCATTTGACTAATTATTAACAGAAAGGTGATTTTCTGCTTGCAAAGTTACGGGATGCTCAAGAAAGTGACAGGCATGACACCGAGTGAGTATAGGATTGCCAATTGAATTTTACAGACGTTTCATCTTCTTCTTTTTTTAATGCTCAGGATAAATATATAGAAAAACCACGAATAGTGAAAATATTGCCCTCAATTATGTAACAACAGAACAACAGGCACTCCGTAATTTTGCATCAGAAATTAAAACTCATAATGATATGAAAGATGTAAGATTGAATAATGGCGTAATGATGCCGGCCATCGGATTCGGCGTGTTTCAGGTTCCGGTGGATGAAACAGAAAGAATCGTATGCGATGCCATCGAAGTGGGTTACCGGATGTGGTCAGGTTGTCTTTCGCTGGCTGAATCAGCGCAATGTGGTGGTCATCTCCAAGACGGTGCGCAAGGAACGGATGATAGAGAACTTCAACATCCTTGACTTTACGCTTACGGAAAAAGAGAGGGATGCCATCGCCACGCTTGAAACCGGGAAAAGCCCGATTTATGACGATATGGATTTGCCCACGGTAAAAGGCATCGGCTTACACAAGATTCACGAATAATAATCAATGAACAGATTAAACATGGAAACGAAATACATCAACACTCCCGAATGGGACAAGACATTTGCCCTCAGTGACAAAGTTAGCCACAAGAAAGTCAGCTTCACCAACCGTTACGGCATCCGTCTGGTCGGCGACCTGTACATGCCTAAGAACCATGTAGGGAAACTGCCCACAATCACGGTCTGCGGTCCTTACGGGGCGGTAAAGGAGCAGGCATCTGGACTGTATGCCCAGACACTTGCCGAACGTGGGTTCATCACTCTTGCTTTCGATCCGTCATTCTGCGGAGAAAGCGGCGGACAGCCCCGTTCAGTGAACTCCAACGGAGGTTGGGAGAAGATAGCCGACCTGCCTTTCCTCACGTTCTCCTTGCTCGACCATGCAGACGAAATCCGTTCCGCCGTGCTTGTTGTACATGGAGAGAAGGCCTATTCACTTCCGGCTTCCCAGGAGGCTTTCGGCAAATTGAAAGGAGACAACAAGGAACTGATGATTATTCCCGGTGCAAGCCATACCGACTTGTATGACAGGATGGACATCATTCCGTTCGACAAGTTCGAGGCGTTTTTCAAGAAATACTTGTGATAAAAAGCGGAACTTTTGCCTCCTTTTTTCAGAGCAAAGCCGTAACAAACAGCCAGATGAAGTAACCGCATACCACGCACTTCAGCACTGTGCCCAGCAGGAAGCCCAATACAGAGCCCAATCCCGACTTCAGCGCCTCGCCTGCCTGGCGCCCGCCCAACAGTTCGCCGATGACAGCACCGAGGAACGGTCCCAGGATGATGCCCCACGGCATGAAGAACAGCCCGACCACCGTGCCCACCAGGCAACCGCGTGTGCCCCACTTGCTGCTGCCGCTATACTTGGCTCCCAGCAAGGGGACGAAATAGTCCAACACCTGGATGACCACCACGATGCCCAGCCATACCAGCAGTTGGGCAACGCTGAACTGTACCCGTTCCGTGAAGTGCAGTAGCAACAATCCGGCATAGGCCAACGGCGGGCCTGGCAACATGGGCAGGATGCAGCCTGCCAGTCCGGTGAGCAGGCAGAGGGCGCCCAGGATAATCAGGAGAATGTCCATAATATGATAATGTGTATGAAGGTTTGTTTCTTGGGGACAAAGGTAAGCGGATTCTCCGTGAAATCCGCAGAATCTACTGCTTATTTCGTTTCACGTATCTGAAACACTTGGTTCCGCGTGCTTGGAACCAAGTGTTTCGCGTACTTGGAACTAAGTGTTCCGCGCCTTGGAACCAAGTGTTTCGCGCCCTGGAACACTTTGTTCTGCATAACTTGCACCCGCGTCTGAAAGTTTGTTTATTGGATAAAAAGGCGTATCTTTGCCGCATCTTTGACCGCCTTTTGTGATATGATTGAAGAACAACTCTTGATACACCAGTTGAAGCAGGGCAAGGAAGCGGCTTACAGGTTTCTTTATGAGAAGCATTATGCCGTGTTGTGTCATCTGGCTCGCGAGTGGGTGGGGGATGACTATACGGCCGAGACCTTGGTGGGCGATGTCATTTTCCACTTGTGGGAAATCCGCGAGTCGCTGGACATACGGGTTTCCCTGCGCAGCTATTTGCTTCAGGCGGTCCGCAACCGTTGCCTCGACCATCTGCCTCGCGCCGGGAGCGCACCGAGGTTGCCTTTTCGGCTTTGGAAGGTGAGGAAGACGGGAAGCAGCCCTTGTCCGAGCGTTATATCCAGTCGGACGACTATCCGCTGGGCCGCCTGCTGGAGCGGGAACTGGAGCACGAGATACACCATTCCATAGCCGCCTTGCCTGCGGAGTGTCGGCAGGTATTCCTCAAAAGCCGTTTTGAAATAAAAAAATACGAGGAAATCGCCGCAGAACTGGGCATCTCTGTCAATACGGTCAAGTATCACATTAAGAACGCATTGGCCCGCCTGCACGATAGCCTGGGGAAATACCTCGCTTGCCTCTTGGCCGTTTTTTTAGCCTGACCAGCAAAAAAACAGTTTTTCTGACTACCCGTAACTATAATTTTATCGTCTACTTTAATAGAGAAAGCTTCGAAGATGAAAGAAAATGAGCGTTATGACATAGATGCGTGGATTGCCGAATACCTCTCCGGAGAATTGGACCCGGCAAAGAAGGCCGAGCTGGAAGCTTGGATCAATGCCTCGGAAGAGAACCGGCGTTACTTCCTGCAGCGCGAGGAACTTTGGTTTTCCGCCGTCTGCGGGGAGGAGCTGGAAAAGTTTGGCGCAGACAAAGCCTTCGAGGCATTTCGGCGAAGGATAAAGGCCGCGGAAGCGCAGCCTGCCGTCGGGCAAAGCCGCTGGCGGAAAGCCTTGCGATATGTTGCCGCAGTGGCTGTTCTTTGTATGGTGGCCCATTTCTCCTACCGCCAAGGCGGGCAAGACCTGAAAGATACGTTGGCGTGGATAGAAGTGGAGGCTCCTGCGGGTTCGCAGACACGTATGCGTTTGCCTGACAGCACGTTGGTGGTGCTCAATGCCGGTTCGCGCATGGTCTATGCGCAAGATTTTGGGGTGGAGAGCCGCGAGGTGCAGTTGGAAGGCGAAGGCTATTTTGAGGTGACGCGCAACGAGCGGCAGCCTTTCCGGGTGAGCAGCGAGAACATCGCCCTGACCGTATTGGGCACGAAGTTCAATTTCAGGGACTATCCCCAGGAAGACGAGGTGGTGGTGTCCTTGCGTGAGGGTCTGGTGACGCTGGACAACCGTATTCGAGAGGAAGCTCCTATGGCCTTGAAGCCGGATGAACGGATGGTGATGGACAAGTGCCAGGGCAGGATGAAGCGCGAGCGGATGGCGACGGACAGCTACCTGAAGTGGATGGACGGCAAGCTGGAGTTCGACGGCACGCCTTTGGACAAGGTGATACAAGTGTTGGAACGCAGCTACGATGCTTCCATCCGGCTGGAGGAGGATTCTTTGGCAGGTCTGCGACTTTATGGTAGCTTTAACCGCAACGAGCAAGGTTTGTCGGACATCTTGGACATCCTGCAGGCTACCGGGAAAATAAACTACCGGTTACAGAAAGACAGTGTGATTATTATATATTGATTGTTTAACTTAAAACTGAAAGCGACCATGAAACATCGAATGAGCCTCAGCACGTGAGGGCCGATGGAGGGAAAGCAAAAAAAGCCGGAAGAAGTACCAGTTCTCCCGACTACGTTTGCATTCCTTCTCGAAGCTTGTGAACGTCTACCGGGAAATGCCTTGACAAAGGTAGGCATTCTTCCCCGAAGAGACACTTTCCTTACTGAAAGTTTAATCTTAAAATTTCTTATTTATGAATTATGGGAAAAAGGCCATTTTGGTGGCCGGGGCGTTGCTATGCCTCAATTTTAGCGGTTATGCACAAAGCATAGCCTTGAAAATGAACAAGGTGACGGTGGAAGAAGCCATCGCCGAGTTGCAAAAGAAGAGCGGTTACTCCTTTGTCTACGTGGGTGGTGACCTGGACTTGGACAAGACAGTGTCCATCGACGCCAAGGAGTTGCAGGAAGCCATCGACCAGATTCTCAAGGGTCAGGACGTGACGTATGAAATCCAAGGCAAGAACATTGTGCTTCGGAAGGGTGCCAAGAAGGCGCAGCAGCCGGCCAAGAAAGTGACCGGCACGGTCAAGGATGCTGCCGGCGCACCCATCATTGGTGCTTCTGTCCGTCTGCTGGGCACTGACAAGGGTACTATCACGGACATTGATGGTAACTTCTCGCTGGACATGAGCAAGGGGGATGAGGTGGAAATCTCTTACATCGGCTATACGCCTCAGGTCATCAAGTATAACGGACAGAGCCTGGCCGTATCGCTGAAAGAAGACACCGAGCTGTTGGATGAAGTCGTGGTCGTGGGTTACGGCACGATGAAGAAGAAAGACCTGACGGGTGCGGTTTCTTCCGTGAAGATGGATGATGCGCCTGTGGGCACCTTCTCCACTATTAGCCATGCCTTGGCCGGTAAGGCTGCCGGTCTGCAAGTCAGCACCATCAGTGCGCAGCCGGGCAGCGGAGCCACTTTCCGCATTCGTGGTGCGGCTTCGGTCAATGCAGGCAATGACCCGTTGATCATCATCGACGGCTTTCCGGTGAATCCGGCCAGCGACGATGTCATCAAGACCGGCTCGTATGACAACGGAAGCTCGGACAACATCCTCTCTTCCATTAACCCGAACGACATTGCCTCCATCGAGGTGCTGAAGGATGCCAGTTCCACGGCCATTTACGGTTCGCGTGCAGGCAATGGCGTCATCATCATCACGACCAAGCGGGGCAAGGCAGGTGCGCCGACTGTGCGCTATTCCGGCACGGCTTCCGTGCAGAGCATCGCCCGTGAATACGAGATGATGGATGCCTCTTCTTTCATGAAGCTGACCAATGCCTCCCTGCATGAGCAGTGGATGTATGAGAACAAGATTGGTATTTTTGGCGGTGGCAGTGAGGCGGATGCAACCTCTTCTTTTACTCCGAAGTATTCGGATGAAGAGATTGCCAATCCCGCCCGTAATACCGACTGGCTGGGAGCCGTGCTCCGTACCGGTTTCCAGACCACGCACAATGTGTCCATCAACGGTGGCACGGACAACACCCAGTACATGGTTTCCGGCAACTTCACGATGCAGGACGGTGTGGTGAAAAATAATGGCATTGAGCGTTACACCCTGCGCACCAACTTGGATCAGCGCCTCAGCAAGTATGTGAAGGTGGGTTTGAACCTGACGGCTACCCGCAGCCAATATGACAACGTGCCTTTGGGGGATGGCGACAGTGAATATGCCAGTATCTTGGTGGCTGCGGCCCGCTTCAATCCGCTGATTCCCATCAAGGACGAGAATGGTGAATGGTCGAATAACCCGGAAGCCACCTTCCTGCCCAATCCGGTTTCCCTGCTGGATGTGACAGACAAGACGGTGAAAGACAGGTTGTTGGGAACATTCTATATCGACATTGAGCCAGTCAAGGACTTGCACATCAAAGGTAATTTCGGTTTGGACCGCCTGACGCAAAAGCGTTCCACCTACCTGCCGACCACCACGCTGTATGGTCAAAAGATGAATGGCCAGGCCACCATCGCGCAAGGTGACTCCAACGATTACTTGATGGAGCTGACTGCCAACTACACGAAGATGTTCGGTGACCATAACCTTACTGCCTTGCTGGGTCATTCCTATCAAAGCTTCCACCGCGAAGGCTTCAATGCCGGCAACAATGACTTCCTGCTGGATTCATTCCTGTACAACAATCTGGGTGCTGGCAATGCGGACAAGCCGACTGTGGGTTCTTTCTCCAATGTTTCAAAAGTATCCTCTTTCTTTGCCCGTGTGAACTATAGCTATAAGGACCGTTATTTGGTGGCTGCCTCCCTGCGTGCCGATGGCTCTTCCAACTTTGCGGAAGGCAACCGCTGTGGTTACTTCCCCTCGGTTTCCTTGGGATGGCGTTTCTCGGAAGAAAACTTTATGCAAAGTCTGCAGGACGTGATTTCCAATGGTAAGTTGCGCTTGAGCTATGGCCAGACCGGTAACTCGAATGTGGGCAACAGGGCTATGAGTTTCTATGGGGTAGGTTATAACAACGTGTTTGGCTCGACCTCGGTGAAAGGCGTTTACCTGACGCAATTGGGCAATCCGGATCTGACGTGGGAGACCAGCAAGGAATGGAACCTCGGTTTGGATTTGGGTTTCTTCAACAACCGCATCAATATGACGGCTGAATATTTCCATCGAAATGTGTCCAACCTGTTGGCCACCCGTCCTTTGCTGTCTTACAATGAAGTGTCTTCGATTGTGGCCAACAGCGGTGAGACGGTCAGCCAAGGCTTTGAATTGACCATCAACACGAACAATATCCGGACCAAGAACTTCGAATGGAACACGGATTTCACCCTCTCCCTGTATCGTGATGATTGGAAGAGCCGTGTGGACAGCTGGGTTCCGAGCGCGTGGGAGTCATACAATGGCCCGATGCGTTATTGGTCCGGTTATCTCTCCGATGGCCTCATCCAGCCGGGCGAGGAGGTGCCTTGGCAGGAAGGCGCATTGCCCGGACAGGTGAAAATCAAGGATATTGACGGTTTCGTATACAATGAGGACGGTTCGTACAAGGTGGACGAACACGGCATTCCCTTGAAGACCGGAAAGCCTGACGGCAAGCTGGACGATGCGGACAAGGTGATTTACGGTCGTCAGGAGCCTGGCTTCATGATGGGCTTCAACAACACGCTCCGCTGGAAGAACTTTGACTTCAACATCTATTTCTACGGAGAGTTCAACAAGTTGATGACCAGCAATTACAAGAATTACTGGGTATCCTACAACATCGGCGACCTGCGCCGTGGCTACAACCTGCCGACATCGGCCTTGAATGTGTGGAGCACGGAGAATCCCAACGGCACCCTGCCGGGATTTCTGCAGCACTATAGCATTTATGGCACGGCTGATTATTACTTGGAGAAAATCTGGTTCATCCGTTGCCGCAACATCACGCTGGGCTATAACATCCCGGTGAAGACGAGCAAGCATATCTTGTCCAATGTACGTGTGTATGTGGATGTCAACAACCCCTTCATGTTCACGAACTACGGAGGCCTTGACCCGGAGACAGACAGTTCGGCCAAGTGGGCATATCCCAATGTACGTACCTATAGCCTCGGTGTAGATATTACGTTTTAATTAATTTCTCAAAAAAGATTTGTTATGAAGAAACTATATTTAAGTGCTTGCGCTGTAAGCTGCCTTCTGGGATTGTTCTCTTCCTGTATGGATCTGGAGCCGGAAGACTACAGCAATATCAATACGACGATTTTCCCCACGACGGAAAATGATGCCTTGGCATTGGTGACCGCCAATGTGTATGCCACTTTCAGGAATAATTCGTATGGTGGTATTTTCAATAACGCTTCCGGTGTCCAGACCATTGGTGAGATGACGACCGACCTTGGGGCTTGTTCCTGGGGAGGAACGGCCTGGGTTCCCTTGCAGCAGCATCTCTGGGATTCAAACCATGAGTATTCCACCATAAATTATACGAACTTTGCAAAAGACTTGGGCAAAATGCTGCTGACCCAAGACCGCATCAAGGATATTCCGATGGATGATGATGTCAAGGCTCGCTTTGAAGCTGAAATCCATTTGGGACGTGGCTGGCTTGGCTACCTGTTGTGGGATTTTTATGGTCCTGTGCCTTTGGCCACTTTGGAGGAATTGAACAATCCGTTGGGTGACATCATCGTGCCTCGTGCTACGGAAGAGGAGATGAGGACATTCATCGAGACGGAATTGCTGGCAGCCATCAACAGTCCGGCGCTTCCTGTTAAGATTTCTGCCGAAGAATACGGGCGTTTTGACAAGGGATTGGCTCGCACGGTGCTGATGAAATATTACATGCATGTGGAGGAATGGGCCAAGGCGGAAGAACAAGGTCGCGAGCTGATGAAGTCGGAATATGGTTATGGGCTGATGGATCATTATGCCGACATCTTCACCCTTGAGAATGAGAAGAACAAGGAAATCATCTATGCCTGTGTGGAGCAGCGCGGCATCAGCCTGCAGTTGTGGCACGACCATGTGTTGCCAAGCATCTATCCGACGCAGAACACGGCCATCCAAAAATGGGAGGGCTACAAGGTGCCTTGGGCTTTCTATCATACTTTTGAAGAAGGGGATGAGCGTTTGAATACCTTGGTGGGGTCGTTCATCGGCACGGACGGCACAGTATGGAATGAGGAGTATGAAAAGACCATTCACACTACTATCTATGGACAGGGTGCAGTACCTGTCAAGTATGGAGAAGACCCCAATTCTACGGGTGACGGCAGCCAGATTGACTGGATTGTTTACCGTTATGCTGACGTGTTGACCTTGCTGTCGGAAGCTATTGTCCGTAATGGCAATGCCGTGACACAAGAAGCTGTGGATTTGTTGAACATGATTCGTGAGCGTGCCCAACTGAAGCCCAGAACACTGGCCGATTATCCTACGGTGCAGGCATTCTTGGACGATGTCTTGCTGGAACGCGGTCATGAACTGTGGTGGGAAGGCAACCGCCGAACGGACTTGCTCCGTCACGGGAAGTTTGTCCAATCGGCCATTGACCGTGGGGAGCAGTCAGCGGATTACCGCCAATTGTTCGCAATCCCCCAAAGCGTAATCAACGAAGGAAAGGGCAAGATTGCACAGAATCCGGGCTATTGATCATAAGGCCATCTATCAGAAGGGGCACTTTACGGAGTGCCCTTTTTTAAAAAATATGACACAAACCGACAACATATATCGCTATGAAATCTCATTTCCTATTGACTGTTCTCTTATGGAGCTGCACGACTCTATTGAATGCTCAAGATATCCCAATGGAACCCACGGCTCCTCTGAGAAATCCGGAGAGGGGCTATCACGTGGAATGCAACTATTTTGTCCACAACTTTGTGAATCCGTTCAATCCGTCGGAGCGGTATCCGGAGACTTTTGTGGATGACCGCCTGAAGCGTTGCGAGGCGGAAGAGGACAGCCTGACGCTGGCACAATTGTATTTTTACTTGTCCGACTATGTGGACCGGGATCTGCCTCCCGAAGCCTTCGAGCACATGCAGCTTGTCTTTGATGACTTGAAGGCGCGTGGCTTCAAGGCCATCTTGCGTTTTGCTTACAATTACAAAGGACTGAATGCGTATGGCGGGGAGACCGAACAATGCATTATGAGGCATTTGGAGCAGTTGCGTCCCTTTCTCAGAAAGAATAATGGGCTGATAGCAACCTGCCAGATGGGTTTCATCGGGGCTTGGGGAGAATGGCACACCTCGCCGCTCAGCCAAAACCAAGAGGCGAAAAACCGCTTGGTGAATACCCTGCTGGAAATCTTTCCGAAGGAGTATTGCTTGCAGCTTCGCTACCCCAAGCAGAAAAAGACACTGACGCTGAATCATCCGGAAGACGGGAAGAGAATAGGTTTTGCCAATGATTATTTTACGGCAGGCGAACACTCGCATGCGCCGGAAAACGATTTCATTCCGGGAGACGAGAACTACAAGATGGTTCTTCAGGATGCTTCTTATTTCTTTATGAGCGGTGAGATTCCCTATGCCGAGAACACGGAATGGGGGTTGCATGACTTGATCAGCGTGGACCGTTCCCTGCAAATCCTGCGTGATCATCATTATTCCGCTTTCGACATCACGCAAAACACGGAGCTGAACATCCGCCATTGGAAGCACTATGCGCTGTGTCCGGAGAAGTTGGATTCGTTGCAGATACCTTATGACATCAGTTATTTCAAGGACAAGGAAGGGAAGCGCGTCAGCCGTTCCGCTTATGATTTCATTCGGGACCATCTCGGATACCGTTTGTATCTGACGGGGGCTTCCTTGAAAAAAGAGGAAGGGCAGCTGGTTTATTCCATAGGGTTGAAGAATACCGGCTTTGCGACGGTTGTCAACCCGCATCCTGTCTATCTCCTTTTTATCAATGAACAGGACAAAGTCGTTGCGGAGGTCTGTCTGGAAGGTGTCTGCCCGAAAGATTGGCAGCCCTATCGTTGTGTTGCCGGAAAATATGAAACGATTCCCCATACAATGGAAGGGCAAGTCCCTTTGTCTTTGGCATCCGGGACCTATAGAGTCGCGTTGTGGATGCCGGACGGGCAACCAGCGTTGCACTATTGCTCCCAATATGATATTCAGTGGGTGGAAGAAAACGGCTTGCGGCATTGGTGCAATGGGCGATATATGGCCAATGTGATAGGTACGTTGGAATGGTAATGTTGAAGGGGAAGAAGTTGCATGGATAATCATAACCATAAAAAAGAAAATAATGAGAAGTAAAGCAGTTTTAATGATAGTGGCCGGCTGCTTGGCCGGCTTGTTCGCCTCTTGCGGCGACGGTATGCAGCACCGGACATTCCGCGGGATTTATGCGGATGACCCTGCAGGCAGGGAAGGATTATACAATCCGGAAAGAGGATTCAGGCTGGAAGTGGCTTTGGATGTGGCAGAAAAGAACTACGTGTGGGAGCCGGAGAAATACCCGGACATTACTTCGTATCTGGAAGAACAGTCCGCACTGTATGCCTCGGACAGTGTGTCCCTGGTACAGACTTATTTCTATTTGACGGGAGCGGTCGGACGGGAGCTGACGGACGAGGGTTTCCAGGCTATGTCCGTGTTCCTCGACAAGTTGCGCCAGTTGGGCAAGAAAGCCGTGCTGCGCTTTGCCTATGAAACCCAGTTCGCAGGGCGGGCTGACGTCGGGCCTACGCTGGAAGACATCATTCGCCATACGCAACAACTGAAACCGTTCTTGGCCGCCAACAAAGATGTGATCCAGGTGGTGCAGGCCGGCATGATTGGCGCGTGGGGCGAATGGCACAGTTCCTTCCACGGCTTGGAGAAGAGCGATGAGACCAAGCGTACCATCTTGGAGCATATCTGCCAGATGGCTCCCGAAGGCCGCTTTGTGCAGGTGCGTGTCCCTGACTATAAGAATCTGTTGGATTCTGCTTCGCAGGATTACAAACGGGTTTCTTTCCACGATGATTTCATCATCATCAAGCCTCACGTATGGGATGGCGGTATGTCCGAGGGGACTCCCGCTTATCAGCAGATTGTGCGTGAATCTCCCTGGCTCCCGGTGGACGGGGAATTGCCTTGGGGCACGTGGAGCATGAACGAGGATCCTGACAATCCGGAGGCTGGTTGGCTGATAGATGGCCCTCAGACGGCCCGTCGGCTGTTCTTGCAGCATTATACATCGCTGAGCGCCATCCATAATTATAAGGAGAAGGACACGAAGGACAAATACTCCATGCTGTATTGGAAGGAGACCCCCATCACGGAAGCCTTCCTTCAGGAAAACAAGATGCCGGTTTCAGATGGCTATTTTACAAATCACGATGGAAGCCGGGTGGAACGGAATGTATTTGACTACATCCGTGACCACTTGGGATATCGGATAGAGTTGCAGGAAATCAATGCACCGGAAACGCTTGTTGCCAATGGCAAGAATCCGGTGGAGATTTCTTTGGTCAACCGGGGCTTTTCCACCTTGTTCAACGAGCATCCTGTCTATCTGGTATTGATTGATTCGGACGGGCAGGTGGTGCAGCAGGTGTTGACCGATGCTTGTGTGAACGATTGGCAACCTTATCGTCCGGGAGACGAGGCTTGCACGCCCCTTGTCCATACCATCAAGGCCGATTTGAGTCTCTCTGCCGGTTTGCCCGAAGGCGTCTACCGGTTGGGCCTTTGGATTCCGGATGGTTCCGAACGCTTGCGCCACGATGCCCGTTTTGCCATCCGTTGTGCCAACGGCGATGTGGAGTGGTGGGTCTCTCCGGATAAGAAATACGGTGTCAATATCTTGCTGGACAAGATGCCTCTTTCGAAATGATTTTATATTTTTGCAACAGCTGATTGAACTGGCAACTGAATCGTAAATTATGAAGAATCTGTTGATAGGAATGGCATTGGGTCTTTGCTGTCTGGACGTATGGGCCCAGTCCACCATTTGGAAACATAAGAACTGGGAAGCCCGTATTTCCGACCGGGGCTGCTTGGAACAGATTGTGTTCAAAGAAGGCGGGCGGAACGATACGGTGCCCTTCTTCCGTGCGGACGGACAATTTACGGGACCCTCTTTCTATGCCGTGACGGACGGCAAGTCACAGACTGCGGAATGGATGCCGGACGGTTACCGTTCCTATCGGGCCGTGATAGGCCAGGTGGAGTGCCGCCTGACTTACAAGGCGTGGAAAGGGCAACCTGCGCTGGAAGTGACCCTGATAAACCAAGGGCACGTGCCTTTCCAACCCGAGAAGGCCGGTCTGCGCCTGGGCATCGACACGTATATGGACAAGTATCCCGACTGGTTCGGCAAGTACTTCCCGACCTTGATGCGTTGTGAGCAGACGCATTTCTATGGCTATCTGCAAACGCCCGCCGGACATACGTTGGGCATCGTGTCGCCCCAGCCCGTGGCTTCGTGGAGCGTGGAATACAACCTGGGCTATCAGGACCCGGCTCCCCATTGGTTCATGGGGCACCGCATCGAATCGCTGAACCTTGACTTGATGAATGCCTTGCCTCTGCCCGAACGCCATCCGCAGGACTTGTGGATGCTGGAGCAAGGCGAGTCCAAGACTTGGATTATCGCTTTGGTGGATATTGACCGGCCGGAGGAATTTGAGGAAAACGTCCATCAGTTGGCCGGGGTGCCGGTGCTCCGGATGCCGCAGACCACATGCCGTCCCGGCGAGGAAATCTCGTTTGATGTCTTGTCCGCGGATGCCGTTGTGACAGTCAGTGATGACCAAGGGCGCGAGTTGCCCTTGCAGAAGACATCCCATGCGGGCGACGTGCAACGGATGGCCTGCACTTTGCCCCAAGTGGGGCTTTATACCGTGCGTGCCGTGGAGGGTGACAAGGTGGCCGAAGGCGTCCTTTCCGCCCACGCTTCGTGGCAATGGACGCTGGAGCAGGCCCGTGCCAATGCCTGGAAGTATCATCAGAAAGCCACCTCGCACATCGAGAGCTGGTATGGTTTCTATTCCGCTTTCGAGGCGGCGAAGCATTTCCCGGAAAAGGAGTTGGATAACAAACTGCGCGACCGCTTCGACTATCTGTTCGACCTCCTGCACGACACGGTGAAGATGGAGCCTAAGTACCATGTCTCCCGTATCCAAAACACGTCGGGCACCATCAACCTGCTGGTGTACAAATATGCTGCCTACCGGGATGTGGAAGACTTGAAGAAGGCCGCGCGTCTGGCCGACTGGCTGATAAAGACCTGGCAGCGTGAGGATGGGGCTTACGTCAATCATAATACCGTCTATACCAGCGTGATTTATGTGGCCAAGAACATCCTGGAACTGGCTTTGATGGAAGAGGAACTGGGCAAGCAAGACCTGGCCTGGAAAGAGGCCGCCGAGCGGCATTACGCTTCCGCCAAGCGTGCCATCGACCAGTTGGTAAGTGCGCAAGGCGACTTTGAGACGGAAGGCGAGCTGACCTTCGAGGACGGCATGGTTTCCTGCTCGGCCTTACAGATAGGCATGTTGGGACTGATGCAGTCCGATGAGGCTGCCCGCAAGCATTATACGGATGCCATGTTGCAAATCCTGCGCAGCCACGATTGCCTGACCCAACTCCGTGTGCCCGATGCCCGCCGCCGCGGAGGCACGATGCGTTATTGGGAGGCGCAATACGATGTGCAGATGCTGCCCAACATGTTCAACTCGCCCCACGGCTGGAGCGGATGGCGTGCATACGCCACCTATTACGCCTATCTGCTGACGGGCGATGAGCGTTGGTTGCGTGAGACATACAACGTGATGGGTGCCTTCTCGAACCTGATAGACTATCGGACGGGAAATTTACGTTGGGCTTTCGTGGTGGACCCCTACTTGAAGGTGCGCCAGACTTGCAGCGCAGACACCCACGTGACGGCAGACTCGTTGAGCTTTGGCAATCCGCATCCGGACTTGTATGAGACACGCACGTTTGTCATCGGCGAGCAGTATGTCAACATGATCAGTGACTGGCAGGGAGTGAACACACAGGATAATGATGTGCACGAGGTGTTCAAGTTCCTGAGCGAGGCCATGCTGACAAACGCTTTTGTCGTGGAGCGCGCGGACGGCACGGTCGTTGGCTACAACTGCCGGGTGACCCGCCGGGGCCATACGCTGGAAGTGAAGGCGGACGAGAAGCAAATGACCAACCTGCATTGCAACCTCCGGAACGCTTATAAGGTATCTTTCCGTGGGCAAACCCGTGATTTGGAACCGGATTACCTGGGCTGGGCGTTCGGGGAAGACATCTATGCGGGGCAATGGTAGGAAGCCTGCCTGGATGGCTACGGATGTGGCCGCCCCTTGCATGGGAAGTAGGATAGGAATCAATGGCATTGATTGGGGAGAATCAATGGCATTGATTGGGGGGAATCATCGGCATTGATTGGGGGAATCATTGGCATTGATTCCTATCCTCCTTCCTATGCAGGTCAGGCTTACTCCTGGAGACGGGTGTGGTTCCTCCGCAAGACGGGATGATGACATAGAATATATAGACTTAATTTCAAACCAATGAGAAAACTCTTTCTACTCTTCGCCTTCTGTCTGACCATGGGTCTGGCACAGGCATCGCCGATAACCGGCTTGTTGGAACGCATCGACCCGGGCGCGTCGGGCAAGTTCAAAATTGAGTTGCAACGCGGGGACACCGACTTTTTCGAGTTGGACCAGGCGGGCAACAAGGTCGTGGTGCGCGGCAACAACTACGTCAGCATCGCCACCGGCATCCACTGGTACCTGAAGTATCATGCGGGCATCCATCTGTCATGGAACTGCATGAAAGCCCCGCTGCCCGACGTGCTTCCGCCGGTTTCTCGGAAAGAACGGCATGAGACGGCGTTGCATGACCGCTATTACCTGAACTACTGCACCCACTCCTACAGCATGGCTTTCTGGGACTGGGCACGCTGGGAACAGGAGATTGACTGGATGGCCCTGCACGGCATCAACCTGCCGCTGGCGTTGGTGGGAGCCGACACCGTGTGGCGCAATGTCCTGCTGAAGCTGGGCTATACCAAGGACGAGGCCAATGCCTTCATTGCCGGTCCGGCTTTCCAGGCCTGGTGGCTGATGAACAACCTCGAAGGGTGGGGCGGCCCCAACAGCGACCAATGGTATGAGGACCGCGTGGCCCTGCAGAAGAAAATCCTGAAGCGGATGCGCGAGTACGGCATCCGGCCCGTGCTGCCCGGCTATTCCGGCATGTTGCCGCACGATGCCAAGGAGAAATTGGGAGTGAACGTCACCGATCCGGGCCTGTGGAACGGCTTCCATCGTCCCGCCTTCCTGCAACCCACGGACGAGCGTTTCCAGGAGATTGCTTCCTTATATTATAAAGAGATGAACCGCCTCTTCGGCAAGGCCGATTATTACTGCATGGACCCCTCCCACGAGGGAGGCAGCGTGAAAGGTGTGGATTTGGAAGCCACGGGACGGGCCATCCGGGATGCCATGAAGCGGAACAATCCGAAGGCCGTCTGGGTGGTGCAGGCCTGGGGGGCCAATCCGCGCCCGCAGATGCTGAAGGGCGTGCCGCAGGGCGACATGCTTGTGCTCGACCTCTATTCCGAAAGCCGTCCGCAATGGGGCGACCCCTCGTCTTCGTGGTATCGCAAGAACGGCTTCGACGGGCACGAGTGGCTCTACTGCATGTTGCTGAACTATGGCGGCAACGTCGGCCTGCACGGCAAGATGGCCCACGTCATCGACGGGTTCTACAAGGCCAAGGAAAGCCCTTTCGGCACGACCTTGCGCGGTGTGGGACTGACGCCGGAGGGCATCGAGAACAACCCTGTGATGTATGAACTGGTGACCGAGCTGCCTTGGCGCGAGGCCCGTTTCACGAAAGACGAATGGCTGGCCGGCTACTTGAAAGCCCGCTATGGCAAGGCCGATGCACGGGTGCTGGAAGCTTGGACGCTGCTGAGCAATACCATCTATGCCTGTCCGGACGGCTCCACCCAGCAGGGCACGCACGAGTCTGTGCTTTGCGCCCGTCCTTCGTTGCAGGCCTATCAGGTGTCCACGTGGTCCGAGATGTCGGACTATTACGAACCGATGGACATCATCCGCGCGGCGGGCATCCTGCTGGAACATGCCGAGGAGTTCCGGGGCAACAACAACTTCGAGTACGACCTGGTGGACATCGTGCGCCAGGCCGTGGCCGAGAAGGGCCGTCTGGTCTATCCGGTGGTGGTCAGCGCGTTCAAGGCCGGGGACAAGGAACTGTTTGCCGCCGCTTCCCGCCGCTTCCTCGACCTGATTCTCTTGCAGGACAAGCTGCTTGCCACACGTCCTGAATTCAAGGTGGGCCAATGGATTGAGCGTGCGCGTTCCTTGGGGCATACGCCCGAGGAGAAGGACCGCTACGAGTGGAACGCCCGTGTGCAAATCACCACGTGGGGCAACCGCGTCACGGCCGATGACGGAGGCCTGCGCGATTATGCCCACAAGGAGTGGAACGGGCTTCTGCGCGACTTCTACTATATGCGTTGGAAGACCTACTTCGATGGGCTGGCCCGCCAGTTGGAGGGGGAGGCACCGCAGGCCATTGACTTCTATGCGTTGGAAGAAGCCTGGACGTTGCAGCACAATGCCTATTCCGCTGCTCCGGAAGGGGATGTGCTGGACACGGCCCGCGAGGTTTATGAGGAAATAGCCCGTTGACGGGAGTGTAAATTGATTGTTTTCAGGCACGGATTACACGGGCGTGACAAGGCCCGTTGTAATCCGCGTTTTGTTTCGCAGCCATGGAACACTTTGTTGCGCTAAAAAACGTCATTTCGCCCGGGGGATGTTCTTGTTTGTCGGTAAATTGATGTATCTTTGCCCACTACAAACATAGCAAAAAGCATAGAGCAATGGAAAATCAAAGACCTTTGATACTGGTTTCCAATGACGATGGCATCACGGCCAAGGGAATCAGCGAGTTAATCAAGTTCCTCCGCCCGCTGGGCGAGATTGTGGTAATGGCTCCCGACATGGCGCGTTCGGGCACCGCCTGTTCGCTGACGGTGAAGGAACCCATTCATTACCAGTTGTTGCGCAAGGAGGTGGGCCTGACCGTCTACAAATGTTCGGGCACGCCGGCGGATTGCGTTAAGCTGGCTTTCCACACCGTGCTGGACCGCAAGCCTTCGCTGGTGGTGGGCGGCATCAACCACGGGGACAACTCGGCCGTCAACGTGCACTATTCCGGCACGATGGGTGTGGTGATGGAAGGTTGCCTGAAGGGCGTTCCCTCCATCGGCTTCTCCATTTGCAGCCACGACCCCAACGCCGACTTCGAGCCTGCGGGAGAGTATATCCGCGACCTGGCGCGCAAGGTGCTGGAAAAGGGCCTCCCCGCCCTGACCTGCCTCAACGTCAACATTCCCGCCGTCAAGGAGCTGAAGGGCGTGCGCGTCTGCCGCCAGACCAAGGGGCAGTGGGTGAACGAGTGGGAGAACTTCGCCCACAAGGATGACGCCCATTACTATTGGCTGACGGGCAACTTCGAGAACGCCGAGCCGGACAACGAGGAAACCGACCACTGGGCGTTGGACAACGGCTACATCGCCATCACGCCCACCACCGTGGACGTCACCGCCTACGGCCTGATGGACGAACTGAAATCCTGGTTCTGACCCCATGAAGTATTACCTCATAGTCGGCGAAGCCTCCGGCGACCTGCACGCCTCGCACCTGATGGCCGCCCTGCAACGGGAAGACCCGCAGGCGGAATTCCGCTTCTTCGGCGGCGACCTGATGGCGGCGGTCGGCGGCACGCGGGTGAAGCACTACAAGGACTTGGCCTATATGGGCTTCATCCCCGTCCTGCTCCACCTGCGCACCATTTTTGCCGCCATGAAGCAGTGCAAGGACGACATCACGGCCTGGCATCCCGATGTGGTGATACTGGTGGACTATCCGGGCTTCAACCTGAAGATTGCCAAGCACGTGCATGCGCATACGGACATCCCCGTCTACTATTACATTTCCCCGAAGATATGGGCGTGGAAGGAATACCGCATCAAGAACATCCGGCGGGACGTGGATGAGTTGTTCTCCATCCTGCCCTTCGAGGTGGATTTCTTCGAGCGGAAACACGGCTATCCCATTCACTATGTGGGCAATCCCACGGTGGATGAGGTGGAGGCCTTCAAGGCTTCCTATGCGGGGACTTTCGATGAATTCGTCGCTTCCAATGGATTGGAAGACAAGCCGATTGTCGCCTTGCTGGCCGGCAGCCGCAAGCAGGAAATCAAGGACAACTTGCCGGACATGATTCGGGCAGCTTCTTCGGTTGCGGGGGATTGCCAACTGGTGGTGGCCGGTGCGCCCGGCATCGAGGCGGATTATTATCGCCTCTATGCGGGCAATGCCCCGGTGAAGGTGCTGTTCGGGCAGACCTATCCGCTGCTGTCCCACGCCACGGCCGCTTTGGTCACGTCGGGCACGGCCACGCTGGAGGCGGCACTCTTCCGGGTGCCCCAGGCCGTGTGCTACCATACCCCCTTGCCCAAGTTGATTGCTTTCCTGAAGCGGCACGTCCTGAAAGTGCCTTATATCTCGTTGGTCAATCTGATTGCCGGGAAAGAGGTGGTGCGGGAGCTGGTGGCCGACACGATGACCGTGGAGCAGATGCGCGGCGAACTGCAACGGTTGCTGCATGACCCGAAGCGGAAAAATGAACTCCGTGACGGTTACGACGAGATGGCCCGCCGCTTGGGTGAACCCGGTGCGCCGATGCGTGCCGCCCGGCAGATGGTGGGACTCTTGCAGAAAGCCCATTCATAGTTGTCCATCCCTATTTAATGTTAAACAAATGCAAGCCGGTGCAGTAAATGCCCGGCTTGTTCGTTTTCTGCTATAGAAACCAATTAAAACAAAAGCAATATGAAGAAGATAACTTATGTATGGAGCGTAATTTGCCTGGCCGTATGCCTGGCTTTCCAGTCGTGTGGCGATGGTGACGGATATTCCTTGGGCGACTTTACTGCGCCCCAGTTGGCCACGGTGCGCACTGTCGGCGCAAACGGATTCTATTTGGATTGTGATGTGTGGGGCACTTGCTGGCCGGTAAATACGGACATGGGCTGGTATGTGCCCATTGACGGGCAGCGGGTGGTCACGGTGTTCAATCCGTTGTGGGATGATTATGCCGGCTATGACCATGCCGTGAAAATCCTGCAAATGCAGAATGTGTTGACCAAGAATGTGGAGTTGATGACCCCGGAGGATGAAGACAAGTTTGGAAATGATGCTGTGCCTACCACTGCGGATGGTATCACCATCGGCAACGGCTATCTGAACGTGTCTTTCGTGGAGCGTCTGCCCTTTACAACCAGCGTAAGCCTGGTGTGTCCGCAACAGACCGATGCCCCGGAGTTCGTCATGGGCGAAGACGGATACTATGACTTGGAACTTCGCTGCAACACACAAATAAATGTGGAAACTCCGGGCTCTTACAGCATGGTGTCATACAACTTGAGTGCATTGTCCTTCCCTGCCGGTTTCAGGGGCATTTGTCTGAAAGTAAACTTGGCGGGTGAAGGCGAAAAGGAACTGGTGTACACCCTTGTGCAGGAGGGTGAGTATTAAATCACCGTCACTGCATACAGGTAGACCACGGCGGCAGGTATGGCCATCAACGCGCTGTCAAAGCGGTCCAGCATGCCGCCGTGTCCCGGCAGGATATTGCCGGAATCCTTGATGCCCAGTTGGCGCTTCATCAGCGATTCGGTCAGGTCGCCCCACGTGCCGAACACCACGACTGTCAGTGCCAACCCTATCCATTCCCACTCATGGAGGAAAGGAAAATAATGGGCGAACACCAGCGAGGCGACCATGGCGAACACGCCGCCGCCTACGCTTCCTTCCCATGACTTTTTAGGTGAAATGCGCTCGAACAGGCGGTGCTTGCCGATGAGCGAGCCCACGCAATAGGCGCCCGTGTCGCTCAGCCAGATGAAGATGAAGACCGACAGCGGCAGCATCGGGTTGTAGCTGACGCTGCTGGCCGCCGGGTCGTTGTGGAAAGCCAGCACGTTGAGCAAGGCAAAGGGCAGGGCCACATAGAGCTGGCTCAGCATCGTGAAGGCCCAGTTGCCCAATGGGTTCTTTTTCTTCAGATACAATTCCGTAATCATCAGGTAGAGCAACAGCAACAGGTAGGGTAGGAATACCCGTGCGTCCGTCACCTGGGTGCAGAAAGCCATCAAGGCCAGGAACAGGTAGGCTCCCGCCAAGGAGGCGATGTTCCGGTTGATTTCCACTTGGCCGCTTTGGTTCATCAGGTGTCCGAACTCGCGGACGGACAAGGCGCTGATGAGGGCAAACAGGATGCCAAACGAGATGGGGCTCCAAAGGATGGCTCCCACCAGGACGGCCACGAACAATATGCCTGTAATGGTACGCTGTATGAGGTTGCTCTTCATAATGACTTACCGTTTAAGAATTTTCCTATATTATTTGTCTTCTGACGTATCTTCTTTCTTCTCGTCGTTGTCCTTCTTGTCGGGCAAGGCTTTGTTCTGTTGTTCCTTGACCTCCTTCTCGGTCTGCAAGGCTTTCTTGGCTTCCTGTTCGGCCAGTTCCTTCATTTCCTTGGCAGTCTGGTTGGCGGCCATGATTTCTTCTGAACGCGATGCCCACGGGCGCGGACCGAAGATGTGCTCCACGTCGTCGGCGAAGATGACTTCCTTGTCTATCAGTATCTGTGTCAGTTGTTGGTGCCCTTCCTGATGCTCGGACAGGATTTTCTTGGCACGTGCATACTGCTCATTTACCATCTTCTTCACTTCCTCGTCTATCAGTTCGGCCGTCTTTTCGCTATACGGGCGGTTGAAGGAATATTCGTCGTTGCTGTAGTAGCAGAGGTTGGGCAACTTGTCGCTCATGCCGAAGTAGGCAATCATGCTGTAGGCTTGCTTCGTCACCCGCTCCAGGTCGTTCATGGCTCCGGTGGAGATGCGGCCCAGGAAGAGTTCTTCGGCAGCCCGTCCGCCCAAGGTGGCGCACATTTCGTCCAGCATCTGCTCCTTGGTGGTCAGCTGGCGTTCTTCGGGCAGGTACCAGGCGGCACCGAGGGCACGACCGCGGGGCACGATGGTCACCTTGATGAGGGGATTGGCATATTCCAGCAGCCAGGAGATGCTGGCGTGTCCGGCCTCGTGGGTGGCGATGGAGCGGCGTTCCTCTTCGGTGGTGATTTTGGTCTTCTTTTCCAGTCCTCCCACGATGCGGTCAATGGCTTCCAGGAAGTCCTGTTTGCCTACGAACTTCTTGCTGTGGCGGGCGGCTATCAGGGCAGCCTCGTTACAGACGTTGGCGATGTCCGCGCCCGAGAATCCCGGTGTCTGGCGGGCCAGCAGGTCCACGTCCACCGTGTCGTCTATCTTGAGGGGGCGCAGGTGTACGCCGAAGATGTCCTTGCGTTCGTTCAGGTCGGGCAGGTCCACGTGTATCTGTCGGTCGAAGCGTCCGGCGCGCAGCAGGGCTTTGTCCAGCACGTCCACGCGGTTGGTGGCGGCCAGGATGATGACACCGCTGTTCGAGCCGAAGCCGTCCATTTCTGTCAGCAACTGGTTCAGCGTGTTTTCGCGCTCGTCATTGCCACCCATGGCAGCCGCCTTGGCGCGGGCGCGTCCCACGGCGTCGATTTCGTCGATGAAGACGATGCACGGGGCTTTCTCCTTGGCTTGGCGGAAGAGGTCGCGGACACGCGAAGCACCCACGCCGACGAACATTTCCACGAAGTCCGAACCGGCCAACGAGAAGAAAGGCACGTCCGCCTCGCCGGCCACGGCTTTGGCCAACAGCGTTTTACCGGTTCCCGGAGGGCCTACCAGCAAAGCACCTTTGGGTATCTTGCCGCCCAAGTCGGTGTATTTTTGCGGTTCCTTCAGGAATTCCACGATTTCCTCCACTTCCTGCTTGGCGCCGGCCAGTCCGGCCACGTCCTTGAAGGTGACTTTGGTCGTGTTGCCGCCTTTCTCGAACAGTTGGGCGCGTGACTTGCCCACGCTGAAGATGCCTCCTCCGCCCATACCGGCTCCGCCCGTCCAGCGGCGCGAGAGGTATATCCAGAAGAAGATGATGAAGGCGATGGGCAATATTTGCCACAGGAGGACACCGATATAGTTATTCTTCTTCTCGTAGCTGATGGAGCCGTCGAAGTGAGATTCGTCTTTCTCCTTTTGCAGGAAGTCGCCCAAGCTTTCGCGCGAAGGAGCTTCGGTGATAATCATCGGGTTACGTCCCACACGGGTGGAGTCTTGCAGGAAAACATCCTTCACGTGTTGGGGTTTGATATAGGCTTCCACGGAATTGTCATCATAGCCCACGACTTTGCTGACGTATCCGTTCTGCACGTATTGCTGGAATTCATCATAGGAGATCTCCTTGGTGTTCAGGTTCTTGTCTCCGGTAAATAGCAGATACAGCAACATCAGCCCAATGAGGGCGAACAACCAGCTCAGGTTGAACCTGGGCATATTGGGCTTTTTATTGGGGACGTTGGGATTGGGGGTTGGTCTGTTGTTGTCCATACGTTTACAATTAATCAAGGTCAGGTACTTGGGTTAGTTTGGCATCGGCCCACAGTGTTTCCAGGTTGTAGAAGTTCCGGGCTTCAGGCAGGAACACGTGTACCAGGATGTCGGCATAGTCCATGGCCACCCATTCGGCATTGCGCAAGCCGTCTATGGCAAAGGGCTTGATGTTGGCGCCTTTGCGTGCAAAATCCCTTACGGACTCCACGATGGCCGTGACTTGGCTGGGGGAATTTCCTTGGCAGATGACGAAATAATTGCAAATGGTGTCTTCTATCTTGGTGAGGTCGGCAATGACGATGTTTTTTCCTTTCTTATCTTGAATACCTTCTGTGATTTGTTGAATAAGTCTTTCTGTTTCGTTCATTCTATATGCAATCTGGTTAAAATTGAGGGCAAAGATACGTTGATTTCCTGTATCAAACACGCAAAACGTCGAAAGACTACGTTTTTTTGCTTTTTTTAGGTATAAAAGGACGCTAGATTTCTGTCGTGACGGAAGGTAAACAGCCGTTTCGGGGCAGCTTGGAGGCTTTTCTGAGATTTTTTTGCAAAAAAATGCCCGAAAATATTTGTGGTTCGAAAAAAGTTCGTACCTTTGCAACCGCAAAACCGAAAGGGATAGCAAGTTTGGGCTATGGTGTAATGGTAACACTACAGATTCTGGTCCTGTCATTCCTGGTTCGAATCCAGGTAGCCCAACATAGAAAGAGGAATTACTTGAACGGTAGTTCCTCTTTTTTTGTGCCTTTTGTTTGGCATCTCTGATATTGTTGCTTATCTTTGTAGCGGTATAATCATTCTAAAAGACAAGGCATTATGAAGACACGGAAGTTATTGGGCTTGTTGCTGCTGTTGGTCGGTGCATTAGGCTTCAGCGGCTGTAGCGACGAGGATGATGGTTATTATCATTCGATACCGGAAGGGGGATATTCCATGCGGGCAAATACCGTACATTTCTATTACATTAACGAGGAAGGAGGCAGTTTGATAGACAAGTCGCTGCCGGCGACCTACCCGGTGTCGTGTGCCGATAAGGAGGCACAGATCCCGGTGCCGGAAGTGAATGAGTACGGCTATTATTATCCATTTGCTTGGGCGGTATGTCAGATTCCGGTGGATGAAGCCGGGACGCCTTATTTCTCTTGCTACTTTCCGGTAGACGAAAGCACGGACACTTATTCCTTTTATGTCTATTCCAATGGTTCTTTCGACCGTTTTGACTTGACGTATGGATATACGGATGGTGCTATTGGAGGAGATGGGTGGTATGCCCATGTGTTGTCCTTGAAGATAAACGGGCAGCACGTTTATTCGGACGAGGAAGAAAGGGAAGCCGAAAGTGCTTACTGTAAGGTGTATTTGCAGAAGTCCGGGGAGGAAACCTTGGTATGGAGCGAATATTGAGGCGTAAGGCTTGAAAGATAGATATAAAAAGAGAAGAGGGTGGCCGAAATGATACACCCTCTTCTCTTTTTTAATATGTACTTGGTTTATTTGTACGTCTGTGTGCGTTCGTCGTTAATCACGCCTTTCCAGTTGAGGCCGTAGGCAAAGTCATAGGTATGGCCGTCGGCATCCGTGTAGCAACGCATATCGCGCGGGGTGTCTTCGGCTTGGGCTTCCACGGTTTCCATGTCGGCGGGCATTTGAAAGGGCAAGAGGCCGGAAGGTTCGTGTTTGCCGGTGGCCAGCTCCAGAATCACTTGGTTTTGCACGTCGAAGGTGAGGAAAAGGGCATCGGCATACGGCTCAATCTCCTTCATCACCACGGGATTGCTGATGTTGACGGACACTACTACGGGGCGTTTGCCCATAGCTTTCTTGGTGGCTATCACCAAGTCCATGTCGCCCTTGTTAATGGTGTGGACGGTCTTGCCACGGTAGCTGCGGTTGTCCGACTTCTCGAACGGGTCGCCGCCGGCCAGGCTCTTGGCACGGGCGGTGCGGGCCGTGTAGTCGCTGTATTGCAGGCTGATGGGCATATAGCCGTTTCCGCCCCGCTTGACGTCGACCATGTCATAACCCCAGCCGCTGTTTGGCGAGTCGATGAAAACGATGGCCAAGTCGGCCTCGGCGGGCGTGTCCACCACGTCGAAGTACTTGGAGGCCAGTTCACGGCTGACGGGCGTGATCTCCCGTGCCTCTATCGGATTGTTCCAGAAGCCCGTGTAGGCTGGATAGTGGCGGACGGGGATGTAGACTTTCTTCTTGCCTTGCACGGGCAGGACGTTGCTGCGGTTCTTCAGCATGATGGTGCTCTTCACCTGGGCATCATATCCCTCAGCCATAAATTCAGGGCAACCCACTACTTGGGCGGTGTGTGCCGGGTCAAGGTACGGATTCTCGAATAGGCCTGTGCGGAAGATGTTCATCAGCAGACGGCGGGCCGAAGTACGCATACGCTCCGTCATCCATTCTTCACCATGTTCCTTTACTCCCATTTCGTAGGCTTCCAAGACAGGTTGCTTGTCGTTGTTGCCGCCGAACTGGTCCACGTCGGCCATCAGGGCTTTGTAGTGGCGTTCGGCCACAGTCAGTTTCTCCACCCCCCAAGGCTTACCGGAGTGGATGCCCGGATGAATTTCGTCGGCAGTGATGCCCCAGTCGGTGCAGACGATGCCGTCGAACCCGGCTTCTTCACGCAGTTGGCGGGTGATGATGTCCGGGTCGTAGCTGTTGGCCACGTTTTCTTTGCCCTGTCCCACGGAGATGGTGTAGTAGGGCATCACGGCTGAGGCCTTGCCCGTCTTGCCCTCCAGCTTAAAGGCGCCTTCGGTGAAAGGTATCTTGTGGAGAGGCAACTGGTTGTTGGGGAAGACGGCATATTTGCCGAAGCCGTAGTGGGCATCGCGTCCGCCTTCGCCTGAACCGCCGCCGGGCCAGTGCTTCACCATGGTGTTGACGCTGTGGTAGCCCCATCCGTCAGCAATCTCCGCCTCGCCTTCCGAGGTCTGGAAACCGTCGCAATAGGCACGTGCCAAGTCGGCGGATAGCTTGGGGTCTTCACCCATTGTGCCGTTGAAGCGCATCCAACGCGGGTCGGTGGCGATGTCCACCTGGGGCGAGAGAGCCGTGGCAAAGCCCAAGGCACGGTATTCCTCGGAGGCTATTTGTCCGAAGCGTTCCATCAACTGGGGGGAGAAGGTGGCTGCCATGCCCAATGAGCCGGGCCATGTGGATATTTGTCCTCCGCCACCGGCATTGAACTCAGCATCGGCCCGGGCGGAATGGCGCGGGTCGGACGAGTTGTTGGCGGGGATGCCGTGTCCCAGTCCTTCGACGTATGCCTGAAGGCTGTTGTTCCACCGGGCGGCGATTTCTGGTGTTTCTACCGTGGTCACCAATACGTGGCGCAGGTGGTCGTCTTTGAGGAACTTCTTCTGATGGTCGGTCAGTTCCCACGGCTGGGCACCGCTCTCGGCGTAGGGCTTGCCGTTGTATGTGGACATGTCGTAGGAAGTGGCGGGGATGGCCTGGTGGTTGCTGTAGAGCATCAGCCCGGCAATCTCTTCAATGGAGAGCTGGGCGGCCAGGTCTTCCACACGCTTCCCGACGGGTTGGCGCCAGTCCTCATAGACATCCAACTGCCCGTTGCGGTTGAGGTCCTTGAAGGCATAACCGTCCTCATGGAGAATTTGGATGCCCGATGTGGGAGAGTAGCCCAGCGTTGCCCCGTCTTTCTGTGTGATGAGGTTATAGCCGTCGCACGTCTGTTCCGTCCACTTGTCGCAGGCAGTCAGAGCCAAGGCCGCTGCCGAGGCGGCCAGGCATTGGGTAAGAAGTCTGTGTTTCTTCATCATTATTCTTTTTACTTCTGGTCATTCTGCCGTATCTGCACGCGGCGTATCTTGCCGCTGATGGTCTTGGGCAGTTCGTCCACGAACTCAATGACGCGCGGATACTTGTATGGTGCGGTCACCTTCTTCACGTGGTTCTGCAATTCCTTGACCAATGCTTCGCCCGCCTTGTCCTTGTAGGCTTTGGAGAGGACGATGGTGGCCTTGACCACCTGGCCGCGGATTTCGTCGGGCACGCCGGTGATGGCGCATTCCACCACGGCGGGGTGCGTCATCAGCGCACTCTCCACCTCGAACGGGCCGATGCGGTAACCGGAGCTCTTGATGACATCATCGGCTCGGCCCACGAACCACAGGTAGCCGTCTTCGTCCTTCCAGGCCACGTCGCCCGTGGAGTAGATGCCGTCGTGCCAAGCCTCGCGGGTGCGTTCCGGGTCACGGTAGTATTCCTTGAAGAGGCCCAGGGGCTTGCCTTTGCTGGTGCGGATGACAATCTGTCCCTGTTCGCCGGCTTCGACGGAGCGGCCTTCATTGTCTATCAGGTCCACGTCATATTGCGGGTTGGGCAGGCCCATGCTGCCGGGCTTCGGCTCCATCCACGGCATGGTGGCCACGGTCAGGGTGGTTTCGGTCTGCCCGAAGCCTTCCATCAGGCGGATGCCCGTCAGCTTCTTGAAGGTGTCGAACACGGCGGGGTTCAACGCTTCGCCCGCGATGGTGCAGTATTGCAGGTGGCTGAGGTCGTACTTCGTCAGGTCCTCGTGGATGAGGAAGCGGAAGATGGTGGGCGGCGCGCAGAGCGACGTGACGTGGTAGTCTTGTATCATCTGCAGGATGTTGGCCGGGGTGAACTTCTCGTGGTCGTAGACGAATACCGTGGCGCCGGCTATCCATTGCCCGTACAGCTTGCCCCACACGGCCTTGCCCCAGCCGGTGTCGGCGATGGTGAGGTGCAGGCTGTCGCGGTGCAGGTTGTGCCAGAAGCAGCCCGTGACGATGTGTCCCAGGGGGTAGGTGAAGTCGTGGGCCACCATCTTGGGTTCGCCCGTGGTGCCGCTGGTGAAGTACATCAGCGAGATGTCGTCGTTCGTGTTGGGGTGTTCGGGTTTTGTGAAAGCGGGGGCGTTCTCGATGCCTTGGTGGAAGTCCTGGTAGCCTTCGGGCACTTCGGGACCTACGCTGACGAGGGTTTTCACGCTGGGCGACTGGGGCATGGCGGCCGTGATGTGGTCGGTGATGACCGTCTCGCCGGCGCAGACTATCATTTTGATGTCCGCCGCGTTGCAGCGGTAGACGATGTCCTTCTTCGTCAGCAGGTGGGTGGCGGGGATGACCGTCGCCCCTATCTTATGCAGGGCGATGATGCTGAACCAGAACTCGTAGCGGCGTTTCAGGATGAGCATCACCATGTCGCCGCGCCCGATGCCGAGGCTTTGGAAGTAGGCGGCCGTCTGGTCGGTGTATCGCTTCATGTCGGCAAAGGTGAAGCGGCGGCATTCGCCCTTGTCGTTGGTCCAGAGCAGGGCCAGCTTGTCGGGCTCTTCGGCAGCCCAGGCGTCCACCACGTCATAGCCGAAGTTGAAGTTCTCCGGCACACGGATGTGCAGGTTCTTGATGAAGTCTTCTTGCGATGTAAATGTGGTTTGTGTGAGAAATCTTTCTACCATAGTCTTATTCTTTATAATATGATGGCCAGGAAGCGCACGGTCTTTCCGTCCAGTGCCTTCATGCCGTGGGGCAGTTTGGAGTTGAAGTAGATGCTGTCGCCCGGGTTGAGGGTCAGTTCCTTTCCGCCGACGCTGAGCAGCAGGCGGCCTTCGAGGACCATGTTGAACTCCTGCCCGTCGTGCGTGTTGTAGTGCATGGGGCGTTCGCCCGGCTCCACGGTGACGATGAAGGGGTCTGCCTTGCGGTCGCGGAATCCGGCGGCCAGGGCCTGGTACTTGTAGACCTTGGTGCGTTCCACGCTGACGCCCTTGCCGGCGCGGGTCACGAAGTAGGTGCTCATCTTGGGTTCTTCGCCGAACATCAGGGCGTCCAGCGCGATGCCGTAGTGGCGGGCTATCTGCTGGAGCATGCTGACGGAGATGTCGTGCTCCCCGGACTCGGCGCGTTCATACTCTTCCTTCGAGATGCCGCAGTCACCGGCCATTTCGTCGGTAGTCAGTTCCATGGCGTCGCGCAGTCCGCGCAGGCGCTCGGCTATTTGTTTAATCTGTTCGTCCACGTTATTTAATGATTAATGGTTGATGATTAATGGTTAATATTTTGTTTTGCAGTTTTGATGCTTGCAGTTATGATTTTAAGCAAGACCAAGGCATCTTGGTTGACGCTTTCATAACCATCTTTTTCAATGAAGTTGGTCGCATATAGAAGCTTTAACCAATACAAGGTCTCGTTTACTTCTTTTTGGGCGATGGCCAACTTGTGAACGAAGTCCATCTTGCTTTCGCTATGTTCGCTTTCGCAAACCATGGCGCCTATGGAAGTTCCAGAGCGAAGAATTTGCTTGGACATGACATACTCCTTTTTTTCCGTTGTCAAGAACTTGTATAAGTTGACAATCCGTGTGGCAAATTCAAAACTCTTTCCTTTCAAGATGTTGTCCACGTTGTTAATGATTAAGGGTTGATGATTAATGGTTAATAATCAATGGTTAATGGTTAGTGATTAATGTGGCAAAATTAGGCTGAACAGTTCCCCGTGCGCAGCCTATTAACCATTTATCATTAACCATTAACCATTAAATATCACACACTTGCCTTGATAGCCTTTATAATGGCAGAAGTAAATCCGCTGTGCTCCAGTTCGTTGATGCCCCGTATCGTATATCCGCCCGGGGTGCACACCTTCTCAATCTCCGTGGCGGGATGCGCGTCGGGATTGTCCTGCAGCAGGGCGGCGGCGCCCGTCACGCATTGCGTCACCATCCGGCGGGCGTCTTGTGCCTTGAAGCCCAGCTCGATGCCTGCCTGCGTGGCGGCCTGGATGTACTTCATCACGTAGGCCGTGCCGCACGAGGCCAGGGCGGTGGCGGCGGCCAGCTGGGGTTCGGGCACCCACATTGTGGGGCCGAGGGGAGCGAGGAGGTCCAGCATGAGTTGCCGTTGCTTGGGGTTGGCGGCCAGGCTGGACACCAGCGTCATGCTCTGCCCGATGGCGGCGGCGGTGTTGGGCACGATGCGGAAGAAGATGGTGTCGGGCACGTGGCCTTTGGGGCATATCATGGAGAGGTAGTCGAGGATGCTGTTGATGCTGCTCCCGGCCACTACCGAAGCCACTATCAGCCCGTTCCGCAGAGGCAGTTCCCTCAGCACGTCTTCCAGTACTTTGGGCTTGACGGCAAGGAAGATGATGTCCGCGTCGCCCATGGCCTTGACGTTGGAGGTGGTGACTTCCAGTCCGGGGATGTCGGCCTGCAGGGCCTGGAGCTTGCCCTCCGAGGGATTGGATACGGTGATGTCTTCCGGCTGCACCAGGCCTCCCTGGGCCAGCCCGCGGGCGATGGCGCTGCCCATGTTGCCCGCTCCGATGATGGCTATTTTCATACGTGTCTTTTTCTTGGGGTTATGCCGCAAAAGTACGTCTTTCTGTTTGAAAATGCAAGGAATGTGCAACGGATTGTGTATATTTGTCAGCAAAAACCGGAGATTTATGGAAGAAACATTTGATTACAGCCAGGTGCCGCACGACTTCGTGCATTGTTTCAACGCACAATGCCCACGGGCGGAGGAATGCCTGCGGCAATTTGTTGCGCGGCACGTGACGGCGGATGTGCCCCGTCTGCACGTGGTTAATCCTTTGGCTTATCCGCAGGAAGGAAGCGTGTGTGGCCAGTTTCAGCCGATGGTGCCCATTCGGGTAGGTTGGGGATTGCGCAACGCGCTCGACCGTTTGCCGCACAAGGAGGCCGAGGCTATGAGCAAACGTCTGCACCGGCTCTATTCGCGCATTACGCTCTACCGCATCATGCACCACGAGCGGCCCATCCTGCCCGAAGAACAAGGCCCTATAGTGAAAGCCTTCAAAGCCTTGGGTGTTCCCTACGAACAGGTGTTCGATCGTATCCAAGTACGCTACGATTGGAACGCACGCCCGTAGACGGGCCGCGTTACAGTAGGGATGTAACACTGTTACAGTAGTCTTGTAACGGCGTTACAGTACGGGTGTAACGGCGTTACATCAGTAATGTAACGAATGACGGGGATACTCCTGCTCTTTAGCAAAAGTATCCTCGCTTGTCAGTATAGCTTGTTGTGCTCAGAAATCCAAACCAAGTTTGATGCTGAAACCTCCTATATTTTCAGAACTTGACCCATAATAGCTTCCGTAGTCATACCAATCTACAGATATTTTTTGCATGGTATAGCCGATTCCGATATTTAGTGCTGTTTTGCCAAAGCCAAAACGGCAGCCAACAGTGGGCGACATATAGAAACCGGTTCCGTCATATACGGTATAGCCGATTCTGAGATCCACATAAGGTGTAACCCAGTTGTTCAGAATATCTGTGCGAAAGTCTGCGAAAACAGGAATTTCCACCAACTCGGCATCGTGGTAATAATTGACTCCCACGCCCAATCCGGCATAGAAATAGGGATTAAATTGGTAACCATGCGATGTGGCAAACTCAACCCGGTTTGTTCCGCTCCATCCTCCGGTGCCGATGGTATAGCCAAGATCTGCGAAACCACGGTAACCGCGTTGTGCGCCATTGCCATTCAACCCTGATGAATATTGCTTGCCATATCTTTGGTATGTAGCTTGTTCTTTGGTGATTTTTTCCACTTCATCCATTTCGTAAGCAAAGATGCTGCCATCGTTGGTTTGTATTTTGAGTGACTTTCCTGGTATCTGTTCGATAATCATTCCTCTGATGACACTGCCATTTTTCAGATAAACTACTTCTTGCATTTCTTGGGCCATGCAAAAAGCAAAACTCCCAAAAACAAGGAGCATAAATAACCAAATCTTTTTCATCATAAGTGTTTTTTAGTAGTTAATTAATGTCCGCAAAGGTAGGAGAAAATGATTTGCAGGAGCGTGTGTTTGTGTAGTAGGAATTAGTGCTTTTGTGTCGTGTCGTTTTATACAATGAAGTTGTTTTTACTCTTCCTCAATGTCATCCGCAATATCCTTCAGGAAATTGTGATGCAGTATGCGTGAGATGCGGATAAGTAATTGCAGGTCGATGTTTTCACGCAGAAAGATGTTGTAAATGTTTGTGCGGTGGCAGGATAGTTTTCTTGCCAGCCAAGTTACGGAACGTTCTTGTCGTTCCAATTCCTCTTTGATGCGTTGACCGATGGCTTCCATGGGGTATGTGTTTATGCGCAAAAAGCGCAGGTTCTACATTTGCTTATCCCAAGGTTAGGCCTTCGCATTGCCCGTCAATAAAGATAAGCAACGTAGCACCCACGCCGTATGAGATACACAAACCTTTTCCCTCCCCAAAACGGGAGGGAAAGGTCGAAAAAACACATACATAGTGGACGCTTCCGTTGCCTTTATCTTTTTATTGACTAAAGTTGCGAAGTTTAACCTTGAAAGATAAAGTACGTAAACGTCTCTGTCAAAAAATCTTCCAGTCCCTTCTATGAAGTTGTTGAAAGACGCTGCAAAGATACAGTTATATTTTAGAACCAAGAACAATAGTCTTGGAAAAAACAAAATGCCCCGCCTCCCGAGACCGGCTCGGAGGGTGGGGCATCTTCATACAATGCTGATTATTAATCGTCTAAATCTTAGCAGAAAGCTGGCTTCCCATTGCTTTGGGATTTCGGCTGGTGTGCCAGAAGAGATGTATTCTTATTGTGTCATCCGTCACGGAATAGATGATTTTGTAGGGCTTGACCAGCAGGTATCTGTACTCATGCTCGTTGGTGGTCAGCTCTTGTTCCACACTTCCTATCAGTGGGTTTTGCTTCAGCGAGGAAATGGCTTGGCGGATAGCCTCCTTGAACCTTAGGGCTGTGTTGGGTCCGAAGTGTTCTTTGCCATAGCGGTATATTTCTCCGATTTGGCGTCGTGCCTGGGTGTCGTAAATGATTCTCCGGCTCATTGCAATGTGCGATAGAAGTCCTCCATCTCTTCTTCCGTAACATATTCGCCATTGGCCAAACGCTTTTCCGAGGCTTCCAGCCAGGTTTTGGCTTCATCAACGGTCATTTGTCCCGGCAGGTCTTGCGATTCTTGGCGGGCAGATTCTATTAGTTTCCCGGCCAGCCATGTCTTGTTGTCCGCAGTCAGCGGGAGTGATTGCAGGAAATCAAACAAGGCGTTCAATGAGATACTCGTATTCATTATGTCAGTTCAATTAATATGTAAGACGGGACAAAGTTAAGGATTATAATTGAAAATGAAGAATCTGCGGGCATCCGGCGTCGGTCCCTGCAGGATTCTCCATTCTTCGTTTTTAGTTCTCCATCACCTTCGCGAACCGTTCGAGGAACAAGTCCGCCTCGTCCATGCTGAGGCAGAGCGGGGGCAGCAGGCGGATGACGTTCGTGCCGCTCACGCCGGTGAACACCTTCTGCTCGTGCAGCAGGCGGCTGCGCAGTTCCTTGATGGGCTGCTCGAACTCCATGCCTATCATCAGGCCCCGGCCGCGCACTTCCTTTATCTGCGGCAGCTTCTTCAGTCCGTCCAGCAGGTGGGCGCCGACTGCCTTCGCATTCTCAATGAGACCCTCGCCTTCGATGACGTCCAGCACCGCCAGGGCCGCCGCGCAGGCCAGGTGGTTGCCGCCGAAGGTGGTGCCCAGCTGTCCGTAGACGGGCTTGAACTCGGGGCTGATGAGCACGGCGCCCATGGGGAAGCCGTTGCCGATGCCCTTGGCCACGGTAATCATGTCCGGGCGGATGCCGGCGTGTTGGTGGGCGAAGAACTTGCCGCTGCGGCCGTATCCGCTCTGGATTTCGTCGAGGATGAGGACGGCGCCCGCCGCCGTGCACTCCTCCCGCAATGCCTGCATGAAGGCCGTGTCGGGCACCTGGATGCCGCCCACGCCCTGGATTCCTTCAATAATCACGGCGCAGACGTCGCCCCGTCGAAGCTCGGCGCGCATGGCTTCCGTGTCGTTCAGGGGCAGGTAGGTGACGTGTCCGCAGGCATTGACCGGGGCGATGATTTTCGGGTTGTCCGTCACCTCCACGGCCAGGGATGTGCGTCCGTGGAAGGCCTTGGCGAAGCTGACGATGCGTGTCCGCCCGTTGTGGAAGGAGGCCAGCTTCAGCGCGTTCTCGTTGGCTTCCGCGCCGCTGTTGATGAGGAACAACTGGTAGTCGTCGTAGCCGCAGGCACGGCCCAGGCGTTCGGCCAATTCCACTTGCAGCTTGTTGATGACGGAGTTGGAGTAGAAGCCCAGGGTGGCCGCCTGCCGGCTTATCATCTCCACATAATGCGGATGGGCGTGGCCGATGGAGATGACGGCATGGCCGCCGTAGAGGTCGAGGTACTCGGTGCCTTGCTCGTCCCAAACGTGGCAGCCCTTGCCCCGCACGATGTTGATGTCGAATAAGGGATATACGTCAAAGAGTTTCATTGTCATTGCTGGTTAAAAGTTCAGGCGCGGATTACACGGATTCCGCGGATTCCTTTTTTATCAAACGAGAAGCATAACCTTGCTTGAATAATCCGTGAAATCCGCGTAATCCGCGCCAAATGATAAATATGAATTAGAAGGCCGACGGCTTCAGCCTGAGGCCTACCGTCTCCTCCAGGTTGAACATCAGGTTCATGTTGTGCACGGCCTGTCCGCTGGCACCCTTCAGCAGGTTGTCGATGCAGGAGATGATGAGCAGCTTGTCCCCGTGCTTCTCCAGGTGGAGGAGGCACTTGTTGGTGTTCACCACCTGCTTCAGGTCGATGTTCTTGTCCACGAGGTGCGTGAAGGAATCCTCCGCGTAATACTCCTCGTAGATGCGCGTCAGTTCCTCGATGCTGCACTTGTTCTTCACCACGATGGTGGCAAAGATGCCGCGCGGGAAGTCGCCCCGGTAGGGGATGAAGTCTATGGCGGAGTCGAAGCTGTTCTGCAACTGCTTCAGGCTCTGCCGGATTTCCGGCACGTGCTGGTGCTCGAAGGCCTTGTAGACGCTCAGGTTGTTGTTGCGCCAGCTGAAGTGGCTCGTCGCGCCCGGCTTGACGCCCGCCCCGGTGCTGCCGGTGATGGCGTTCACCATGATGTCGTCGTTCAGCATCAGGTGCTTGGCCAGGGGGAGCAGTCCCAGCTGGATGCAGGTGGCGAAGCAGCCGGGGTTGGCCACGTGCTGCGCCTTGCAGGTGGCGCGGCGGTTCAGCTCCGGGAGGCCGTAGATGAAGTCGTTGCCCTCGGCCTTGAGGCGGTAGTCCATGGAGAGGTCGATGACCTTCAGCCCTTCCGGCAGGTTGTGGCTGTCCATGAACTTGCGCGTGTCGCCGTGGGCGGTGCAGAAGAAGAGGCAGTCAATCTCGTCCAGGGGCAGCCGGTCGGTGAAGCGCAGGTCCGTCTCGCCGTAGAGGCCTTCGTGGACGTCGGTCACGCGGTTGCCGGCATTGCTGCCGCTGTTGATGAAGACAATCTCTGCCTCCGGGTGGTTGATGAGCAGGCGGATGAGTTCGCCGGCGGTGTAGCCCGCGCCGCCTATGATTCCTATCTTTATCATACGGAGTTATTTAGTTGGGTCTTCGGGGATGACGAGCATCAGTATCAGGTAGACGATAAGCCCGGTGACGATGGCGGTGCACAGGGTCAGGATGGCGTAGATGACGCGCACCACGGTGGGGTCCAGGCCCAGGTAGTTGGCCAGTCCCGCGCAGACGCCTGCCATCTTGCGGTCTTGGCGGGGACGGGTCAGTTTCTTCGGATTGTCCATAATTCAGGTGTTATAAGGGGTTTAGATATTGTTCAGTTCGTCTTTGTGTCCGGCGTAGTAGGCGCGCAGCGGGGTGGAGAGGACTTTGATGAAGCCCTTGGCGTCCTCGGCCGTCCAGCCCTTCTGCATCTCGCCGTATTCGCCGAACTTGTTCTTCACCAGGTCGTCCGTGCTTTCCACGCCGACGGTGTGGAAGCCGTAGGGGCGCAGTTCGAGGATGGCCGTGCCGTTGACGTTGCGCTGGCTGGAGACGAGCATGGCCTCGATGTCGCGCATCACCGGCTCCAGGTATTCGCTTTCGTGCAGGAACATACCGTACCAGTTGGCCACCTGGTCCTTCCAGTACTGTTGCCACTTGCTCAGCGTGTACTTCTCCAGGAACTTGTGTGCGCCGATAATCAGCATCGGGGCGGCGGCTTCGAAGCCCACGCGGCCCTTGATGCCGATGATGGTGTCGCCCACGTGCATGTCGCGTCCGATGGCGTAGGCTGCGCCAATCTCCTCTACTTTCTGGATGGCCTGGATGGGGTCGTCGTAGCGTTCGCCGTTGATGGCCTTCAGTTCGCCCTGCTCGAAGGTCAGCTTCAGTTGTTCGGTGCCTTCCTTGGTGCAGTGCTTCAGGTAGGCGGTCTCCGGCAATCCCTGTGCCGAGTCAAGGATTTCGCCTCCGCAGATGCTGGTGCCCCAGATGCCTACGTTATAGGAATACTTCAGCTTGGCGAAGTCGGCGGCAAAGCCGTGCTGGTTCAGGTAGTCAATTTCCTCCTGGCGACTCAGGGCCATGTCGCGGGTCAGGGTGATGATTTCCACGCCCGGTGCCATGACGAGGAAGGTCATGTCGAAGCGCACCTGGTCGTTGCCTGCGCCTGTCGAGCCGTGGGCGATGGCGTCCGCGCCGATTTCGTTGGCATAGCGGGCGATGGCCAGTGCCTGGAAGATGCGCTCCGAGCTGACGGAGATGGGGTAGGTGCCGTTGCGCAGCACGTTGCCGAAGACCATGTACTTCAGGCTCTTTTCGTAATACTCGTGCGTCACGTCGAGGGTCACGTACTTCGTCGCGCCCAGCTTGTAGGCGTTCTCCTCGTTGGTCTTGAGTTGTTCGGCGCTGAACCCGCCCGTGTTGGCGCAGGCAGCGTGTACTTCATATCCTTTCTCCTTGGCCAGATACATCACGGTGAACGAGGTGTCCAGCCCGCCGCTGAAGGCGACGACTACTTTCTTTTTCTTCTCTTCCATAGTTATATAGTCTTTATATTTTGTCTTCTTCGTGTAATTTGGGGTCATACAGCATTGCCGTGCAGATGCAGAACTTGCGGTTCTTGGCCACCAGGATGTCGTGGTTGATGCAGCCTTCGCATCCTTTCCAGAAAGCCTCGTCGTCCGTCAGTTCGTTGAAGGTGACGGGCACGTAGCCCAATTCGGTGTTCATCTTCATCACCGCCGCGCCGCTGGTCAGGCTGAATATCTTGGCCCAGGGCCAGCGCAGGCGGGCCAGGCGGAACGAGGCCTGCTTGATGCGCTTGGCCAGTCCGATGCCCTGGTACTTGGGGTGTACGATGAGGCCCGACGTGGCCACATACTGCTTGTTGCCCCAACTCTCTATATAGGTGAATCCGGCAAACTCGTCGCCGTTCAGGGCGATGATGGCCTTGCCTTCCTTCATCTTGGTTGCCACATACTCGTGTGTGCGTTCGGCGATGCCGGTGCCGCGTTTCTTGGCCGCCTCGCGGATGGTGTCCAGAATCGTGTCCACATAAACTTCATGTGAGGCGTCTGCCACCATCACATCAATTTGCATTACATCCATTGTCTTCTGTTTCTTTACCTTTATTATAGGGTTCTATTTTTGTTCAGTCCTTGATGTTCGGTATGACGTCTTCCAGGAAACGCCTCACCTCGTCGTGCGTGACGCGCTCGGCCAGCACCAGCATGATGGTGTCGTCGCCCGCTATGGTGCCCAGGATGGCCGGGCATTCGCGGTTGTCGATGTCGTAGGCGATGCTGCTGGCATAGCCGGGGCGTGTGCGTATGACGGCAATGTTGTGCGAGAATTGCAGGGAGATGAAGCCGTTGCTCCGCAGCATCTCGCCCGCCGTCTGCCGGACGGGGCGTTTGTAGAGGATGTCGTTGGGCAGCACATAGACGTAGCGGCCGTTGGTGTTGGCGGCCTTGGCCACTTTCAGCTGCTTCAGGTCGCGCGACAGGGTGGCCTGGGTCAGCACGAAGCCTTCCTGTCCCAGGGCTTGTATCAGTTCTTCCTGCGAGCTGATTTCCTTGCTCGAGATAATCATCTTGATGGCGTCCAGCCGGTTTGCTTTCTTCTTTATCATCTGCATAAATATTCTCTGATTGCGCGGCAAAATTACATATTATTGTAAGAGTATGCAATAATATCCGCCTTTTTTATAATGTTTATGCAAGAAAAGGCGTCCTTTTCCGGGCTGACGGGCTGTTTTTCCCCGGTGGGGCTTCCCGCATCGGGGGACAGGCGGACAAATGTGACGAGGGCATCCCGTCTGTCGGGACACCCTCGTCCGGTTGTTTTCCTATGCAGGCTTACAATCAGATGGACAGCTCTCTCAGGACATTGACCAGTTCCTTCTTGATGGGCTTGTCCTTCTTGATGGCCTTGATGAAGGGCACGTAGACCACCTCGTCATGGTCGATGCCTATCATCACGTTGCGCTGTCCCTCCATGATGGCCTCGATGGCGGCTGCGCCCAGGCGGCTGGCCAGGATGCGGTCGTGGGCCGTGGGGCTGCCACCGCGTTGCAGGTGGCCCAGGATGGTGACGCGCACGTCGTACTGCGGATATTCATTCTTCACACGTTCGGCATAGTGCATGGCGCCGCCCGTCAGTTCGCTTTCGGCCACCAGCACGATGCTGCTGTTCTTGGACTTGCGGAAGCCGTTTTTGATGAAGTCCTCCAGTTGGTCCACCTCCGTGCTGAACTCCGGGATGATGGCTGCCTCGGCACCCGATGCGATGGCGCCGTTCAGGGCCAGGAAGCCGGCGTCGCGGCCCATGACCTCGACGAAGAACAGGCGTTCGTGCGACGTGGCGGTGTCGCGGATTTTGTCCACGGCGTCCAAGATGGTGTTCAGGGCCGTGTCATAGCCGATGGTGGTGTCCGTGCCATAGAGGTCGTTGTCTATGGTGCCGGGCAGGCCGATGCAGGGTACGTCAAACTCTTCGGCGAAGATGCGGGCACCCGTCAGCGAGCCGTCGCCGCCGATGACCACCAGGGCGTCGATGCCTTCCTTCTTCATGTTGTCGTAGGCAATCTGGCGGCCTTCGGGCGTGGTGAACTCCTTGCAGCGGGCCGTCTTCAGGATGGTGCCGCCCAGCTGGATGATGTTGCTCACGTTCTGGCTCTTGAATTCCTTGATTTCTCCCGTCACCAGTCCTTTGTAACCTCTGTAGATGCCTTTCACGCTGAGTCCGTTGTAGATGGCCGAGCGCGTCACGGCGCGGATGGCGGCGTTCATGCCGGGGGCGTCACCACCCGACGTCAAAATACCTATGCATTTAACTGCTCCCATGTTGTATTGAATTTGATGTTAATGATGTCTCGTCTTGGTCTTTTGCCACTTAGACTTTGCAAAGATAGCAAAAAGCTGAAACCGTTGTTACGATTTGCCTTGAATTTGTTGTTACGTTTTCCATTCACATCTTTTTCAGCAGGGCCTGCTCTATCTCCTCCATCAGCCATTTGGGGGTGGAGGTGGCGCCGCAAACCCCGATGGAGCGGGCTTTTGCCAGGAGCGACCCGTCTATCTCGGCCGCGCTGTCTATCAGGTGGGAGTTGGGGTTGACCTTCAGGCACTCGCTGAAGAGCATCTTGCCGTTGGAGCTTTTCTTGCCGCTGACGAAGAACACCAGGTCGTGCGAGGCGGCAAATTCGCGGATGTTGGGGATGCGGTTGGCCACCTGGCGGCAGATGGTGTCGTAGTATTGGAAGGTCACGCCCGGCGCGATGTGTGCCTGGATGTAGTCCACCACCTCGCGGAAGCCGCTCAGCGACTTGGTGGTCTGCGAGTAGAGGCGGATGCTGCGATGGAAGTCCAGTTGCTTGGCCTCCTCCAGGTTCTCGATGACGATGGCCCGCCCTGCCGTCTGTCCCACCAGGCCCAGCACCTCGGCATGTCCGCTCTTGCCGTAGATGACGATTTGCTTCTCCGGGTCGTCCGCGCGGTTATGTTCCTGCTTGATGCGCTTCTGCAGCTGTAGCACCACGGGGCAGGTGGCGTCGATGATTTCGATGCGGTTGCGCCGTGCCGTCTCGTAGGTCTCGGGCGGTTCGCCGTGGGCGCGGAGCAGCACCTTGGCGTCGTGCAGGCGGCCGAACTCCTCGTGGTTGATGGTGACGAGGCCCAGACGCTCCAGGCGCTCCACTTCGCGGCTGTTGTGCACGATGTCGCCCAGGCAATAGAGCGTGCCGCCCTTGGCCAGTTCTTCCTCGGCCTTGCGGATGGCGTTCACCACGCCGAAGCAGAAGCCGGAGCCGTTGTCTATTTCGATGTTTGCCATAGTTGAATGATGATTTATCGAGTTGTTTTTAGGCGCGGATTACGCGGATTTCACGGATTAACTTTATTATAAAACGCATGATCTCAGTGATTGACAAAGAATATATCCGTGAAATCCGCGCCTAAACCTCCTTTATTCCTTGATTATCCTCCTGTATTGCTCCAGCAGCCACTCCTTCTGCTCCGCGATGCTCATCTCCCCGTTGTCCAGCAGCAGGGCATCGTCGGCGCGGCGCAGGGGGCTGACGGCGCGGTGCTGGTCGATGTCGTCGCGCTGCTTCACGTTGGCCAGGATGTCGGCATAGTCGGCGGGCTGGCCCTTGGCCTTCAGTTCGTCGTAGCGGCGCCGGGCGCGGATTTCGGGCGAGGCGGTGACGAACACCTTCAGTTCGGCGTCGGGGAAGACGGTGGTGCCGATGTCGCGCCCGTCCATCACGATGCCTTTCTCGCGCCCCATCTCCTGCTGCTGGGCCACGAGGGCCTGGCGCACGAAGGGCAGGGCGGCCACGGGGCTGACGCGCGCCGACACCTCCATGGTGCGGATGCGGTCTTCCACGTTCTGCCCGTTGAGGCAGGTGTCGGGGCGGCCTGTCTCGGGGTTGAGGCGGAAGGAGATGCGGATGTGGTCCATCTCGCGCTCCAGCCGTCCGGTGTCTATCTGCCCGTCGGCGAGGAACAGCCCGTTCTCCAGGCAGTAGAGGGTGACGGCGCGGTACATGGCGCCGCTGTCGATGTAGATGTAGCCTATTTCTCGGGCCAGGTCTTTGGCCATGGTGCTTTTCCCGCAGGAGGAAAAGCCGTCGATTGCGATGGTTATCTTCTTCATTACGTTATATGATGTTTTTAGGCGCGGATTACGCGGATTACACGGATTTTGTTCCCATTCCTTATATAATCAATCCGCGAAATCCGCGTAATCCGTGCCAAATTATCCTTCTTTTTCTATCAGCATCAGCCCCACGCCGCGCACCGTCTTTATCTCCACCCGCGGCTCGTCGGCCAGGAGTTTGCGCAGCTTGTTGACGAAGACGTCCAGGCTGCGCGAGGCGAAGTAGTCCTTCTCCTCCGTGCCCCACAGGCGGCTGAGGATGGCCTCGCGGCGCACGGTTTCGTTCTTGTTCTCCGCCAGCAGTTGGAGCAGCCCGGCCTCGCGGACGCTCAGGGTCTCCACCTCGCCCGTGGTGTCGTCGCGCAGGATGGCGCGGGGGCCGTCCAGGGTGTAGCGGCCCAGGCGGAAGTGGTCCGTCTCGTCGGTGGACTTGCGGCCCTCGGTCAGCTTCAGCAGGGCGTGGATGTGGGCGTCCAGCTCGTCGGGCACGAAGGGCTTCTTGACGTAGTTGTTCACGCCCAGTTTGTAGCCCTCCTTCACGTCGCGGGGCGAGGTGAGGGCCGAGCCGAAGAGGATGGGCGTGGTCTTGTCCGTCTCGCGGATGCGGCGCACCATGTCGAAGCCGTTCATCACGGGCATGTCGATGTCGGAGACGATGACGTCGGGATGGTGCTCCTCCCATTGTTTCAGGCCTTCCGCGCCGTTGGGGGCGGTGAACACTTGGTAACCGCCGATGAGGTCTTCCAAGGCGGTCTGCACGATGTAGCTCAGGTTCACATCGTCTTCTACGAGTAATAGTTTGACCATATCAGTTTCTTGCTTTATTCTTTCTTAGGCGCGGATTACGCGGATTCCACGGATTTGTTTTTAGTTAAAGAAGGAATCCGCGTCCATCCGCGTAATCCGCGCCAAATTTATTTTTTTTCTTTCTCTTGTATTTCCGGCAGGCGGATGACGAACTCCGTCCATCTCCCTTCCTCGCTCTCGGCGCGGATGGTGCCGCCGTGTGCCCGCACCACCTGGTGCACGAAGCTCAGGCCGAGGCCGAAGCCGGCGGGGGCGCCGTCCTGCGGCTGTCGGCTGCGTTCGGCGGAGGCACGCTCGTATTTGTCGAAGATGGTGCGCAGGTGGCGGCGGGGGATGCCGCGGCCGTTGTCGCGGATGCGCAGCTCGGTGTGGCGTCCCTCGGCGCGGGTGCTGACGTGTATCTCCACGGCCTCGGCGTCCGGGCGGGTATATTTGACAGCGTTGTCCAGCAGGTTCTGCATCACCTCGGGCCAATACTCGGCATCGGCGTGGATGTCGGGCACCTGCAGGTCGTAGCTGATGCGCAGGGGCTTGGGGCATCGGGGCGCGAGGCGTACGGCCAGTTCCTCCACCACGGGACGGAGAGGCAGGGCTTCGGGATTCATGCGCAGGCGGTGGTGCTCCAGCTTGGAGAGGGTCAGCACTTTGTTGGTCAGAGCCAGCAGGTGACGGGCCTCGGCCTCGGCAATGCTGAAGTAGCGTTCGCGCAGCTGGGGCTTGTCGTCCAGTCGGCCCTGATGCAGAAGCTCCACGGTCATAATGATGCTGGAGAGGGGCGTCTTCATGTCGTGCACCATCGCGTAGGAGAAGTCCTCGCGGATGCGGAGCACGCGGCTCATGCGGCGCAATATCTTCACCTGCCACACGATGCAATAGATGACAAAGAGCATCATCACGGCGGTGGCGGCGAGGAGGAGGCCCATGCGGGAGAAGAATAGGGGAATGGGATTCACCAAGATTAATTGTAATCCTAGTGAATAATCTAAGCGTATCGGAACAATTTTAGATTCTACAATTATCCCCAAAGTCTTTTTTATCTTTTTGCTTTTATGATATATCTCCCCTGTAATAGGATTCATCTCATTAACTACATAGTCACATGTTATTCCTTTGTATTTTAAACTTATGCCGGCTAAAGAATCTACTTCAGATAGGGAATATTGTAGTCCAAGTTTGCTTATGCCGTCATATAATAATGTTGTTATGGGGATTGAATCGTTTGGAGGGCCTCCCATAATCATTGCTCCATCTGGTATATTTTGGGAGATGATATTTTGCTCTTGATACATAGCTAAATCAAGACAGGAGAAGCATTCCTTTTCCAATTCTTCTTTTACTGATTGATATGAATTATACAGCCACACCCCTTGCAGCCCAATAATGACTACCAGGCCGAGCATTGCCATCCAGTGTATATACTTCTTGTTCTCAATCATAGGGCCAAAGATACGGAGTTTTTTGGTTTGACATCTGTTTTGGTGCTTAAAAAGTTTGTTCCTGCACTGCCAAGGGGGTGTCTTGGTAGTCACTCGGGGTGGTCTTGGCTGTATCTTGACGTGACGAAAAAGCCTTATTCGTATGACCAATAAGGCTTTTTCGTACTACCAATAAGGCTTTTTCGCAGGACGAATAAGGCTTTTTCGTCACATCAAGGTAGTCCCAAGGCGCCGTCGTGGCAGTGCCAAGAGGGTCACTTGTCAGCCAGGAGCGGTGCTTGTGCCTCGTGTTCGCAGGTCAGGTCCCAGGTGCCGTCCTCGGCATCGTAGGCGTAGGACTGGTAGGTGAGGCCCAGGGCGTCGGGGGTGTAGACGGCGCGTTCGCGCAGGTCGGTGTAGGCTTGTTGCTCCGCATCCCAGCGGGCGCATTCGATGGTGACGGTGGCATCGGCGGCGTAGGCATAGCGCAGGGTGTAGGCGGGGCGGTAGTCCTGGAGGCTTGCATCCCAGCGGAGGACCTCGCGGGCCAGGAGGCGGTGGGCGTCATCGTAGGTGCAGCGGTACTTCAGGTGGTGGCGCAGGTAGCGGCCGTCGTCCGTCTTGCGGTAGATGTAGCGGGTTTCGACGCCGGTGCTGTCGGCGGGTTCGGAGTTGTAGGCGAAGTCATTGGCGGGAGCCGTGGCAAAACCCAGGTTGATACCCATATTCACCATCACGATCAAAGACATAACTAAGCATTTCATAATTCTTGCAGTTTTAAAAGGGTTTATACTATTTGTTATCTGTTTCTGTCCTTTTGACACTGCAAAGATAGGGAGGGCGGGGGAGGGGGAATGTTATGCTTAGGTTAACGTTAGGTTAACGGGGAAAGTTAGGCGCGGATTACGCGGATTGCACGGATTAATTTTAAGACAAATACAGAAAATCCCGTGAAATCCGCGTAATCCGCGCCTGAAAATCAGAGTTTCAGCACCACGCGGTCGCCCAGCCGCTTCGCCATCACGCTCTGCACCTGCCGCATCTCGTTGTAGCGCGTCAGGACGGCGGTGCAGCGGTCGTTGTCGGCCAGGACGGCGGGGTCCTGGAGGGCGCGCATCAGGTGGGTCAGTTCCTCGCTGACGATGGCATACTTGAAGTTCACCATCAGCAGGGGCACCAGCTCGTAGAGGCGTTCCTCGTCCGTGACGATGTGCTGGTTCTTGCTGTGGTACTTGCTCAGCTGGTAGCGGTCGCTCACCAACTCGGTGCTGAGCTGGCTGATGGCGGGGTCGGGGTGGTTGAGGAAGTAGTGCTCGGCCACGAAGCCCTCGGTGCCGATGCGCTCGGCGGCTTCCTGGAGCATCCGGCGGTGCAGGGGGGTGTGGAAGGCCAGGTCGTCCTCGTGCAGGTCCTGCACCACGTATTCGGTGACGGTGACGGGCACCTCGCGGCCCTCGTCGTCGGTGACGTTGCACATGACGCGCTCGCCGTAGCGGACGACCATCTGGAGGATGAGCCGCTCGTAGCGGTAGAACTCGCGGCCTTCCTTCTCTTCCTGGGGGATGAAGGACACGTAGTCGGCGGGGGCCGGGGCGGGACGTTCGTCCCCGGGGGGGGGCGGGACATCCGGCGGGGCGGGCGCGTCTGCCGGGGCATCCGTTGCCGACGGTGGGGCGGCTTGCGTTTGTGCCTGTGCCTGGCGGCGTTCGCGTTCGCGCTGCTCGGCGCGTTGTTCGGCCTGCTTCTCGCGGCGTTTGGCCACTTCGCTCACCAGGAGGCGGTCCTCTACGTGCAGCAGTTGGGCGCACTCCTTGATATAGACGTCGCGCACGATGGCTTCGGGGATGACGGCGATGCTCTGCACCAGGCTGCCGATGAGCTCGGCGCGCTTGATGGGGTCGCGGCCAGCATCGTCCAGCAGGAGGTTGGTCTTGAAGCGGATGAAGTCCGTCTCGTGCTCCTGGATGAACTGGCGGAACTCGGTGCCGTTGTGCTGCCGGGCGAAGGAGTCGGGGTCTTCACCGTCGGGCAGGAGGCAGACCTTGATGTTCATCCCCTCCTCCAGCAGCATGTCTATGCCGCGCAGGGAGGCCTTGATGCCGGCGGCGTCGCCGTCGTAGAGGACGGTGAGGTTGTTGGTGAAGCGGTGTATCAGCTTGATTTGGTGGGTGGTCAGGGCCGTGCCCGAGGAGGCCACCACGTTCTCCACGCCGCTCTGGTGCATGGAGATGACGTCCGTGTAGCCCTCCACCAGGTAGCAGCGGTCCTGCTTGACGATGGCCTGCTTGGCCTGGTAGATGCCGTAGAGTTCGTTGCTCTTGTGGTAGATTTCCGATTCGGGCGAGTTGACGTACTTCATCTTGACGCCCTTGGTGGCGGAGGCCAGCACGCGCCCGCCGAAGGCCACGACCTTGCCGCTCAGCGTGTGGAAGGGGAAGATGACGCGGCCCCAGAAGCGGTCGCGCAGGCGGTGGTCGTCCGTCTCGTAGCAGAGGCCGGTCTTGACGAGGAAGTCGCGCTGGTAGCCTTTGGCCAGGGCTTCCTTGGCGAAGGCGTCGTGGCTCTCGGTGCAGTAGCCCAGCTGGAACTTCTCGATGGTGTCGTCGCGGAAGCCGCGGCTGCGCAGGTAGGCCAGGCCGATGTTGCGCCCCTCGTCCGTGTCGCGCAGGGTGCGGCGGAAGTAGTCGTTGGCAAACTGGTTGACGACGAAGAGGCTGTCGCGCTCGGTCTGTGCGGCCTTCTCCTCGTCGGTCAGTTCGCGCTCCTTGATTTCGATGTGGTACTTCTTGGCCAGGTAGCGCAGGGCGTCGGGGTAGGACAGTTGTTCGTGCAGCATGATGAAGTGCACGGGGTTGCCGCCCTTGCCGCAGGCGAAGCACTTGCAGAGGTTCTTGGCGGGCGAGACGGAGAAGGACGGCGTCTTGTCGTCGTGGAAGGGGCACAGCCCGACATAGTTCACCCCGCGCTTTCGCAGGGTGACAAAGTCGGACACGACGTCGTAGATTTGCGCCGCGTCCATGATGCGGTCGATGGTGGGTTGGTCAATCATTCAGATTATATGATTACATCCAGCGGCGAGCGTTTCATAATCAACGGGTAGCGTTCAGGATGTTTCAGACTTTCTATTTCGAGGTCGACATCCAACTCGGGCCATTCGATGGCATTCGGGCCACTCATCCGGACATTCAGCGCACTGCTGACCCGGGCATCGCGCAACCAAGGCACGCGATTGTAGGATACGAAGTAGTCTTGTCCCAAGACAGACAACATCATGCCTTGCGAGTTAATCATCAAGACGCTTACCGATGTGGGCTGCAAACTGTTGTTTGAATTCGTTTCCATATTGCTCTATTATTTGGGTTATCTTCTTCAAATCTTTGGTGCTGAAGCCGTAATTCTCGGCCAATTCTATGTCCGGTTCCAACCAGAACTTGGCTTCATACTCGGCTTTGACCACATGGATATGTTTCCGTTCTTCCTCGTTTGAGTAGATTTTGAAAACAAATCCGTCTTCTTGTCTGAATTTGGGACTCATGGCCTATGCTTTGTTTTTGTTTGCGAAGATAAGGATAATCTTTCAATAATCACTTTATCTTCTCCCTAATCTTCGTCAGATACCGTTTCATCCCCTCCGCGTCCTTGTTGGTGATGATTTCCAGCAGTTGCTTCAGCTCGAGGCGGATGTTCTCCACCTGGGCGGGGGTGCGGGGATTGAACAGGATTTCCTGCAGCAGGTAGTCGTCCTCGCTGAGCAGGCCGCGGGCGATGGCCATGTGCTTCTTGAACGTGGTGCCCGGCGCCTCCTGGTGCTTCATGACGGCGGCGAAGACGAAGGTGGACACGAACGGGATGCTGAGCGAGTAGGCCACCGTCTCGTCGTGCTCCTCGAAGGTGTATTCGAAGATGTTCAGCTTCAGCGTCTGGTAGAGGTCCTTGAAGAAGACGCGGCCCAGGTGGTCGCCCTCGGTGATGATGATGGCGTTCTCGTGGCTCAGGTTGCTG
>CASEYC010000033.1 GCA_949292025.1 uncultured Bacteroides sp. | reverse complement strand
CTGAAACTTGCGGTAGAAATTGGCGACAAGGTTGCTGATGATGTCGCCGTTCCTGTCCACCTGCATGAATTCGCCTCCCTGTATCGGCGGCACGGTCTGCAAGTTGCCCTCCTTGTCGAATCCTTTAACGGCACCCACTTTCCCCTGCTGTTTGTCCAAGACCAACAGCACGTCCTTTTCCTGCCCCTCTGCGGGCGGGGTCATTCTGTTTTCGCTCATAAATCATTGAAATTAAACGGTTACGGGAATAGTCCCGTCCAAAGGTAGCGACTAAATATGCTATATTTTGACGGATGGCAAGGGGTGTCCCGCTTTGTCTTGTGGTGGGTTGATTTGTCCGGGTGAAGAAAGACTGCAACCAATGGTTGCAACATTAAGAGCAGGCATAAAAAAGAGAGCGAAGTTAATCACTCTCTTTCAATGAGCCATTTGTGAAGCGTTTATGAAGCGTTTACACTATTTTCAATTAGCTGGAAACAAATAATTTACACGATTCAAAAGATAAGGAATCACTTATTTTTGGAGCGTTTGTGAAGCGTTTGGCAAGCCTTTTATCGTGTAATAAGTGCTTTTACCCGTAACGCCCTGCATTTCCAGCCATGTTCCCATTTGTTGCAACAAACGATATGCGGTAGTCCGGTTGGTATTCAATATCCTTTGAACGTCCGAATTGGTAACGCTTCCATTTTGGGCTGCATATTCGATAACTGAAATATACCTTTCATCCACACGTTGCGCCAATAACTGCGAACGCACATCGGTATAATAGGTTATCATCAGACCGCTTATCATTTCCAGTTTGGGCGGCAGTAATTTATATGCGCTGACCGCTTCCAAGATACGCTTGTAGCCACGTCCCCAGCTTTCAATATCCCCGCTTCTGAAAAAGGCGTTGGCGATTATCGGGTTATAGGGTGCGGAAGGATGGCTTTCAAACAGCCTGTCGGTAGTCCAGTCCTCCGGCAACTGCCCAGAGTTCCAGAAAGTGATATGGTCGGGAAATACGCTGATTTGGATGGGTACACCGCTGGCGTAATCCTTGTGGGCAATGGCGTTCATTAGTGATTCCCGGACGGCTTCCACCGGGAACTGCGGCGTTTCCCGCCGGGAAATGCCCTCGTATGAAATCCGGTAGATTAAATACTTGGTCTTTATCAAGTCCATAGCCTTGTCCACCTGTTCCATCAAAGCACCGTGAATCTCGTCCTGAAATTCCAGATTGCCTTTATCGTCCCGGAAAAAGCCTATCTTGATATATGCGCCGAACACATATCTTTCGGGGTCGGGATGGAACAACAGCACGGCAGCACGGTTCAAATGCCCGGCATCGTCAATCAGGCGCAAGTCTTGCAACAGATGCCCGGTCGTGTCATTCAACACCCCTTCATCCACACGTCCGCTTCTTGCCGCTTCCTTGCGGAAACGGTTCAGCGCACTTTCTGACAAGTCCTCCGCTTTGGCTCGTTCTATGGGGAACTCATCCCAATGCCTGCCTGTTTTCTGCATGATGAAACGGTTCAAAGCCGCACCTTTCAATTCCTGCTTCGTGCTGCCGCTGCGGTAATGGTACTGACCTTTGTAGTTGATGGGGTTTGAATAGGGTGGCACGTCAATCTCGATGTATTGCAGCCCGTTTTCTTCCAGCAGGTTCACATCGACCATGATACCCAGCACATCACGTACCTTGTTCGGTATGTCCTCCAGCAGCTTCTTGGCATCGGCAACACCGACCACCTTGCCGCTGTCATCCGTGCCGATATATATCTTGCCGCCTGCGGCATTGGCGAAACCGCATATCCATTTCAGGTATTCGTCCCGCCAGCTTTCTTTCCATTCAATATTTTGGCTTTCACTCATATAATCCTTAGTTTATGCAAATGTACGAAAAATAACGGCGCACTTTTTATCATGCTGACAATCTTTTGTCTTATACATTATATTATATAGGGTTATTCTTCCTCGTCCTTTATCAAGTGGCATAGTGCCGGGTCGTTCTTAATCCGGGTTATCTCGTCCTCAACAATCTGCCTTACTTCCTGCCGAATGCGTTCGTAGTTGGCTTGTATTTCCTCCTGCATCCGGTCGTACCCGTCCTTGTCGGTGAAGTCGATAATCTGCGGCAGCTTTACGTAACGGGCGGTTTCCCGCTTCACCTTCTCGTTGTCCACCACGATTTCACAGTGGAAAATCTTCTGTTCTATCCGTTCAT
>CASEYC010000032.1 GCA_949292025.1 uncultured Bacteroides sp. | reverse complement strand
CTACCCCTGCCTTGTGGATTTATATGTCAAATTGCATCAGCACTAAGGAACCGCCGTATGCCGAACGGCACGTACGGTGGTGTGAGAGGTCGGAAAACGAAAGTAGGAAGAAAACTACTTCGTTTTCCTCCTACTCGATTGTCTTCTTCAAGCCTGTCCATCCTCAAATCTGCCTGCCTGTCCAGTTCCCCTTTCGGAGGTATATCCAGCAGAACAGCAGGATGAAGATGCCGTAGACGATGTCCGCGCTCCAGCACAGGGCCACGTCGAGGCGCAGGAAGAGGATGGTCCACGTGATGTAGGCCGTGTAGATGGTCAGGCTGCTCAGCTCCAGCACGAGCGCCGTGCGGGTGTTGCCCGTGCCGGACACGGACTGGAAGTAGACGTTGGCGGGGACGAGGGCGAGGTAGGTGGCGCACATCACCCACAGCGACGGCACGGCGGCCTCGCGCAGGTCCGGCATGTCGGTATAGATGCCCAGGATGACGTGGGGGAAGGCGGCGAACAACACGGCCAGGGGCAGCACGAAGAGGTAGGCCAGGCGCGTGTGCTGGCGGATAAGCCCCGGCACCTTGTCCGCGTGTCCTCGCCCGATGAGGTTGCTGGTCAGCGACCCGCAGGTGGAGGCGAAGGCCATCATCACCATGAAGAGGATGCCCGAGGCGCTGCGCACGATGTTGGTCACGGCCAGGGCGCGTTCGCCCAGGTGCTCGATGTAGAGGAAGAAGAGGAACCACGTGGCCAGGGAGAAGAAGTTCTGGATCATGGTCCAGAAGGACACGTCCAGCATCCGGCGCAGCACGTCGGCGCGGAAGCGGGGGATGCGGTCCAGCCCGTACTTGCGGATGTCCACGCGGCGGCGGGTGTAGCCGATGAAGAACAGCAGCGACACGCCCTCGGCCAGGGAAGAGCCGATGGCGGCGCCCGCGATGCCCAGGGCCGGGAAGCCCAGGTTGCCGAAGATGAGGATGTAGTTGAACACCACGTTGCTGAGCACCATCACGATGGAGTTGAGCGTCAGCGTCTTGGTCTGCACCGTGCCCAGGAAGAAGGCGCGGAAGATGACCGCACTGAACGAGAAGAACGCGCCGAACACGCGCCAGTGCAGGTAGTCCTCGGCGGCGCGGCACACGGCGGGCGAGGAGATGATGCGCTCCAGTATCAGGGGCGAGAAGAAGTAGCTGAGGAGGAACATCACGGCGGCCAGGCCCACTTGGAAGTAGATGCCGTGGTAGAACAGCGCGCCTATCTCGCGGTAGTTCTCCTCGCCGTTGCGACGGGCGATGAGTATCTGCGTGCCGATGCTGAAGCCGAAGGCCACCATGAAGATGACCATGTAGAAGACACCGGCGATGGCCGATGCGCCCAGTTCGACCTCACCCACGCGGCCCAGGAAGGCGGTGTCCGTCATGCCTATCATCTGCTCCATGATGAGGCTGATGAGGATGGGGTAGGCAATGTGCCAGATCTGGCGGTTGGTGTACGTTGCTTGCTGCATGAATGTGGATGTTGGTATGGTTATAATTGCTTACAAATGACGACCGTGCCCGACAAGGGTGGCGTCTTTGCTGGGGAAAGGCGCCACCTTTGGGCATGAAAGGCGCCACCTTTCCCTACCAAAGGTGGCGCCTTTCCTATCCCGCTTAGGCAGGTGCTGATTGTCAAATGGTTACGTGAGCGTACTTGGGTTGCGAAATATATTTACTTTCCGCGTCCCCTCTCGCGCTCCTGGCGTTGCCGTTGCATCTCCTCGGCCTGCTTCTGCATGGCCTCCAGGCGGGCGGCGAATCCGGATTTCCGCATTTGTTTGGGGTCCTTCTTCTTGGCTTCCAATTGGGCCAGGAGCTTCTCTTCGTCAGTCATCCGGCGCAGGATGATGGTCGTCACCACGCTGATGAGGGTCGAGAGGAAGTAGTAGTAATTCAGGCCCGACGGATAGTCGTTCAGGATGAAGAGGAACATGATGGGCATCAGGTATTGCATCCACTTCATGGCGGCCATTTGCGGGTTGGCGCCCGTGTCCTGCTGCTGCATCATGAACTTGGCGTTCAGGATGTTCGTCACCGTCATCAGGAGGCAGAACAGGCTGAGGTGGCTGCCCATGAACGGGATGTGGAACGGGAAGTTGATGATGGCGTCATACGTCGAGAGGTCGTCTGCCCACAGGAAACTCTGCTGGCGCAACTCGATGGCGCTCGGGATGAACATGAACAAGGCGATGAAGATGGGGAATTGTATCAGCATCGGCAGGCACCCGCCCATGGGGCTGACGCCGTACTGGCTGTAGACGCCCATGATTTCCTGCTGCTTCTTCATGGCATCCTCCTGCTTGGGATACTTCTTGTTTATCTCGTCTATCTTCGGCTTCAGCACGCGCATTTTGGCGGAGGACAGGTAGGTCTTCCACGTGGCGGGGAAGACGGCGGCCTTGACGATGAGGGTCAGGAACAGCAGCACCACGCCCATGCTCAGGCCCCAGCCCTGCAGCCAGTCGAAGAGGTTGATAATGATCCACTTGTTGATCCAGCGGAAGAGCGGCCAGCCCAGGTAGACCAGGCGGTTCAGCTCCCAATCCTTGTCGCGGCCCTTGTCCAAGGCGGTCAGGGTCTTGTAGTGGTTGGGGCCCAGGTAGAGGTAGAGGCGGGTAGGTTCCGCGCCGGTGGGGTCGAAGGCGGTGTTCATCTCGGCGCTGTAGTCCTTGATGTATCCGCTGCCCTTCTGGTCCAGCTTGGATGCCAGCTTGGCCTTCTGGAAGCCGACCTCGCTCAGCATGACGGCGGAGAAGAACTGGTTCTTGAAGGCCACCCAGTTCAGCGTCTCGGGGATCTCTTCCTCGTCGTCCTGGTTGGCACTGAGGTAGTCCGAGCCTTCGCCGTCTATCTTGTAGGTCAGCTCGGCCAGGCGGTTCTCGTAGGTGAAGCCCTTCTCAATCTGGCGGGCACGTTCGCTCCACTCGATGTCCACGTGCTTGTTGGTGGATGCCAGCTTGCCGTCCATCCCCACGGCCTGGATGGTGAAGTCCACCAGGTAGTTGTCCGGGTGCATGGTGTAGCGGAAGTCGATGTAGCTCGCGCTGTCTGCTTGGAGGCGCATCGTGACGCTGGAGTCCGTCTGCTGCACGGGGGTGAAGTAGTAGTCCTTGGTCTCGATGATTTCCTCGCGGTTGTAGAAGAGGAAGTTCATCTCCGTGTCGCCCCCGCGCACCAAGGTCAGGGGTGTCTGCTTGTCCTGCTCCATGTATTCCTTCAGGACGGATTGGTAGATGACGCCTCCCTTCGTGTGGAGGGTCAGGCTGGCCACGTTGTTCTCGATGGTTACCTCCTGGTCCGTGCCGTGCAGGGCCTGGTGGAAGAGGGACGAGGAGTCACGGCGGGCCAGCCGCTCGTTTTCCAGTGCGGCTTCCTGCTTGGCCTGGAGCTCAGCTTCGCGCTGCTGCACCTGGGCGATGGAGTCGTAGTAGTGTTGCTGGGCTTCCAGTTGCTCCTGGCTGGGACGGCTCAGGAAGCTGAACCCCACCAGCAACACGCCGATGAGCACAAGCCCGATAATGGTGTTTTTGTCCATTGAAACGTATGCTTTGGTTTTCTGATATGCTATATATTATATAAGGTGTGCTTACTTCGCTTCGTTCTCGATGGCTGCCTTGACGAACGACAGGAACAGCGGGTGCGGATGGAGCACCGTGCTGCTGTACTCCGGATGGAACTGCGTGCCGATGTACCACTTCAATGCCGGTATCTCCACCACTTCCACCAGGTCCGATTCGGGGTTGATGCCCACGCATTGCATGCCGGCTGCCTCGAAAGCCTCGCGGTATTGGTTGTTGAACTCGTAGCGGTGGCGGTGGCGTTCCTGGATGTGCTCCTTGCCGTAGGCTTCGCAAGCCTTGCTGCCCGGGCGGAGGACACACTCGTAGGCGCCGAGGCGCATGGTGCCGCCCATGTTGGTGATGGATTTCTGTTCCTCCATGATGTCGATGACGTTATGGGGCGTCTTGGCGTCCATTTCGCGGCTGTTTGCGTCGGCCAGGCCGAGGACATTGCGTGCAAACTCGATGGCGATGCACTGCATGCCCAAGCAGATGCCGAAGGTCGGGATGTCATGCTCGCGCGCATATTTGGCGGCTATCAGCTTGCCGGGAATGCCACGTTCGCCGAAGCCCGGGCCGATGAGCACGCCAGCCTTGTCCTTCAGGGCCTCGGCCACGTTGTCTTCCGTCAGCTTCTCGCTGTTGACGAAGTCCACCTCCACCTTGCGGTCGTTGTACGTGCCGGCCTGCGACAGGGCTTCACGGATGGACTTGTAAGCGTCTTGCAGGTCGTATTTGCCTACCAGTGCGATGTGCAGTGCAGGCTTCTGCTCGGCCTTGTGGCGTCTTTCCAAGAACGAACGCCACGGACCCAGTCCCGGAGTGTCGCCCACGGGCAGACCCATCTTCTTCAGGATGGTGGCATCCAGCTTCTGCTCCTGCATCAGGATGGGCACCTCGTAGATGGTGGGAGCGTCGATGCTCTGCACCACGGCGTCCTCGTCCACGTTGCAGAACTGGGCCACCTTCTTGCGCAGGTTGACGCTGAGCTGGTGCTCGGCACGGAGCACGAGGATGTCCGGCTGGATGCCGGCGCTTTGCAGTTCCTTGACGGAGTGCTGGGTGGGCTTGGTCTTCAGTTCGCCGGCGGCGGCCAGGTAGGGGACGTAGGTCAGGTGGACGACGATGGCGTCGCGGCCCAGTTCCCACTTCAGTTGGCGGATGCTCTCCAGGTAGGGCAGGGACTCGATGTCGCCCACGGTGCCACCAATCTCGGTGATGACGAAGTCGAACTTGTATTTGTTGCCCAACTGCTTGACGTTGCGCTTGATTTCATCCGTGATGTGCGGGATGACCTGGATGGTCTTGCCCAAGTAGTCGCCGCGGCGTTCCTTGTCGATGACGCTCTTGTAGATGCGGCCGGTGGTGATATTGTTAGCCTTGGTGGTCTGTATGCCCAGGAAGCGTTCGTAGTGTCCCAGGTCGAGGTCGGCCTCGTGGCCGTCCACGGTGACGTAGCACTCGCCATGCTCGTAAGGGTTCAGCGTGCCCGGGTCGATGTTGATGTACGGGTCGAATTTCTGGATGGTTACGTTATAGCCTCTGGCTTGCAACAGCTTGCCGATGGAGGAGGAGATGATGCCTTTGCCCAAGGACGAGGCCACTCCGCCGGTGACGAAAATGTACTTAGTTTCTCCCACAGTGATAATATTTATAAATGTCTGTTCTATAATTCAAGGTGCAAAGGTAGGCAAAAATTGGGGAAGCACCTACTGTTTGGCGAGAAACATTTTCTCGTGCAGATTATTTTGCCGGGAAATATTGTCTCCTTGCAATCTATACCTAATTTTGCCCCTTGTTAACGCAAATGACTATTTATTAGTTCTAATCCCTGCCTATTCCTGCCGGAAAACGTCCCATTGCAGTTATTTCATGGGGTATGCCTGCGCCCGTGTTTACCCGTACCTGCGCCCGTGCTTACCTGTACCTGCGCCCGCGGGCGGAGGTATGGGTGGATTTTTGTGGGGACAATGGTGCTCTATCCAAGAAATTGTTTTACCTTTGTGCCCGATTATTAACCTAATAACAATATGTATATGCGTAGAAAGAAAGGTGTTTTTACCCCCCCATTTATTAGGGAAATTTAACTATTTGTTTCTCTTTGCTTGTCTCTTCGCAGGTTCCCTTTTTACCTCCTGCCAGGACGATTACGACGACACTGCCCTGTGGGAAACGGTGAGCGACCACGAAGAACGCCTCGCCGCCCTCGAAGAGTGGCAAAACGAGGTGAACCACAACATCTCCGCCTTGCAACAGTTGCTGAACACGGCGGACTATATCACCGCCGTGACGCCCGTGGAGCAGGGTGGCAAGATTATAGGTTACACCATCAGCTTCCGCAACTCGGACCCTATCACCATCTACCACGGCGAGAAAGGCGAACAAGATCCACAAGGCCCGCAAGGTGAACAAGGTCCGCAAGGCCCGCAAGGCGAACAGGGTCCACAAGGCCCGCAAGGTGAACAAGGTTCACAAGGCCCGCAAGGCGAACAGGGTCCACAAGGCCCGCAAGGTGAACAAGGTCCACAAGGCCCGCAAGGTGAACAGGGCGAACAAGGCCCACAAGGTGAACAGGGCGAACAAGGCCCGCAAGGCGAACAAGGCCCACAAGGTGAACAGGGCGAACAAGGCCCGCAAGGCGAACAGGGCGAACAAGGTCCACAAGGCGAACCTGGCGAACAGGGCCCGCAAGGTGAACAAGGTAAGTCCGGCGAGGATGGCGATGACGGAGACGATGCCACGATGCCGACCATCGGCCTCGCGAAAGGTACGGACGGCAACTGGTATTGGACACTGAACGGCGAGCTCATCCTTGACCAGAATGGCGACCCCGTACGCGCCAATGGCGAGAATGGCGAACCGGGTGACGATGGACAACCCGGCACACCCGGTCGGCCCGGTGCATCCGCCCCTGTCCCGCAACTCTATACGGGAAGCTATCTGGAACTCAATCTGGGCATCACGACCGATGCCGCGGGCAATGCCTTGGTGTCCGAAGCCATCTACCTGAGCGTGGACGGTGGGGAGACGTGGCACCGCGTTTCCGGCGACATCGGTGCCACCGGCGCGACGGGACCCAAGGGAGACTCGATGTTCGAGAAGGCACCCGTGGTTGACGCAGATGCGGGCACGGTGGGCTTCTTCCTGGAAGGCAACACGACGGACACGCCCGACTTCACCCTGCCCCTCTACCTCGGCATGAACATTACCTTCACGGATGAGGCTGTCACCATGCCGGCTCCGGGCGGAACGCTCGCCTTGAACTTGGAGGTGACGGGTGAGACCGCGACCACCGAGCTCCGCGCCATTGCCCCCGAAGGCTGGAAGGCGGAGTTGACGGCAGGCACGGAGAAAGGCGCGTATGTGCTGACCTTGACGGCTCCCGCACGAACCTTGCTGAGTCGCGGTGCGGATTGCAGTGGCCGCGTATTCTTGACGATGAACGATGGAAATGGCAGTTCCACCATGGCGGAGAAGGAGATATATTGCGTGCTCTTCACGGTAGATACGGCAAAGAATATCGCGGATGGCAAATATAACTATCAAGGTCTCACGCTCCAGATAGGCGTCACGGAAGGCAGCGATCCGGTGGTACTGGCCGAATCGGCCCCGATAGGAGCGGATGGAATTGTACACTTTGGCAACAACTACCTGACAGGGGTGGCCGTAGGCGACAAAGTATGGTTCTGCATTCCCGGCGTGGTAAAGTTCTTCCACACGCTGACGGAGGAGGACATGGTTGCAGAGAGCATTGTCCTGCCCGACAAGGACAAGGGCAGCACGTTGACGACGGACGGAACTGCCAATGACAGGATTGTCGCCCTCTATATGGGCATCAACAAGGATGGCTTCCTGGACGGAACCGGCACGCCCGCCAGCGACATCCCCATCTACTTCGCATCGGGTAACCTGATAGCTGTCAAGGGTACCGATGTCTCGTTCCGCATCGCCACGCAGGAAGAAACGGTGGAAGAAGCCAAGAGCTCTGGTTCGGCCTTCAACGTGACAGGCATCTCAACCGGTGACGATGGCTACAATAGCGTGGCCAGCGGCGCGAAGTGGAATCTCTTCTCCTTTGGGGATGCCAGCGGGGTAAAGGTTTTGTCCAATCCTCCCGGCGGGAATTACGACCTCGGCTTCACATCTGAAACCCATATCAGTGGCAACCCGCAGTATGACATCTGCCGTGCGCAATTGGGTGCCTCTTGGCGTTTGCCGGCTCAGGCTTTCAGTGGCTACCAGAACGAGATGCTGGCTTTCTATGACAGCAATCCCAATATTGCCACCCCGCATGGCTATTATATAGAACCCATGGCCGAGGAGTGGATGGGCACAGATGGCACCATCTTCCAGGGCTTGTCCTACACGTACACGGTTCCGGCTGTGGAGAACGGAACGGAGATATCCAATACGCTCTACTTCCCCGCGGCGGGAAGCAGGACGAATACCAGCTTTCAGAGCAGAGGACAATGGGGATACTATTGGAGTGAACTGTTTTACAAGATTGGCAGTACGGGCTACTATTATAGCTTCAGTTTCTCAGCCGATTCCCATGGCACATCTGGTGGCGTGAGTGGAGGCCACATGGGACGCTGCATCCGTCCCGTCACCGAATGACAACGATATCAGATACCGGAGGAAACCCCTCCACGGGGGCATTTCTCAAGCCGTTACCAGTGGCGAGCCCATTTGGCTGACCTGCCGTACACGTGAAGATGGGAGGATGCCCTGAGGGGTGTCCTCCTTCTTTGTTTGGCGTGGATTGTGCGGGCGTGGCGGACAAATTTACCAAATACTTTTGCCGACTGCGGGATTTGGGCTACATTTGCAGCCATAAACGAATATACAGACAGGAACTATGAAGAAGAACCTACTACTTTCCGCCATAGGCGCATGGATGCTTTCGATGTCCGGCTTGCACGCCCAAGCCGTGGCGGACAGCCTGGTGCAGCGGGCGGACACCTTGGTGCAACGGGTGGATACCTTAGTGCAACGGGCGGACAGCGTCATCCCCGCGGCAGCCCTGCCCATCCTTGCGGACACGGTGGCACAGGCGGCGGACACCACGGCGACGGACACCCTGCAACGTCGGCCACCGCGCCCCACGCTGCCCGCGTTGATGCGCCCCTACTTTGTGCTGAAGCTGATGCGTGACCCGGCTTCCAACGCTGTCCGCTTGGACACCGTTTCCATGGCTTACGAGCGTATCCTCGGCGTTTTGGAGTACCTGAATGACCCCGCAACCCCGGCGCGCTATATCCGCGTCAATCCAGACTATCATCGCCTCTTCCTTCCCTTTACGTACTTCAAGCGGCCTATGGCACGTATCTCCCGTATGCCGTGGCGGTTCAGCGGCGGGGATGCGTTGAAAACCTCTGTGCCCTGTCCCTTGCAGGTAGATACGCTGCCTTTTACCCGCCAGCAACAGGTGGACGAGGCTGTGGACCACGCCTTGTTGGCGGCCTATGTCAATCATTTGGATTTGGTGCGCTTCACCGAAGACAAGATAAAGGAAGGCCCTTCTTATCATGATAATATAGAAAAGGAAGAAGAGTCGCGTCCTTCCGTGCTCAAACTCTTCAAGTCGGAAAGCATGGGGTATGTCAAACCAGAGGATGCCGAGGTTGTCATCCACAAGCCCAATTGGTGGGTGACGGGTGGTAATGGTTCCATCCAATTCAGCCAAAGCCATATATCTAAAAACTGGTATAATGGAGGTGAAGGTACGCACTCGCTATTGGGCAATCTTCAGCTTTTTGCCAATTACAATGACCGCGAGAAGTGGCAGTGGGAGAACCTGCTCGATGCCAAACTGGGCTATATCTCTGCCCCTTCGGATGAATACCACAGTTATCTGGTCAACAACGACCAACTGCGCATCGCTTCCAAGGTGGGCCTTCGTGCTGTCAAGCATTGGTATTATACGCTGCACACGGAGTTCAAGACCCAGTTCTGCAACGGCTATGGCGCCAACAGCCTGACGCTGAACGCGGCTTTCCTCTCGCCCGCCTACTGGACCTCCGGTCTCGGTATGGACTACAAGCTGAGCAAGGAGAAGGTAACGCTCTCCGTCCTTTTGGCTCCTATCACCTATACAATGAAGATAGTCACCAACCCCGACGTGGATGAAGTGGCTCTTGGCTTGGAAGAGGGCGCCACGACAGCCCACGACCTCGGTTCGCAGGTGCAGGCCAACCTGACCTGGAAGGCTTTCTCCTTCCTGAATGTCACCTCGCGCTTCGACTACCTGACGTCCTACAAGACGGTGCGCATCGAGTGGGAAAACACCTTCAACTTCATTCTCAACCGTTACCTCTCCGCCAAGCTCTACGTCTACGGACGTTTTGATGATGGCGTGGCTCCGGCCGAGAACGGGTCGTATTTCCAGATTAATGAAAACTTTGGCTTCGGCCTGAATTATACGTGGTAATCTTAAAGAGGCACTTGACGTCTTTAAAGAGGCACTTTGGAGGTCTTAAAGAGGAACTTTAAGCTTTCCAAAGTGCCTCTTTTCTATGTGTGTGTTGCTTTGTAGTCAAGTTGTCTTTGTTTTTGTGTGTTATCTTGTCAACTTGTTTTTATTGTTCGCTTGTGGATTGACATATTGTCATAGGCTTAAAAAACATAAGACATCTACAATATGGCCTTCAACATGGTTATTGCCGATGAACAAAATAATGGCGGCAGTTCCGATTGGAGCAAATCCCAACTCTTGAAGAGCGGCACGCAGACCGTGACCGGACTGGAACTGCAATATGCCGTATTGCCTGGAGCACCCAGCATGGTGCTCGTGTTTGGCTTGAGCGATGACGGCTTGGTGACCACGGAGATTGCACGCCTTGACTTTACTGCCATTGCACAGAATGAGACCGCAGCTGTAAAGCGGGAAGCTGGCTTGCAGTTGCGTACGCTGCAGGCGCCGAAGTCCACTCCGGAAAACTACGTGGACAGAGTGTGGTAATTCTCTAACTCCAAAGAAGCAGATACATTTATGAAATTCCGATTTATATATTTATTGTTAGGATGGGCTGCTATTGCCCTGTCTTGCTCGGATGATGATGATAACGGTATCTCATCGGGCGATACGGGCATTACCGTGACCACTCCGGAAAGTGATTTGGTGCTGGATGCGGACAAAAATTCGCAAATTTCAGTTGATTTCTACAGTGAAGGAAATTGGATTGCCAAGGTGGATGCCGATTGGTTGACGGTGTCTCCCATGACAGGCAAAGGTGGCGAAGATGTTACGGTTTCTGTCATAGCCAAAGAGAAGAACCTGACAGGCGATGAGCGTTCGGCCACGCTGACATTGACAGGTAGCGGGGATCCGTTGTCTCTTACGATCAAACAGAAGGCTACGGATGTGCTTGAGGTGGAAAAGACTTTGTATGAAGTGCCGGCCGAAGGTGGTGAAGTGACAATCAAGTTCAGCACCAGTTTTGTAGACAAAGAAGCGCATTTGTGGACTTATACCACCAATGTTACTGATTGGATAGAGCCATTGAAGGATGCAGACATGAATACAAAGACGCTGATTCATGATTCATTTGTCATCAAGGTCCTTCCCAACGATACCCGTGAAGAACGTACGGCCCTATTCCAGATATACATTGCCGACCAAGAAGAATCGGACGTGAATGCGGTTGACATGGCTTCGCCCTACATCACTATTCAGCAGGCCGGACAAGAAGTGGGCACGTCTGTTGACTTAACTGCCCATGACAAGGAAGTGGTGCAACTTCAAGCCCATCAAACAGGAGCAGGTGTTCCCATCGTCCTGATGGGTGACGGATTCATTGATACCGAGATAGCCAATGGATTTTACGAAGAGGTGATGAAGCAGGCTATGGAGAATCTCTTTACGGAAGAACCTCTGAAAGAATTGCGCGACTATTTTGATGTCTGGATGGTGAAGGCCGTTTCGCTGAACAATGCCTTCAACGATGATTATGTTACCAAGTTCGGTTGTATGTTTGACAGTTCTGTGAGCACAGAAATCACAGGTGACAATGCGTTGGTGGAAGAATATGCCAAGGCTGTACCCGAATTGGCAGGCGATGCCGCTTTGTTTGATGAAGCTCTTTTGATTGTGATCCTGAACACTGAATCTTATGTCGGGACTACCAATGTGAGATTTGAATCGACTGCCCAGCCTGGCTACATCTGCGAGCGTGCCATTGCTTATTGTCCTACTGTGGATGGTGTGGATGCAGAGAGATTCCGCCAAGTATTGGTGCATGAAGCCATGGGGCATGGACCAGGGCTGACGCATTACTAAATTTCTTCATTCTGCCATGGCGCATCTAAAAGTTCAGCAAGAAACTCATCGCTCCATCCCGCCATTTTCCTTTTCCCCTTAAGGCTTGCTTTTCTCTTGTTGTTTTTTAGTTGTGTCATG
>CASEYC010000031.1 GCA_949292025.1 uncultured Bacteroides sp. | reverse complement strand
GGAATCTCCCTGACCGACAAAACACGGCTTCGTGACTTGTTCGACAAATCAAATTTCAATAATGTCAAAGAACTAAATGATTCTAATGAACCGAATTTATTTAATTTTTAACCTTGTCCATTTTTTAGTGGACAGTAGTGACATCCGGAGGTCGTCCTTCACTTGCCGGCGCGTCATGAAGGGCAGCTCCAGCAGTACAAAAAGCAGGTTGAGGATGATGGTCCATTGCCCCATGGTGAGCGGGGTGAACATGCTGGCGACGTAGGTGATGCTGGTGATGGGCGAGGTGCCCAGTGCGGCCTTGGTGATGTAAGCGACTCCCATCGCGTTGACAAAGAGGGCGATGGCGAAGAGAGCATAACGCCTGAAAAGATATTTGTTTTGCATACTTGGAGATTTAATCAGTCTGCGCTTTCGTCAAAGCGCGTGCAAAGATAGTGATTTTCCGTGATATTTGGTTATATTTGCAGCCTGAACCCAATCAAGAAACGCAATGAACATCAAGACTTATCTGTTGTGTGGAACGGCCGCTTTGACGTTGGCCTCCTGCGGCGGGAATGCCAAGAAGCAAACCGCTGAAAGTGTGACCCGGACGGACACCTTGGCCGTCCGTGGCGATAGTGTTTACACACTGGCCATGCAAGTGGGCGACCTGCAGGCGATGTGGATACGGGACAATGCCGCCGACCGCCTGATGCCGCGCACCCTCTTCCCCGATGCTCCCGATGCCTTGGTGGACAGCCTCGGCCTGGCGGGCGGTGTGCCTTCCACGGTCAGCACGTTCTATGTGAAGACCCCTGATGCGGGTATCTTGTTCGACACCGGACTGGGGGCCACGGACAGCCGCCTGCTTTCGGGCTTGCAAACCTTCGGGGTGGCGCCGGCCGACGTGAAGTACATTTATCTGACCCACATGCACGGCGACCACATCGGCGGAATGCTGACGGCGGAGGGCGCGGTTGTCTTCCCCAACGCCGAGGTCTATGTCTCGAAGCCGGAGTATGACTATTGGATGGCGGACAAGGCCAACCGCCAGCAGGTGAAAACGATGGAGGCTTATCAGGACCGCTTGCACCTCTTCCAGTTCGGCGACACGTTGCCGGGCAAGGTCGTGGCGATGGATGCCGTGGGACACACGCCCGGCCATGCGGTTTTCCAGGCCGGCAGGCTGTTGGTGGTGGGGGACATCATGCACGGCGCAGCCCTCCAGAAAGTACATCCGGAGGTCTGCGCCACGTTTGATATGGACAAGGAGGCCGCTATCCGCGTGCGTCGGCACTTTATCCATTATGCCCAGGAGAACGGTCTGACGATGGCAGGCATGCACCTGCCTGTCCCGGCCTTTGATTAACGCTCTTCTTCCTCTTCTTCCTCGATGAAGTCTGCATCATCGGGGTGAGGAGGAAGCACCGGTTCCGGCTGCTTCAAGGCAGCCTTTTTGTTTTTCTTGCCACACTTGCGTTCCCACTCCCAAGCCGCTTTCTTGGCCCGGTAGTCATCGTACTGCTTTTCGAGGTAATTGTCAGCCATAGTCTGTAGGTTTTTAGAGGGTTATACAAAAGTGTTCTTTATAGCTCGTCGCGCGTGAAGGCGATGGCGCGGTTGACATAATCAATGAAGGGATAGGTCGAGCGGAACAATTCCACCGTCCGTTCCAGCAGGTTGTCCGTCAGGGCGAACGCCTTGCCGGGCGAGCATACCAGGCAATACGTCCGGTATTTCAGGTATTCCGAGCAAGCGGCATCCTTCGGGAATCCGTTGGGCACACGCTTCAGCTTGCCTTCATCATCCAGCCGGAAGTCCGGGGCCTGGCGCAGGGTCTGTTCAAAGTCCCCGTCGCCGTTGCAGATGTCTTCGCGCAGGGTGCGCAGAGCCTGTGGTTCCATGCAATAGTGTCCGGAGGCCAGCATGGTGCCTGCATCGTAGCCTTCCTCTTCCGGTCCCACCTGGAAATAATAGCCTGCATAGCCCGATTTCTTTCCGCCCGGGCAGATGAAGGTGCCGATATGGGTCTTGTAAGGCCGCTTGTCCGAGGAGAAACGGGTGTCGCGATAGATGCGGTAGGTGCAGTCCTTGGCGGTCAGGTCCCGGATGCTGTCATCAAAAGAGGCGATGCCCGCGATGAGTTGCCCGGCAAAGGTGTCGAACCTGGCCTGTGCCGCGCGGTATTCGTCCTTGTGGGCATTGAACCATTCGCGGTTGTTATTCCGTTCCAACTGCTCGAGGTATTGGATTACTTCTTTCATCGTTTCAAGAGATTAGGTTGGTAGATGCAAATGTAGGAAATATTTTCGGGACTTGGGCAAATTCCCTTGGTATTTTTATACCTTTGCCGTCTGAATTTATAAAGTCTAAAGTATGGCAGGGAATAATCAGGTGAATATGGCTGCTGGTGGAGGTCGTGGCAGTATGAGCGGCGTAAACAGGGCTTTGACGACGCTAAAGAGGGACTTTACGCGGCTAAAGAGGGACTTTAGGGGACGGCATGTCCTCTCGGAAAGAAATCATGGGGATATAAAAACAGCCTCCATTGCATGTCTCCCTTCAGGGGGGCGTATGCAATGGAGGTTTTGTTCTTTTATGAATCTGCTATGCAATAAACCGGTTTTGCGTGGGGGTTACATTTTTTCCACTTTGCCAATGAACAGGATGCAGCCTGTGCTTTTCTCGGAGAGGATGCACAGGAAGGGGCGCTGCACATGGAAGGGGGTAGGAGCGGCCGGCTCGATAGTGCCGCCGGTGGTCAGTCCTTCGATGACGGTAGTAGCCGCAGCTTCCGTGCCTTTTTCGTCCAAGCTGAAAGACAGGGCTTGCCGGATCTGATTGATTCCTATGGGCTGTTTGCTCAGGCGGCTGAAGTCACTGCTTTCGCTGAAGGCTTGTTGGATGCCCAATGCCTTTATCGTGTTGTTGAGGATATTGTTGCTGTCCGTCTTGAATTTGGGCAGTTTTACGTCCAGTTCCGCAGCGACACGTTCTATGTCTGCATCCAGGTTCTGCCACTTCTCTTCATCCAAGTTGGCGAGGCAGTCGGCTAGGTCGTTTCCTTCGTCCGGCAGCAGGATGGTCAGGCTGAACGCTCCGTTCCCGAAGGGCAGACGGGCCGTCTGGTAGCCGTCTTGCTCCAAATAGTTGTAGGTGCCTGTGCGGTGCATCAGTTCGACAAGGGTTGTCGTGCCGTCCGTGTTGTAGAATGTTTCTTGGGCAGTTGCTTTGGGGTCAAAAGGTTCGGACCATGCGCCTTTGAAGTAGAGCGCGTTCATCAGCACCATGGCGGCATCCGGCTCCAAGCTCTCCAGAATCTCCGGGATCAGTCCGTTGGTCTTTTCGGAACACCATCCGTTGATGGCGGGCAATGCCGTGGCAAAGTCCACCGTCTGCACTTCGGCATCATAGTTGTCCGTCAGCGTCTGGCGGTAGCTGTCGAGCGCGGTGAATCCTTCGTTCAGCCACAGCGAGTTGGCCAGGCTGATGCGGCTGGTCTGGTCTTGCGTGGCCAGTTCCGTGGTCAGTTTCCGGTTATAGCCGTTGATTTCTTCCAGCGAGAATCCGCTGAACCCCAAGGCATCGGCCAGCTCTTGCTCGGTCATGCCGTTTGCTCCGTTGGTCAGCATGGACAGGGCCAAGGAGGTGCTGAACGGAGAAACGAACAGTTGTTGCTGTGCAGACTCAGGCAATGTCTGCACTGCCGCACGGAAGAACCGGAAAGCAAAACCGTTGTTCTCCATGGCCAGCCGCGTTTCTGTTGCGGTCAGCTCAATGGGCTGGTACGCATTGGGCGTTACACTTTCGTTGTTGTCGTCCTGGCAACTTACAGTCAGTAGTCCCAGCAGGGTTGCCGTAGCAATGAATTTTAGTCTTCTCATGATGTCTGTTATTTTCACTGCTGGGCACTTAGTCCCAGCTGATTTTCAACTGTTTATAATTTAGTTCTTTGACATTTTTGTAATCGCAATCAGTAAGTATCTCTCTTACAGGCGTTTTATCCAGTAGAGAAAAGCTTAGGATTTGCAGGATTTC
>CASEYC010000030.1 GCA_949292025.1 uncultured Bacteroides sp. | reverse complement strand
CGCATAGAACAGCACGCGAAATGTGCTCCTTGTCATACTCGTTCTTTTTTGGTTGCAAAACTATAAATCAACGAGTTAAACCTTGACAAGCAAACCTAAGCAGAGCGGCGCAAACGGAACGGTGACTGTTAAATCTGCATTTCTGACGGGTAACGATTAGGAAACCGTTCTCTTTCTCCAATCCGCTTTGAATCGCTATTCAGCCCTCTATCCAACTTCCGCGATTTTCTCCTAACTACTTAATTCACAGATTACATTGCGTTAATCTGCCGAATTTTGGAGGTTTTTCCACAGATTTTTCGTATGTTTGCACCTGAAACCATTAAAACCCTTTATGGAATTTTTTATTATTCTACTTTTATTACTTCTTAACGGCATTTTTGCCATGTACGAATTAGCGCTGGTATCGGCCAGCAAAGCACGACTGGAAACCATGGTCGGCAAAGGAAACAAAAGGGCCAAAGGCGTGCTGAAACAATTGGAAGAACCCGAGAAATTTCTTTCAACCATCCAAATCGGCATCACCCTCATCGGCATCGTGTCCGGTGCATACGGTGGCGCCACTTTGTCCGACGAGATAGAGCCTTTGTTCTTGCTGGTTCCCTGGCTGGCCCCCTACGCCCATACGCTGGCTGTGGCGACGATAGTCGTGCTCATCACTTATTTGTCGCTCATCGTGGGCGAACTGGTCCCCAAGTCCATCGCCTTGAGCGACCCGGAGAAGTGGGCCACACGGCTCAGCCCGCTGATGATTGCCGTCAAAAACATCTCCTACCCCTTCGTCTGCCTGCTCAGCGCCTCCACCAAGCTGGTCAACAAGCTGATTGGCCTGGAAGAAGGTTCGGAACGCCAGATGACCCAGGAAGAACTGAAAATGATCCTGCACCAAAGTTCTGAGCAAGGCGTCATAGACAAGGACGAAACGGAGATGCTGCGCGACGTGTTCCGCTTCTCGGACAAGCGCGCCAACGACCTGATGACCTACCGCCGGGACATTGTCGTGATGCACCCGGACGACAGCCGCGAAGACGTGTTGCGCATCATCCGCGAACAGCACTTCAGCAAATACCTGCTGGTGGAAAGCGGCAAGGACGAGGTGATAGGCGTGGTGTCGGTGAAGGACATCATCGTCATGCTGGGCAGCAACCAGCCCTTCGACCTGCGCAGCATTGCCCGCCCGCCCCTGTTCATCCCGGAGAGCCTGTATGCCAAGAAGGTATTGGAGCTTTTCAAGAAGAACAAGAACAAGTTCGGCGTCGTGGTGGACGAATACGGCAGCACGCAAGGCATCATCACCCTGCACGACCTGACCGAAAGCATCTTCGGCGACATCCTGGAAGAGAATGAAATAGAGGAAGAGGAAATCGTGCCGCGCCAAGACGGCTCCCTGCTGGTGGAAGGCTCGATGAACCTGGACGACTTCATGGAAGCCATGGGCATCATGAACTACGACGACCTGAAGGAAGAGGACTTCACCACCCTGAGCGGACTGGCCATGTTCCTCATCGGCCGGGTGCCCAAGGCAGGCGACCTGTTCAACTACCAGAACCTGAAGTTCGAGGTCGTGGACATGGACCGCGGCCGCGTGGACAAGCTGCTTGTGGTGAAGGAAGAAGCGGAAGAAGAAGAATAAACCCTCACTTGACCCTGCCCAAGAGGGACTTTGACGGGCCAAAGTAAAAGATTAGCGCGGGCAACACGGATATTTTTTGTTCCGGTGTTGCCCGCGCTATTCGCACTTCAGACGGCGTGACAGCGTCACTTCTTCCCCTGCTCCTTCAGCTTCGCCGTGAAGGCGGCAGCCTTGTCGGCAGCTTCTTTCTCAGCTTCGGGGGAAGCATAAGCGTGCTTGTAGCCTTGCACCTTGTTCCACTCGCCACGGGTGAAGTCCGGGAAAGCTACCGGGGCGCAACCATTGTCCATGGACAGTTCGCCCAGTTCGGCCAGGCAGCACCATTCGGCCAGGTCATATACATCCATATCCAGCGGCAGACCGTTCTGCAAGCAGTAAACCAGACGGCACATCATGATGAAGTCCATGCCGCCGTGACCGCCGACTTCCTTGGCCATCTCGCCATACTTCTTCAGGATGGGGTGCTGGTATTTCTCCACCAAGGCATCCATCTCGTCCTTCGGCAAGAAGCTGTGGGCACTGAGGTTGTCCACCTCGGGCTGCACGCCGGAAGCGCTCAGTTGGTCGCCACCCAAGGCATAGCCCTCGATGGGATACTTGTTGGCAAATCCCTTGGTGCCCGTCAGTTGGTACAGACGGCTGTAGGGCTGGGGAGTCATGACGTCGTGCTGGATCTCGATGACCTTGCCCAACTCGGTGCGGATGAGGGTCGTGGTGTGGTCGCCGTTGCGGAAGTTGTTGCAAGTGGAGTCCGTGCGCTCTTCCACCAAAGCCTTGCCCACCACAGACTTCGTGTCCATGGCCACGAGGGTCTTCATGCGGTCACCACGGTGAATGTTCAAGGCTTGGGCAACCGGGCCAAGGCCGTGAGTGGCATAGACGTCGCCGCGATGGCGCATGTTGTAGTCCAGACGCCAGCCCAGCTTGTCGTTCTCGCCGTCCTTCCAGTAGTAATCCCAGAACTCGTCGAGGTTGTGGATGTAAGCACCCTGTGCGCGGATAACCTCGCCGAAGACACCCTGCTGGGCCATGTTCAAGGTGTTCATCTCGAACCAGTCATAGCAGCAGTTCTCCAGAATCATGCAGTGCTTGCGGGTCTTCTCGCTCAGGTCAATCAGCTCCCAGCACTGGGCCAGGTTCATGGCAGACGGCACCTCGATGGCCACGTTCTTGCCGTTCTCCAAAGCGCACTTGGCCACGGGGAAGTGGTGCATCCAGTCGGTAGCCACATACACCAGGTCAATGTCATCACGCTTGCACAGTTCCTCATAGCCCTTCTCCCCGCTGTAGATGGCAGCTTCGGGCATGGAAGCCTTGCGCAGATACTCCTGGCAACGCTCGGCACGTTCCTGCTCATAGTCGCAGAGGGCCACAATCTGCGTGCCGGGAATGTGGGTGAAGCTCTCCACGGCACCCGGTCCGCGCATACCCAGGCCGACAAAGCCCACACGGACCACCTCCAGTTTGGGGACGGTCAAGCCGAGGGCGCTCTCTTGTCCGGCAGGACGTTCAGGCGATTCCACCACAATGGTTCCTTGTTCCCAATGCCAGTTCGTCCCCTTGTCGTTGGTGTAGACGGTGGGCGACTGCGTGGAACATGCAGCGCATAAGGCGACGCACGCTCCCATCAATGCATACTTGATTTTCTTCATACGTGTTAGTACATTATATAATTAATAAATGAATGTTTGCTAGGCAGGCACTTGCAAAGATAGGCATAACTTTCCAATGCACGATGCCTGCCGACACATTTTTATGTTCCTTCCCGGAAATCCATCAAACATACGACTATTTCGTATTATTTAACCATAGATATTTGGATAGTTTACGAAGTAGTCGTAGATTTGCAGCGAATTCACTAAAAAACTTATATCCATGGAGAAATTAACCAGACAAGAAGAAGAAGTGATGTTGCACATCTGGACATTGAAAGAGTGCTTCATCAAGGACATCCTGGCCCGCTATGCCGAGCCGAAACCGCCCTACACGACCCTTGCGTCCATCGTAACCAACCTGAAACGCAAAGGGTACGTCAAGCTGAGCCGTGTAGGCAACATGTACCTGTACACCCCGCTCATCAGCGAACAGGAGTATAAACGCACCTTCATGAGCGGCTTTGTGCGCAACTATTTCGAGAATTCCTACAAGGAGATGGTCTCTTTCTTCGCCAAAGAGCAGAAGATATCCGCCGACGACTTGCAGGACATTCTCCAAATGATCGAGAAAGGAAAAGAATGAACAACAACCTATAAACTCACTTTGAACCATGTCTGACTACCTGCTGAAAGCCAATATCATCCTGGCACTGCTCTACGCTTTCTACCGCCTGTTCTTCTATCGGGACACGTTCTTCAAGTGGCGTCGTGCCGCGCTGCTGGGCATCCTGGCCGTTGCCGTCCTGGCCCCTCTGCCTTGGACGCAAATGTGGCTCAGCACCCTGCCCACAGCCCATGCGGTAGGCACCTTCACGGCGGAGGTATTGCTGCCAGAGTTCATCGTCACCCCGGAGCCAAGCCGTACAGGCCTGTCCCTGACCCATCTGGCGGCTTGGATCTATGGCATCGGTGTCTGCCTGCTGGCGGTCCGCATCCTGATCCAATGCCTGGCCATCGGGCAGCTGGGCAGACGTTGCCCACGGACTGAGGTGAATGGCATGACCATCCACGCCCTGCCAGAGGGGGAAGCCCCCTTCTCCTTCTTCCGGCAAATCTTCGTCTGCCCTACAGGCCACACCCCCGAAGAACTGGATGAGATATTGGTCCACGAGCAGACCCATGCCCGCCAGGTCCATTCCCTGGATGTGCTGGCCGCCGAACTGGCCTGCACGCTGGGCTGGTTCAACCCCTTCGTCTGGCTGTGGAAGCGCGAAGTGAGACAGAACCTGGAATACCTGGCCGACCAAAGCGTCCTGGCCGAGGGACATGACCGACGGACCTACCAGTACCACCTCCTGGGACTGGCTTACCACAAGGCTGCAGCAACTATCTATAATAACTTTAATGTATTACCTTTAAAAAAGAGAATCCGTATGATGAACAAACAAAGAAGCAAAAGCATCGGGCAGCTGAAGTACCTGCTCTTCATCCCGGTGGCAGCCTTGCTGGCCGCAGCATGCGCCGGCAACAGTGAACCTAAGACCGCAATCGTAATGGACAAGGACGGCACGCGTGAGGTCGTGATTGACGAACAAACCGTAGAACAGATGGAAGAGATGGCCGCCAAACAAGACAAAGTGGCCAAAGGAAATTCGGAAGTCTATGACATGGTGGAACAAGCACCCCAGTTCCCCGGCGGACCGCAGGCATTGATGAAGTGGCTCGGCGAGAACCTCCGCTACCCCGTAGCCGCCCAGGAAGCCGGCGTGCAAGGACGCGTCATCTGCCAGTTCGTGATTCAGGCAGACGGCACCATAGGGGAAACCAAGATAATGCGTGGTGTCAGTCCCGAACTGGATGCGGAAGCCATCCGCGTCGTCAAAGCCATGCCCGCGTGGACTCCCGGCATGCAAGACGGACAGGCCGTGAACGTGCGCTACACCTTGCCGGTCACCTTCCGCCTGCAATAGGCACCTATACAAAAAGAGCCGGACACACGGCCCGGCTCTACTTTTCAATTCTCTCTTAATTACTTCTTGACTTCGACGATGTGGGTAGGCGGCATCTCTACGTTGCGCCTATCCACTTGTCGTACTACGGCGGCGGCCAACTGCAGGAAAGCCCGGCCCGTGACGGTATCCGCATCCAAGGCGGCAGGCTGTCCCTCGTCGCCGCTCTCGCAGATGCTCTGCACCAAGGGGATTTGTCCCAGCAGGGGCACGCCCAGTTCATCGGCCAGCCGCTTGCCCCCCTCCTTGCCAAAGATGTAATACTTGTTCTCCGGCAGTTCGGCCGGGGTGAACCACGCCATGTTCTCCACCAGGCCCAGGATGGGGACGTTCACCTTGTCGTTGCGATACATGTCCACGCCCTTCCTGGCATCGGCCAAGGCCACTTGCTGGGGCGTGGTGACTATCACTGCGCCCGTGATGGCGAGCGTCTGCAGCAGCGTCAGGTGGATGTCGCTGGTGCCCGGCGGGGTGTCGATGACGAAGTAGTCCAGGTCGCCCCAGTCGGCGTCGCCCACCAGTTGCTTCAGGGCGTTGCTGGCCATGCCTCCGCGCCACAACGTGGCCTGGTCCGGGTTGACAAAGAAGCCGATGGAGAGGAGTTTCAGCCCATACTTTTCGACAGGCTCGATAAGGTCGCGCCCATCCTTGCTGACGGCATACGGGCGGGCGTCCTCCACTTGGAACATCTTAGGCATGGACGGGCCGAAGATGTCGGCGTCCAGCAATCCCACCTTGTAGCCCAGACGGACGAGGGCCACGGCCAGATTGGCGGCCACGGTGCTCTTGCCCACCCCGCCCTTGCCGCTGGACACGGCGATGACGTTCTTCACCTGCGGCAGCATCTTGCCCGGCTCGGGGCGGGCGGCCTGGCGGCTCTCGGTGGTGATGGTCACCTCCACGTCGGGCGACACGTAGGTGTGGATGGCGGTCTCGGCGGCTTTCACCATGGACTTCATGAAGGGGTCGGTGGACTTCTCGAAGACCAGCGAGAAGCTGACCTTCATGCCGTCGATGCGCAGGTTGTCGGCCACCATCTCCGCCTCGACGAGGTTCTTCCCGTTGCCGGGATAGCGCACGGTGGCCAGTGCGTCGTGTATCAGTTTGGGATATAGAGTCATAATAGTTTGGTATTTATTATTTACATCATGTGATTTTGCCAGGGAAAGGCGCCACTTTTGCCAGGGAAAGGTGCCACCTTTGCCAGGGAAAGGCGCCACCTTTGGTAGGGAAAGGCGCCACCTTTGGCAGGCTTCATAGGGCATTGTTCATAACCAATCAGTTACGAAAGGTTCGGTAACAACCCATCTATGATAATCTATCTTGACACTTCCAGCCCGCTCCGCTTGCTGCGCCCGTAGCTGCGGTAGTCGTCCAAGGGGATGTCCACCTCCGGTTCGGCCAGCTCGCCCTCCGCAGGGAGGCGGAAGCAGATGTACTTGATGGTCATGCCGCGGTCCAGCCATTGCTGCTCGTAGTAGGTGCGGATGTCGGTCAGCACGCCGCCGCTGAGGGGCGAGGCATAGAGGTCGTCCGTCATTGCAAGGATAGGCAGGGCGTTGTGCTCCGCCATCAACCGGGTGTAGGTGTAGAGGAAGGGGCTGTCCGTCTTGACGTGGATGCGTCCCCCGTCGCGCAGGAAGCGGCGGTAGCGCGTCAGGAAATACGTGGACGTCAGCCGCTTGGTGGCCTTCTTCATCTGCGGGTCGCTGAAGGTGAGCCACAACTCGTCCACCTCGCCGGGGGCGAAGCATTGGTCGATGGCCTCGATGCGGGTGCGGAGGAAGGCCACGTTCTTCAGCCCCGTCCGCAGGGCGTCGGTGGCTCCCGTCCACATGCGGGCACCCTTGATGTCGATGCCGATGAAGTTGCGCTCCGGCATCCTCCGGGCCAGGCCCACGGTATATTCTCCCCTGCCGCAGCCCAGCTCCAAGGTCAAGGGGCGGCCGTTGCGGAAGAAGAGGGTATCCCATTGCCCCTTCATCGCAAAAGGCACGCCTTCGGGCCCGGCGTAGGGGTGCTCGAAGACGTGCGGGTATGTGGCCATGTCGGCGAATTTCTGTAGTTTTCCTTTTCCCATAGAAATGCGTTTAGTCCAGGACTGTCACCCAGTTATGCGTGTCCGGTTCGTCGCCGTACTGGATGGCGCGCAGTTTATGGTACAGCTTGGTGCTGATGGGGCCGGGCGTGCCGTCCTTGGTGAAGGTGTAGCTGCGGCCGTTCTCGGGGTCGTCGATGTGGCTGATGGGGCTGATGACGGCTGCCGTGCCGCAGGCTCCTGCCTCCTCGAAGGTGCTGAGTTCCTCTTCGGGGATGGGGCGGCGTTCCACCTTCAGGCCCAAGTCCTCGGCCAGTTGCATCAGGCTCTTGTTGGTGATGCTGGGCAGGATGGAGGTGGACAGGGGCGTGATGTAGGTGTTGTCCTTGATGCCGAAGAAGTTGGCGGCGCCGCACTCGTCCATGTATTTCTTCTCCTTGGCGTCCAGGTAGAACTCGGCAGAGTAGCCTCCCTCGTGCGCCTCCTTGCTGGCCCGCAGGCTGGCGGCGTAGTTGCCACCCACCTTGAACGTGCCGGTGCCCAGCGGGGCGGCGCGGTCGTACTTGCGGGTGATGACGTAGGGCGTGGCGGCAAACCCGCCCTTGAAGTACGGGCCTACGGGCGTCACGAAGATGAGGAAGAGGTATTCATTGGCGGGCTTCACGCCGACCTGTGCCCCGGTGCCGATGAGCAGGGGACGGATGTAGAGCGACGCGCCGCTCTCGTAGGGCGGGATGAAACGCTCGTTCAGCTTCACCACCTTGATGACCGCCTCGCGGAAACGCTCCGTGCTGAGTTCGGGCATCAGGATACCTCTGCAGGTGGACTGCAGGCGTGCGGCGTTCTCCTCCAGGCGGAAGATGCGTATCTTGCCGTCCTTGCCGCGGAATGCCTTCAGGCCCTCGAAGGCCTCCTGGCCGTAGTGCAGGCTGGTGGCGGCCATGTGCAGGGGGATATACTCTTCGCTGCAAACCTCCAGTTCGCCCCATTGTCCGTTACGATGGTAGATTCTCACGTTGTAATCTGTCCGCATGTATCCAAAGGACAGATTGGACCAATCTATTTCTTTCATACTGTCTTATGATATTGATGATTCTGTCTTTACCCGTCTCAAAGCATCACCTGGGCACGAGGGCGGTCAGGTCGAGAGGTTCGCGGCGGCAGTCCCAGATGGCAATGACCACCACCTTGTGGCTCACCACGCGGTAGATGACCTTGAACCAGAGGTCCACCGAAACCGCCCTGTAAGCCCCCCGCCGTCCGGCCAGACGCTGACCGGCGTATGGAGCATCGGCCAGGCGGCCCACCACATCCATCGTCTTGCGCACAAAGTCCCCTGCGGCACGGGCGTCGCCTGCCTGGAGGAAACTGTCGGCCAACGCCGACACGTGGCGTTCTGCTTCTGCTGTCCAAACTATTTCCATGACGCTATCTTTTGTTTCATCCGCTCCAGCACACCGTCGTGCAGGCTGACCTGTCCGGACATCACCTCGGCCTCGGCGCGGGACAGCGATTGCCTCCGCTCCTCCTTGGTGTAGGGCAGTCCGGGGATATTCTCCGCCATCCCCTCCCCCTTCAAGGACAGGAGATAGGCATACACCCGTTGCATGGCCTCTTCATTGTCCAAGAGCGAGGCGATTTCCTGCAACACGTTTTTCCTTAATTCCATCGGTGTCATGATGCTTCTCGTTAGTTGGCACAAATGTACGGTTTATTCTTTAGTTTCCACGCCGTCGGACAGTAATTTTTCCACTTCGGCTTCTGCTTTCGTCAATTTTGCGGTGCAGAAGGCTATGATTTCGTTCGCTTCCTTGATGCTGTCGGCCAGTTGGTCGATGTCCAGCTGGTTGCTGTCTATCTGGTTGACGATTTTCTCCAGGCGGGCCATGGCTTCGGAATAGGTTTCTTTTTTCTTGGCAGGCATATTGATAAGGGTAAATGGTGAATGATTAATGATTAATAAGCGTATCGGGCGCGGTGACGACGGAATGGACCGTGCCGTGGTGCAGCCGTGTCTCCAGCACATCGCCCGGCTGCAAGGCGGAGGCATCGCGCACTGCCCGGCCATCCTTCAGCGTCAGGCTGTATCCCCGTGCCAACAGTTTCTCCGGCGAGGCGTCGGCGATACGCTGGGACAAGAGTTCCAGACGGTGACGGCGGCGGTCCAGCAACGTGCCCACGGCTTGACGGATATCCTTGTGTATGGTAGCCAGGGCGAGGCGGGATTGGGACAGGCTGCGGTAGGCAACGGCAGGGATGCGGCGGCGAAGCTGGTCGATGCGGCGGTGTTCCTGCACCAGGCTTCCCCGCACGGCCTGTTGCAGGCGGGCGGCGAGGGTGTACAACCGGTCTGCCGTCTCGTCCATGCGGGCAATGAGATGCTCGGCCGCCGCCGTAGGAGTCTTGACGCGGGTGTGCGCCACGCTGTCCAGCACCGTGTCGTCGCGCTCATGGCCTATGCCGGTGATGATGGGCAGGGGGAACTGCGCGCAGGCCGCGGCCAGCATGTAGGTGTCGAAGCCGGAGAGATCCGACGTGGCTCCCCCGCCGCGTATGATGACCACCACGTCGAACTCCGCCAGGCGGGCATTGATGCGGTCCAGGGCATCGAGCACGGTCTCTTCCACGGCATCCCCCTGCATGACGGCGGGGAACAACTCCACCTGGAAGTAATATCCCCGCGGGTTGTGCTCGAGCTGATGGCGGAAGTCCCCGTATCCGGCGGCGGTGGGCGACGAGATGACCGCCACGCGCTGGGGCAAGAGGGGCATGGGCAACTCCTTGTTGAGCGTCAGCACGCCCTCCTCCTCCAGTTGACGGAGTATCTCGCGGCGGCGTTGCGCCAGGTCGCCCAAGGTATAGGCGGGGTCGATGTCATGCACCGTGAGGCTGTAGCCGTACAGTTCGTGGAAGCTGACGGACACGCACACCAGCACCTTGATGCCGGGGGCGAACGCCTGTCCCGTGGCTTCCTCGAAGTAGGGCTTCAGCATCTGGAAGACGTTGGCCCAGATGTTGCCGCGCGCCTTAGCCACCAGCGCATTGCCCCGGGGCGACTTTTGCACGAACTCCACGTAGCAATGGCCGCTGGCGTTGACGCGCACGTCGCTCAGCTCCGCCTGCACCCAGTAGGTGGCGGACACCTGCCTTTCCAAGGCTTGGCGCACAAGCGCGTTCAGTTCATATAAGGACAATGTTTCCATAAGTCTGGAAGTGGGGCGAATCAACGTGCCGAGCGGTATTCCTGCAAAGCCTTCCAGAGGTCGGGCACCCCGTAACCGTAGATGTTGTCGGGACAATCCGCGCGGTCGCCCACACGGCGCACCAAGGCGATGACCTCCTTGGCCGTGAGGTCCGGACAGGCCTGCCAGAGGCACGCCACCATGCCACATAGGATGGGCGATGCAAAGGAAGTGCCGTTGGCGTGTCCCGTGTTTCCATTGGTCCGCATGACGTCCGAACCCAGTCCCACGGCCACCACATCGGGCTTGATGCGCCCGTCCTGCGTGTTGCCTATGGAGGAGAAGGGAGCCAGGACGCCGCGTTTATCAATGGCGCCCACGGTCAGGACATTGTCCGCGTCGCCGGGCGTGGTGATTTTCTTCCACGACTCCATGCCCGCGTTGCCGGCGCTGCACACCAGTATCATGCCCTTGTCGGCTATGCGGGATGCCTGGCGGGACATCAGTTGATGCTGTCCGTCCAGGTCGCGCAGGCGGAGGTTCTGCGCCGGGTCGTCGTAGACATAATAGCCCAAAGACGTGTTGAGCACGTCCACGCCCACGCTGTCGGCAAACTCCACCGCGGCGGCCCAATAGTCCTGCTCCACGGGTTGCTCGCTCCGCTCGTCCTCGCTGCGCAACAGCCAGTAGGAAGCCTCGGGCGCGGTGCCGGTCATGACGTTGGGCATGTTCATGGCCATGCAGGACAGCACCGACATGCCGTGGCTGCCCTTGGCGTAGATGTCCGAGCCCGGCTCGACGAAGTCGCGTGTGCCCCGTATGCGGATGTTGCGCATGGCCGTGATGCGGTCCACGTTATGGTATCCGGCATCAATGACGGCTATCGTCATGCCCTCGCCCCGGAAGCCTGCCTTATGCAATTCGTCTCCATGGCTCATGGCTATCTGGGTGATGGCCGTGCCATAGATGCTGTCCGGATGGATGGCGGGTTGGTTGACCAAGGAGTCGCGCTTGTCCGCCTTGGGCGTCAAAGCGGATGCCGACACCTTCCACACTTGCTCGACGGAGCGGACGAAAGGCAATGCCGCCACGGCGTCCATCACCGTCGTGTCGTTGCAGGACACGGTAATGAAGTTCTCCCACTTGCCCGTCACCACGACGCGGGCACCCAACTCTTTCACCTTATTTATATAGGTACGGCAAACGGGCAGGTCGGTGGAGTCTACAGCAATGCCTTGCCGTGCCCTCCGCTCCAAAGCCTTGGCGGAAAGGAATTCTTCCGGCCGTTGCAGGGAATACTCTGTCTGTGCCTTGTCTCTGAGGGTGACGCGATATTTCAACGTGTCGCCCTGTGCTTGTGCCCATACCCCAGGCAGGAGCAGGGCAAGCGTTATCCATAAATGCTTCATAGTGTTGGATGATTATTGATTTTCTGTCGGATTGATATACATGCCTATGCCCCGTTGCGAGGCAATGAACGCACCGCCCACCACGCGGCGTCCCACGTAGAACACCGCCGACTGGCCGGGTGCGATGGCCGATGCTTCCTCGCGGAAATGCAAAAGTAAACGTCCGTCGTCCAGCCTGCGGACGTTGCAGGGGATGGGCTTGCTGCGGTATCGGATGCGGACACACAAGTCCGAATTGCCGAACACCTCCGCCTTGTCCACCAGCACCTCGCGTTCGGCCAGCATCCAGGACGTTTTCAGTTGGTCGGCATCGCCCAGCATGACGGTATTCTTCTGCGGATTGATTTTGAGGACGTAGGCGGGCTTTCCCAAAGCAATCTCCAATCCCTTGCGTTGCCCGATGGTATAGTAGGGATAGCCCTTGTGCTCCCCCAACTTGACACCCTCGGCATTGACAAACCAACCGGGGCCTATTTCCCGGTCTATCTCCGGACAATGCTCGCGCAGGAAATCGCGGTAATCGCCGGGGATGAAGCAGACTTCCATGCTCTCGCCTTCCTCGGCTTTCAAGGCATAGCCCTTGTCCCGCAGGTAGTCGCGCACCTGTTGCTTGGTGTAGGTGCCGAGGGGGAAGATGCAACGCTTCAGCACGTCCTGCCCCAATCGCCAGAGGAAGTAAGACTGGTCCTTCTTCTCGTCATCGCCCACGCAGATGAAGATGCGCCCGTCCCGTTCCTCCAGGCGGGTGTAGTGTCCGGTCGCGATATAGGGACACCCCAACTTGTCGGCCCACTCTGCCAGGACGCGGAACTTGAACAAGGGGTTGCATATAACGCAAGGATTGGGCGTGCGGCCGTTGCGATATTCGTCAATGAAGTATTGCACCACCGTCTTGCGGAAGCCCTCGCGCTCGTCGGCAATATGGTGCTCGATGCCCATCGCTTCGGCCAGTTGCCTGGCTTCCACGGGTTCGTCGCCCCACACCCACATCGTCAGGCCGATGACTTCATAGCCCTGCTCGCGCAACATGAGACAAGTGGCGGTACTGTCTATACCGCCACTCATGCCTATCAATACTCTCTTGTCGGGAGTCATGCTTGCCTATGGGTTACTTGTTCTCCTTGGTTTCCTTCGCCTTCTCTTCCTCGGCTTGCAGGTCCTCGCCCCAGTGTACGCGAGCCTCGCGCTCCTCACGCTCCTTCACCTCCTTGGCCTTGCGGGCGTAGATGATGATGCGGAGCGACTGGTCGTAAGTGAAGTAGTTGTACATCCAGTTCAGCATGACGCTGATGCGGTTGCGCACGCCCAGGATGGAGCGCAGGTGGACCACCAGCCACAATATCCAGGCTATCCAGCCTTGCGTCTTGACTTTCTTGAACTCGGCCACGGCGCGGTTGCGTCCCACGGTGGCCATCGAGCCGAGGTTCTTGTAATGGAAAGGCTTCAAGGGCTTTTTCTTCTCAATGCGCTTCAGGTTCTCGGCCAGGAGCTTGCCTTGCTGGATGGCCACCTGGGCCAACTGGGGATGCCCGTAGGGATAATCCTTGTCGGCCGTCATGATGCACTGGTCGCCGATGGCAAACACGTCTTGCAACCCTTCCACCCGGTTGTAGGCGTCCACCTTCAGGCGTCCGCCACGACCCATGCACTCGGAGGGCATATTGCCAATGCCCACCGCCTTCACACCACTCACCCAGATGAACGTGCGAGTGGGAATCTCCATGCCGTCCTCGAAGATGACCTTGTGGTCGCGGTAGTCCGTCACCTTCTTGTGCAGGCAGACGTTGACGCCCATGTTGCGGAGGAACTGCTCTGCCGCCGCCGAAGACTCGGGCGACATGCCGCCCAGCAAACGCCCGGCGGCTTCTATCAGGAATATATTCAGCTGGCTGCTGTCCATGTCGGGATAGTCAGCCGGAAGCACATACTTCTTCATTTCAGACAATACGCCGGCAATCTCCACGCCGGTGGCGCCGCCGCCCACGATGACGATGTTCTGCAATTCGTTGCGCTCCTGCTCGGTGGCACACGTGATGCTGCGCTCCAGGTTGCTCAACAGGGCATTGCGCAAACCCATGGCTTCGGGCAGGGTCTTCATGGGCATGGCTTCCTCTTCCAGATGCTTGTTGCCGAAGAAGTTGGTCGTCGTGCCGGCGGCAAACACCAGATAGTCATACTCTATCTTGCCGATGGAGGTCTGCAGAATCTTCTTGTCGGGGAAGATGGAGCGTGCCTCGGCCATGCGGAAATAGAAGTTCTTCCGCTTGCGGAATATCTTGCGGAAGGGGAACGAGATGGAGCTCGGCTCGATGCCGGACGAAGCCACCTGGTAAATCAACGGGGGAAACTGATGGAAGTTGTTCTTGTCCACCAACACCACCTGCATACCCGTCTTGCGGAGCGAATTGGCCAGTTTCAAGCCGCCAAAGCCTCCACCCACAATCACTACTCTCTTCGCATTTGTCTTTGCAATGTTAAAACTCATAATGTGCTTTAATTAGAAGTTCTTGAAAATCTCTGCAAAAATACAAAAAAGAACAATAAGCCCTACCTTTTTATCAAAAAGCTTTCCGATTCAGCATCACCGATATGGTTTTCGCCCGGAAATAGTCCTCGGACATATAGAGCATCCCCTCATAAACGCCGTATCTGCCATACGAGTTTTTCAACACATAATAGAAGGCGCCCTGTTCATCGCGAGCCGTGCCCACGATGTGCATCATGTGGTCGTCCGTGGTGACATATTGCTCGAAGCCTTGTTGGCGCATCTCCTGGGTCACAGGATGTTGCGGCCATTCCGCCACCCCCTCGGCGGCGCTATAGGTTTCTTCGCTCACGTCGCCATCCCATGCCACGGTATAGCCTTTCGCCAAGGCTCCACGCACCACCTGCTCCAGCTCGTCCAGCGGAAGGTTGTAATAGGGAGCGTGCTCCCAATTGTCCGGCACTTCCAAGACGAAAGAGGTGTGGAAAGGATGATGCGTGAAGCTGGTCAACTCCACATAATCATCCGGCTTCAACCGCAACGAATCGGCAAACGAGCGGGGCGTATATTCCTTGCCTTCATACACGAAGGTCTGCGGCACCTCCCCCATTTCCCTGTCCAGCAAAGCCACGGCTTCTGCCCGATAGCGGGGAAGGTCTCGGCTGTCCACCGCCTCGTCGGCCAAGCTCTTCAACTCCCTGAGCAACTGGCGATGGTCATAACGCCTGATGCCCTCGCCCACACCCCGGTAGGCGGCAAGGGGCATCAAGCCGTCTTCGCGCCACACCCGCAGGAAGGTATGCCCCAGGCTTCCGCCCCGGATTTCCTCCCGTCCTTGGGAATAATAGTAGGCTTCGAACTGATTCAAGTACTTCTGGCGCACCACGTACATGGGCGAAAGGCGCAAGGTGTCCTTTCCCTGCGCCATCCACTCCGACTCCACCAAGGAAGCCGAAGCAAACGCCCAGCACGTGGAAGTGCGTCCCTGGCTCAACGGACGGGTGTACGCATGGACAGTATCCGCCGAGAACGTATGCGCCTCTATCGAACTCTGCCCTTTCGGAGCGCAAGCCATCAAACTGAGGCCCAACCCTATGACTGCAATTGCTTTCTTCATCTGCTTATGGTCTCTTATTCGGAAATCGGGCGCAAAGTTACAAAAAAGCTTCCAAATACCGGTCACTTACCGGCCAGAAGGCACCCCGGTGACAATACCCCGTCCGTGGGTACCCACATACACCCGTCCATATTCTTGCATGTCCCCGCAGATGTGCAACACCAAGCCATATTGATGGGCATCGTCATTGATGCGCACCCAGGACAGGGCGGCATCGTCCGAACGGAAGAAACCGTATTGTCCATTGACCACGCCTATCAGATAGAGAGCCGGATAGTCGCTTCCCGGCTTCGCCTTGCCAAAGCCAAAGGCATAGATGGTGCGCACCTTGTCCAGTTGGCGGAAGTCATAACCGTCTTGCGAAACCGAATGATACAACCCGTCGTATGCCGCAATCCAAAGGTCGCGTTCGCGCCCCGGAGTGGCATATACACGGTCTTGTCCTCCACGCACATCGCCTCGCCCTCGCGGAGACGCCGCCTTAGCAGAACTTTGACCTTCGCTTTGCCAAACTTTGTCCGGACGGAAAGTACGTCCCCCGTCTTCGCTGGTGTAGAGCACCCCTGCCAATACATCCACGGCATAAAACAAAGCGGGATTCTGTTTGTCGGCCACCACCCGGATGTTGCGGGGCAATCCTTGGCAAGGCGCCCAGGTGCGTCCTTTATCCAAAGTATAATAAGCGGCTTCCCGTTCGGGTGTCCATACCCACGAAGAGCCATCGGCAGACACGGCGATATGGCCATTGCAAGCCCCCTCCACAGGCAAGGCTTCGCACATGTGCCAATTCACTCCCCCGTCTTCCGAATAAGAGATGGGACGTGCTCCCGGCTGATGGCCAAACAAACGCCCCACACGCACGATAAGTTCCTGTTTCAACCATGCTCCCGTCACTCCGTTGGTATTGCCGAAGTGCGGGTTGGCGTGGCTTCCCAACGGGTCAGGCCGGTCGAGGTCAACATGCGTGAATCCGCCATAGTCGCCCACGCCGGATATGAGCCGCGCGCCCTTCTCCGGGGCATACAACTCCAAAGGCACGGTTTCCTCGATGCCGGTGGACATGATGCTCCACTGCACCGTATCGCCCCGCTCCACGGCAGAGAGGTTGAATGTCTCCCACCCGCCAAAGCCTGTGGTGAACAAGGCATGTTCGGGATTCACCGGGTCAATTTCGATGTCAAACATCCAATGCAGGGGAGCCACCTTCACATAGGGCGCCTTGGCATAGTCATACTTGTATCCTGTCTTGAAAACCGGCTTCCAATGCCGGCCGCCATCGGTGCTGCGAAACATCTCATCGCTGACATAACCATGCTTGCCACCCAAGTCGTGCGTGCTGACAATCAGATGCTTCGGATTCTTTACATCCACCGATATGGCCGCATAGCCAAAGCCTGCCTTCTCGTCCTTTCCCAGCTTGACGGGCGAGATGTCCGTCCATTTCCCCTTGCGGATATCATATTTCCACACCGCCCCGTCGGTCATGCGGCTGGGGCCTGGCGTATTGGCGTAGGTCAGCAGCAATTCCCTGTTGCCGGTCAGCACGACATGGGTAGGCCGATAGGCTGTGGGTTGCCCCTCCACGGCCTGCCAAGTCTCGCCTGCGTCATGGCTGACAAACAGGTTCTCACGCCCCATCAGCGAGGCGGCCACATAAATGTCCTTCGTTCCTCTGCCATGCTTGCCGCTTTGCGGATCGAACACCACACTTATGATGCCGCTCCCCCGGTTTGCCCAGGCGCTACGGTCATCCGGACGGATTTTCTCCTCGACATCGGGGAAGGAAACCACCTTTGCCCACGAACGTCCCCGGTCCGTGCTTCGCCATAATCCGTCTTGGCGGGTACCCATATAGATAATGTCACCCTCCAGCGGGTCAACCATCATGCGTTCGCCATTGCCGCGGCCATTCTCATTGCCCCCCATGCCGAAAGGCACATCCACCCGTGCGAAGGTCTTCCCGCCATCATCGGAATAAAGAATGGCGGTCACGTTGCTTCTCGTATAGGTGCCACACGCCATGTACACCTTGTTGGCATCCTGCGGGTCGATGGCTATGCTCTCCACCCCCTGCAGGTTGCTTTCATCCAATGCAATCCAGTCGAGCAACGGAATCCACCGCTCTTCGGTTTCCTCCCAACGATAAGCGCCACCCATGTCCGTACGGCAATAGCGCACGCCGGGAGTTGTCGGGTGGCAAACAATGCCATCCACAAAACCTCCGCCCACAATGGGCACATTTTTCCACTCGTATGCCTCCGACTCTACCGGACGCAATCCTTGAGCTCCTGCCTGCACGCCGCCACAAACCAGCAGCAGACATGCAAAAAACATTTTTTTCTTCATACGTCGTGTTTTTCTTTATGACCCTTCAAAGATACATAAACCGGATGTATTCACATAGGCCACATTTGTCTTTTTTTCGCATAACGTTGTATATCAATCGACTACAAAACCATAAAAATCAAAATGAGCCTCTAAAAGATTAAAACAAGACAGGATGCCCACAGGAGGGAAAGCTCGTATTGTAACACAAATGAAACATATATGACACACTCTGATAACACCTTTTCCCGACCTTTGCCTCCGAAAGATAATCCTGTAGAAGTATGAAGAAAAACATCTGCATAGCACTCCTGGCCTTGTTGCCATTGGCCATCCAAGTCAACGCCCAATCCCCCAATGAGGACGGCAAGGCGATAAACAAGGAAAGCATGGAAAAGAAAGACTACATGCCTGAGATACACGGCACCATCCGCGCCAAGTATGAATACCAGACAGGGATGGGCGCCGGACGCTTCGAGGTGCGCAATGCCCGCGTCAGCATCACCGGAAACGTCCTGCCCAAAGTCGCCTACAAAGCCGAGATAGACCTCTCCGACGAGGGCGCCATCAAGATGCTGGACGCCTACGCCCGCCTCTTCCCGTGGAAGGACTTCACCATCACCGCCGGACAGATGCGCGTGCCTTTCACCATCGACGCGCACCGCTCGCCCCACCAGCAATACTTCGCCAACCGTTCATTCATCGCCAAGCAGGTGGGCAATGTGCGCGACGTGGGTTTGACCTTAGGATACACCCTGCCCACGCAGATGCCCGTCATCTTGGAAGGCGGCCTTTACAACGGCACCGGTTTGACCAACCAAAAGGTATGGCACAAGGAGGTGAATTACTCCGCCAAAGCCCAACTCTTCCCCACCGACGGCCTCAACCTGACGCTGAGCGTGCAGGGCATCCAGCCGGAAGACATCTGGATGCACTCCTACGACTTCGGCACGTACTTCGAGACGGACCGTTTCCACATCGAGGCAGAATACCTCTTCAAGCAGTATTCGGACAACGCCTTTGATGATGTGCACTCCGTCAACGCCTTTGCCAACTACGACCTCCCCTTGCGCAAGGTCTTCACCAAGATGTCTTTCCTGGCCCGCTATGACATGATGACCAGCCAAAGCGACGGGGAAACCCGCGATGAAACCACGGGCAAGCTCGTCATCACCGACTACAAGCGCCATCGCGTCACGGCAGGCATCACCTTCAGCCTCAGCAAAGCCTTCCGCACGGATTTGCGCCTGAACTTTGAAAAGTATTTCTATCCGGAGGGAAGCATCGCCAAGGAATCCGAGCAAGACAAAGTGGTATTGGAGCTGATGGTGCGCTTCTAAAAAATCGGCACACTCTCGAAGGCACTTTGTGCGCGCAAGGCTTTTCCGTGGCCCCCTCGCGCAACATCACCTTGTCCGTAGTCGAGCCAATGTCCATGCCCAATCTGATCTTCCGTTTATTCTCCATATCACCACATATTGCTTCTATTCAAACAAACACATCTGACTATACTGTCAGACGCAAAAATAGGAATAAATCCGCAAATAGAGGAATAGGTAGAAACATCATTTAACAGATAAACCCGCATAAAGAGCGACTTGACGCGGCTAAAGAGGAATTTGAGGGGGCTAAAAAGGATGTTTAGCGAAGTTTCTACTATAACACTTTTTGTCGCAACGATTTGTGTAGTTACATTTTACGTATTATATTTGTGGGGAAAATCAAAAATAGAGCATTATGGAAACTCCATTTATACTTGGGAAGATTGCTACCTCCGCATCTGTTTCAGGACTATTTTTGCACCTTTCTCATAAAAACAGAAGAAATTGAAAATAATAGAATTATATGAACAAACAAATGTGGAACCTCTATAAAGAATCAGATAGAGGTAAAAAATGTATAGAAATGTTCAATCCTGAGATTGAAAACACATACGATGGAATAAAAGCCATTTTGGATTTTTCGGAAAAATGGGAAGATAAAATACCCGTCAATGGATGGTTGGATTTGAATTTTCTGTTTGAAGCCAATTTGCCTTCTAGCGGACTTTTGCCAGAAGATGGCAATTGGACACGCGAGAAGTTCAACCATCTGATTGAAGAATATCAATTGATAGATGCTACAGAAGATGAGAATGGAGAAATTAAGCTTTACAACGATGCCCAATCAATGCTTCTGCCTAAGAACAAATATCGCCAAAAAGCAACATTCATTCCTTCTTTGTCGCTTTTCCTGTTCTATTCATACACATTTTTCAAACCTCTTCTATTGCCGACGCATTTTGATGTGATTCAGAAAAATTGTGACGCATTAAGCATCGAACTACCGCCAATTCCAAGAAGTAAAGATTATAAAGCGTATTTGATGTATTATTACGACATCTGTTCGGTTTGGAATGATTTTCAAGAAGAAAACAAATTGACAGATGCTGAATGTTGTGCTTGCATATATGATTATGCCATTTTACTACAAGAGTCTCATGAAAACAAAAAGCTACCCAGACCGACCAATGTATGGTTAACCGGAGCATCCGATAGAGATTTTACATTTTTAGATTCACTTGGTAAAGAAAAAGAAGGAAATGGCACACACATTTGGGCATGCAATGAACGCACACGAAGAGGTGATATTATAATCATTTACTGTACTTCTCCGAGAAGCTACATCCACTCCATCTGGCGAGCCAATTCCGAGGGTATATTTAATCCGTTCGATTATTATCATTGCCGTACAACTGTATGCGATGGAATCTTAACTCCACACATATCTTTTAAAGATTTGAAAGCGGATTCTTACTTTGCAGAGGTACCTATTATCAGAAAAAATCTTCAAGGAATTAACGGAGTAGAATTAAATGCTACAGATTACTCTGAACTTCTTCGTATGATACAAGAAAAGGGAGGAGACACTGAACTATATCCTAAACTATTTGATGGGAAAGCCATGGATTTTGGCGAGATAAACTTAGAAAAAGATGTAGAAGAAAAAATTCTGATTCCAATGTTAAAACTATTAGGATACAATGAAAAGGACTGGACACGACAATTGTCTCAAAAAGCAGGCAGAGGCCTTAAAGCCATACCAGATTTCGTATTCTTCCCCAAAGGAGAAAAACACTTTGCTTCAGCACCAATGGTCATCGAAGCCAAATTGGATATGTCTCTGATTTCCGAACAACAGAACGCCTTTTCTCAAGGCTTGTCTTACGCAAGAATGCTTCGAAGCTCCATCATGGGCATCTGTGACAAAGAAAGACTTATTCTTTATCAGGTAGACAAAAATGGGATTGCCAACCGAAGCACGCCCTTGTTTGAAGAACATTGGCTTTCTATCTATGGAGATGCAGAAGTGGGCGCAAAACTGAATAAATTGATAGGCAGGGAAGTGATTACAAGAATATAAAATTGATCATGACTACAAAAATCCTTTTCCTCCACGGTTTCTTCGCTTCGGGCAGTTGCATACCTGCCCAAGCATTGAAACAGGCATTCGAAGGCAAGGCGAAAGTCCTCACGCCCGACCTTCCGCTTCACCCTCGCGAAGCATTGGCTTTTATTACAAAACTTTGCGAACGCGAGCATCCCAATGTGTTGGTGGGCAATAGTAATGGTTCTTTCTTGGCACAGATAGTGGCATCGCATTTGGAAATACCTGCCTTGTTAGGTAACCCCCATTTTGAAATGACTCGTTTCCTTTCCGAACGTATCGGTGCGCATGAGTACAAATCACCACGAGCGGACGGACGACAACGCTTCGTGATAGACCAACCGCTGATAGACGAGTTTGCCGATATTCAAGCGCATCAATGGGACAATTGCCAGCCGGAAATGACCGACCGCATTTGGGGACTCTTCGGAGAAAATGACCATTTGGCCCACTTTGAACCGTTGTTCCTGCAGCACTACACCCATGCTTATCACTTCCCCGGTGCACATACACCTACGGCAGAGGAAGTGCTGGAGTATTATGTGCCGTTGGTGGAAAAAGTTATACAACAACCTTATAACAAATAGATATGTCAAAAGCAAAACTTAAAAAATACCTGCAAACGCTTTCCAAAGAGCAAGTCATCGAAGTGATGCTCGAACTATATGACGCACGGAAAGAAGCCAAGGAGTATCTGGAGTTCTATCTGACTCCTGACAGCAATGCCGAATTGGAGAAATGCAAGAAAGCCATCCGGCAGGAGTTCTTCCCTACCCGTGGCTTTTCAGAAAAACCTTCCTTCGCCAAGTGCCGGAAAGTCATTTCCGATTTCCAAAAACTGAAACCTGAACCGACCTGTGTTGCCGACCTGATGTTGTTCTACATTGAACAGGGGTGCGAATATACCGTGACTTTTGGCGACATGTGGGAACAGTATTACACGACTTTGAAAAACAACTTCGACAAAGCCATGAAGTTTATTTTCATGCATGGTTTATTAGCCGCTTATTATGAACGGATAGAGAAATTGCTTGAGAATGCCAGCAATTGTGGTTGGGGATTTTATGATACGCTTTCGGATATTTATTACCAATACAGATAAAGAGTGATATATCCTGCCAAAGTCACCGTGTTTCCGGCATCTTGAAGACCACGGTAGACTTGCCTATCTGACGGGCACCCATCACCACCTGAATGAACTTCCGCGGTTCTTTCATCCTATTTGTAATAGCCTGATATTCTGCTCGTTTATACATACTATTACATTTTACTCAGTGGACCAAGTATTTTTGCTCAACGCAAAGATAACAAATATATTTAAGTAATTATCATGGATTTACAAAGAAAAGTCATATCTTTGCACACTGCCAAGCAAATCATAGCCAAAGTATTTAAAGAATGGCATACCGTCCCATCCTATCAGAGACATTATGTCTGGGAAAGTGACGATGTCAATGATATTGAATAAAACATGGTTCAGCAACGCAGCCTCCAGCCTATGCAACTTGAAAGAAAGACAGCCCGATACATCGCCCAAAAACGCCTCCTGACCCCCGGAGACCAGGTTCTTGTGGCCCTCAGTGGGGGAGCCGATTCGGTTGCCCTGCTATGCGTGTTGCAAACCTTGGGCTACCGGTGCGAGGCGGCCCATTGCAATTTCCACCTCAGGGGAGCTGAATCGGATCGCGACGAAGCCTTTGTGCGCGACTTATGCCAAAAGCGGAAGGTCCCCTTGCATCTCTCGCACTTTGATACTCAGGAAGAAGCTGCCCGCAGGCATATTTCCATAGAGATGGCCGCCCGTGACCTGCGCTACCGCTGGTTCGAAGAAATGCGCCTGGAAGTTGACGCCCAAGCCATAGCCGTGGCCCACCATCGCGACGACAGTGCCGAGACTTTCCTCCTGAACCTGCTGCGAGGAACCGGCATCAACGGCTTGCAAGGCATCAAACCCCGCAATGGCCACATCGTCCGCCCATTGCTCTGCGCTGACCGCCAGGACATCATGGATTACCTGGACGGCATCGGACAATCTTTCGTCACGGACAGCACCAACCTGGAGGATGAATACTTGCGCAACAAAATCCGCCTGCATCTGCTCCCCCTGATGCAACAAATCGCCCCAGCCGCCAAGAGCAACATCCTGCGCACCGCTTCGCATCTGGCCGATGCCTCCTTGTTCTACCGGCAAGCCGTGGACGAAAGCATCCGGCGCATCCTCCGGGAAGAAGGGGGCAGCATAGACATCCCCGCCCTGCTACAGGAACCAGCCCCCGCCACCTTGCTCTTTGAAATCCTGTATCCGCTGGGGTTCAACGAAAGCCAGACAGAAGACATCTACCAGAGCCTGCAAGGCCAAAGCGGCAAAAACTTCCAGGCCGGGACTTGGCGTGTGCTGAAAGACCGGGACAAACTGCTGCTCACGCAAGACACAACGCCTGTCCCACCCGAATTGGACATCCACACCTGCCCCTACACACCCGGCTTTGCCATTCCCCGTGGACGGGACACGGCCTGCTTTGATGCAGACAAGCTCACGGCCCCCCTATCCTTGCGCCTGTGGCAAAAGGGCGATACCTTCGTACCCTTCGGAATGAAAGGGAAAAAGAAAGTGAGCGACTACCTCACCGACCGCAAAATCCCGTTGACTCAGAAAGAGCGGCAATGGGTGCTGTGCTGCGGGCAGGACATCATCTGGCTGGTGGGCGAAAGGAGCGACAACCGCTTCCGAGTGGACGAAAACACCCGACAAATCACCCTCGTCCGAATAAAATAAAAGCAAATAACGCACGTTTTATTTAATAAATTCAAATAAAATCCTTATCTTTGCGCCGTCGTAATCTACGGCAATTCATTTTATCCCAATACTCATAGTTCAAAATAACCAAGCAATGCCGAGGAAAGGCATCAACACCACGTGCCCATACCGGCCTTGCAACTTTCAAAACAAGAAATATTAATTCACACATCTATATAAAGATATGTATAACATCATTCAACTGAACGACAAAAGTCTGTCGGAACTGCAAGCCATAGCCCAAGAATTGGGCATCAAAAAGGCGGAAACCCTGAAGAAAGAAGAACTTGTTTACAAGATACTGGACGAACAAGCCATAGCAGGGGCAACCAAGAAAATAGCCGCCGACAAGCTGAAAGAAGAGCGCAAGGTGGAGAAGCAAAAACGGGCACGCAACACTCCCAAGAACGCTGATGCGCCCAAGGCCGACACCCCCAACAACAATACGCCCCAGGAAGCGCAACCACAAGCCCAGGCTGAAGGTAAAACGGAAAAGCAAGCGGAGGAAACACCTGCCGCCACTCCCAAGCGCAAGCCGGGACGTCCCCGCAAGGCCAAACAGGAAGTGTCGGCGGCGGCTGCACCCGAAGTCCCGCAGGAAGTCCAAACGGAAAAGCCTATAGAACCCGTCGCAGACAACAAACCGGAAGATAAGCCTGAAGAAAAAAAACAGGATGCCCTCCCGCCCCTCACTGAAAGCACGGATGACTTCATCCCCATCGAAGACCTGCCCACGGAAAACGTGGAACTCCCTTCCGAACTGATTGGCAAATTTGAAGCGACCAAAGCCACCATGCCCAATCTTCCTGCCGTGGCGCCCAAGGAATCCCGTCCGCGCATCAACCGCAACAACAATAACAACAGCAACAACCAGCCCCGCCAAGCCCAGCAGCGTCAGCCCCAGGCCAACAACAATGAGTCTGAGCGCAAGCCTGCCGAGGTGGAAAAAGCCTACGAATTTGACGACATCCTGAACGGCACCGGCGTGCTGGAAATCATGCAGGACGGCTACGGCTTCCTCCGCTCCTCCGATTACAACTACCTCTCCTCGCCGGACGACATCTATGTGTCCCAGTCGCAAATCAAGCTCTTCGGCCTGAAGACGGGCGACGTGGTGGACGGCGTGATCCGCCCGCCCAAGGAAGGCGAAAAATATTTCCCCTTGGTGAAGGTCTCCAAAATCAACGGGCGCGACCCGGCTTTCGTGCGCGACCGCGTTCCTTTCGAGCACCTTACCCCGCTCTTCCCCGATGAAAAGTTCACGCTTTGCCGAGGCGATTACCGCGACACGCTCTCAGCCCGCGTGGTAGACCTCTTCGCCCCCATCGGCAAAGGACAGCGCGCCCTCATCGTGGCCCAACCCAAGACAGGTAAAACCATCCTGATGAAGGACATCGCCAACGCCATCGCCGCCAACCATCCCGAAGTATATATGATCATGCTCCTCATTGACGAGCGTCCGGAGGAAGTGACCGACATGGCCCGCACGGTCAATGCCGAGGTCATCGCCTCCACCTTCGACGAACCCGCCGAACGCCACGTGAAGATTGCCGGCATCGTCCTGGAAAAAGCCAAACGGCTTGTAGAGTGCGGACACGACGTGGTCATCTTCCTCGACTCCATCACCCGTCTGGCCCGCGCCTACAACACGGTATCTCCCGCGTCCGGCAAAGTTCTCTCCGGCGGTGTGGACGCCAACGCCCTGCACAAGCCCAAGCGTTTCTTCGGCGCGGCACGCAACATCGAGGGAGGCGGCTCGCTCACCATCCTGGCCACGGCGTTGATTGACACCGGCTCGAAGATGGACGAAGTGATTTTCGAAGAGTTCAAGGGTACGGGCAACATGGAGCTCCAGCTCGACCGCAACCTCTCGAACAAGCGCATCTTCCCCGCCGTCAACATCACTGCCTCCAGCACCCGCCGCGACGACCTCTTGCAGGACAAGCAGACGCTGGACCGCATGTGGATTCTGCGCAAATACCTGTCCGACATGACGCCCGTCGAAGCCATGGACTTCGTGAAGGACAAGCTGGAGAAGACCAAGGACAACGACGAGTTCCTGCTTAGCATGAACGGCTGATTCTTCATTCTTAATTCTACATTCTTCATTAAGTTAAGAGACTATGTTTGACAATCTGAGTGAACGCCTCGAACGGTCGTTCAAGATACTGAAAGGTGAAGGAAAAATCACCGAAATCAACGTGGCGGAAACGCTGAAGGATGTCCGCAAAGCCCTGCTGGACGCCGACGTCAACTACAAAGTGGCCAAGAACTTTACGGACACCGTGAAGGAGAAAGCCCTGGGACAGAACGTGCTGACCGCCGTGAAGCCCAGCCAGCTGATGGTGAAAATCGTACACGACGAGCTGGCCGCACTGATGGGAGGCGAGACCGCCGAACTGAACCTCGCCGGTCGCCCCGCCGTCATCCTCATGTCCGGCCTGCAAGGTTCGGGTAAGACAACCTTCAGCGGCAAGCTGGCGCGGATGCTCAAGACGAAGAAAAACCGCCGCCCACTCCTCGTGGCCTGCGACGTCTACCGCCCTGCCGCCATTGAGCAGTTGCGCGTGCTGTCCGAGCAAATCGGCGTGCCCATGTACAGCGAGCCGGACTCGAAAGACCCGGTAGCCATCGCCCTGCACGCCATCCAGGAAGCCAAGGCCAAGGCATTGGACACGGTCATCGTCGACACCGCCGGCCGCCTGGCCGTGGACGAGGAGATGATGCAGGAGATTGCCGCCATCAAGAAGGCCATCAATCCGGACGAAATCCTCTTCGTGGTGGACGCCATGACCGGACAGGATGCCGTGAACACCGCCAAGGAGTTCAACGACCGACTGGACTTCAACGGCGTGGTGCTGACCAAGCTGGACGGCGACACCCGTGGCGGTGCGGCCCTCTCCATCCGCTCGGTAGTGACCAAGCCCATCAAGTTCATCGGCACGGGCGAGAAGCTGGACGCCATCGACCAGTTCCACCCCTCGCGCATGGCAGACCGCATCCTGGGCATGGGCGACATTGTCTCCCTCGTGGAACGCGCCCAGGAGCAATACGATGAAGAAGAGGCCAAACGCCTGCAACGCAAGATTCAGAAGAACCAGTTCGACTTCAACGACTTCCTGAACCAAATCCAGCAAATCAAGAAGATGGGCAACCTGAAGGAACTGGCCAGCATGATTCCCGGCGTGGGCAAGGCCATCAAAGACATCGACATCGACGACAACGCCTTCAAGAGCATTGAGGCCATCATCTACTCCATGACTCCGGAGGAGCGCACCAACCCCGCCATCCTCAACGGCTCGCGCCGCCAGCGCATCGCCAAGGGCAGCGGCACCAACCTCCAGGAAGTGAACCGCCTGCTGAAGCAGTTCGACCAGACGCGCAAGATGATGAAGATGGTCACCGGCAGCAAGATGGGCAAGATGATGATGCCCAAGATGAAGCGCTGAACAAAGCCATCGTCTGTAAAAGAAACAGAAAACCGCCATCTGCTGCAAAAGCGGGAAACAGGCAAGAGTTAGCACTTGATTATCAACTGATTATAAAGCCAGCTACCTTCCCCCTCCCGAGGTAGCTACCTTGACGTCCCCGAGGTAGCTACCTTTAGGAGGTCGAGGTAGCTACCAAGGCACCCCCGAGGTAGCTACCTCGGGAAAAGGCCGGTAGCAAGTAAACAATTATTACCATTTAAAAGAACATACTATGACACTGATTGACGGAAAAGCCATCTCCGCCCAAATCAAGCAGGAGATAGCAGAAGAAGTGGCGCAGATTGTTGCCAACGGAGGCAAACGCCCCCACCTGGCCGCCATCCTCGTGGGACACGACGGAGGCAGCGAGACCTACGTGGCCAATAAAGTAAAAGCATGCGAAGTGTGCGGCTTCAAGTCCACCCTCATCCGCTACGAAGACAACGTGACCGAGGAAGAACTCCTGGCCAAGGTGCGCGAACTGAACAATGATGACGACGTGGACGGCTTCATCGTGCAGCTCCCCCTGCCCAAGCACATCTCCGAGCAGAAGGTCATCGAAACCATTGATTACCGCAAAGATGTGGACGGCTTCCACCCCATCAACGTGGGCCGCATGTCCATCGGACTGCCCTGCTACATCTCGGCCACGCCCAACGGCATCCTCGAGTTGCTGAAGCGTTACAACATCGAGACCCAAGGCAAGAAATGCGTCGTCCTGGGCCGCAGCAACATCGTCGGCAAGCCCATGGCCATGCTGATGATGCAGAAAGCCTATCCCGGCGACGCTACCGTAACCGTCTGCCACAGCCGCAGCCGCGACCTCGTGAAGGAATGCCAGGAGGCCGACATCATCATCGCAGCCATGGGGCAGCCCAACTTCGTGAAAGCCGATATGGTGAAGGAAGGCGCCGTGATTATCGACGTGGGCACCACCCGCGTACCGGACGCCACCAAGAAATCGGGCTTCAAGCTGACGGGCGACGTGAAGTTTGACGAAGTAGCCCCCAAATGCTCTTTCATCACCCCCGTGCCGGGCGGCGTAGGGCCGATGACCATCGTCTCGCTGATGAAGAACACCCTCTTGGCGGGCAAGAAAGCCATCTACCAATAAACGGCCTTCTTCCAGAAGATGCAAAAAGCGCGACCCTGCCCGACAAACGGACAGGAGCCGCGCTTTTCTTGTGTTTTCCCTCTAAAGCTGCGAGGCAAACATAGACATCGGGTAAATGCCCTTCACGCTATGGCCCACGTTACGGATTTTCCGCACCAGTTGCGGCACGTCTCCACCGCAGTCATAAACCAAGATGGATGACTCGGGGATAACCCCTTCCCACCGTTCTTTGGAAGTAGCCACGTAGAGGCAGCCGCTCTTGGAATCGGCCACGACATTGCAATCGAGCAGGTTGGCATCCGATTCGTCCTGTTTGAAGTCTACGATGTCTTTCTCCACCCTGCCCGTTGACAACGAATAGCGGCAGAGGATCGTATGCGAGGCGGCGGTAAATTCGGTTTCTTCCGCCCCGGTGAAGTAGATATAGCCGTTCAAGTAAACGATACCGGAGTTGAGGTGTGAAGCGGGGGAAATATTGGCGGAAACCGTCTTCACATCGGTTATGCTCCAATTCTCCAAATCGACGAAGTAGAAGTAACCGATGTCCCTTCCACGGGTGTAAGTCCCCACCACCAGTGTGCCGTCATCCGTCAGGCACATGCCGCTCACCAGGTCGCCTTTCCCCAGTTCGAGGCGGCGGTTCACCTCATCCTTGCCCTTGGCAAACTCCAACAAAGCTGTCGCAGACCAGAAACCGCCGGCAGCCGCATACAGGCAATCGCCCGCCACCACTGCCCCCCGGGGAGAAGCTATGGATTCTACGGTATTGGCCGAGCCCCGGTTGCCGATGTCATAAGCCCCCTCCACGAGTTTCAGTTCTCCCGTCAGGCTGTTGAAGCGCAACACGCCTTGGGCAAAAATGAAAACATTCTGCTCGTCCAGCACGGCAATGCCGTTCAGGTTCTCATCCACTTCTTCCCATTTCTCATCAAGGGGATGCCGGAACCCCATTTCCTCCCTGGAAAAGGATTTTTCTTTCTCCAGGCTCTCGGCATCCGTAACGGTCAGCAGGCCATTGTTGCCCTTGCCGTCCGCCGTCCGCCAGTCATTGCAAAGGATGTACTGCCGGTTGCCGTCCATGTAAAGCCCTACGCCGTCATTGCCCAACTCAGTGCCATTGGCCGCAGCATACACCCGGTCTTCCACCTCGCCGTCCGGATGGATGAACGTCAGGAAAGCATTCTCCACCGTATAAGTCCCCCCGCTCAGTATCAACACTCCAGCAGGGTCGGCATAGCCAGTCAAGGAAGGTGAAGGCTCGGGGTTATCCTGTCCGCCACCCGGAATCTCTACCTCCGCGTCACTACAAGCCGCCAGCAACAGGCAGCCCATCCAGAAATAAGGATATAATCTTTTCTTCATTGCTTGGTTTATGATTAGTTATTGAAATAGAAACCTGCCGGAAAACGGGTGTAGTCGTCGAACCTACGCACTGGCGTATCCAGGCTGGCATCGAAGTCGAACTCCCAAATGGAATTGGTCGTGAAGAAATTGCCAACCCCTCTCAACGTGTTGATGTAGACGTGCCCGGTGACGGGATTCACGCCCAACCCGTTGTATAGCATGGCCGCATTATCGTCCAAGACAGAGATATCTGCCAACACCTCGTCCACCAAGTCGCCCTTCTCCGCTTCCGGATTGAAACGGGCACGGTAAATGGTTGTCCCGTTGGCATAGTATATCGTGTTTCCGCAGGCGGCCAAACAACAGTTGGAGGCCTCGTCCGGCTGTTCACTCAGAAGATTCTGCGTGGCCTTGGAGGCAGCCATATCAAGCTTGTTCAGCGAAATCTGTCCTTGCCGCCCGGAGTCGGAAGAAGATGTTCCCACAACCCACAAGTTGCCGTCATCGGCAGGCGCTATGCCCAAGATGGCATTCACCATGACAGGAGTCGCCACAAGGGCATACCCTCCGGCCTTAACAGCTTTATCCGTAGCCTGGTCAATCTTGTATATTCCGGGGATAGTGCCATTCAAGGGGAAATAGACCTCGCCGTCCACCACCGCGAACTGAGCCTTCGGCGCCCCCTCCGAACCGGCGACAAATGTCAGCGAAACATCGTCCATATCCAAGTGCCAGACGCCTGCATTATCACGGATGTACGCATGTCGTCCGTCCGTCACGGCAATGTGCGTCGGCCAATCCAACTGGCCAAGTTCTTCGTTGCTGAAGGCTTCCAACTTCTCCAGCGTCCTGCCGTCGGCCACAACCAGCATCCCGTCATTCTCAAAGGCAGTGCCCACGGCGTTGGTACCCCCATTTTGCGAAATGATGTAGATTTTCCCGTCATGGAAACACATATCCTGCGTCACGTTGCCCAGTTCCGTGCCGTTCACGCGCTTGTAGGCATCATCCACTACATAGCCCTCGGGCGTGATGTAGACCAGCGAACCGTTCTCCGTGGTCATGTTGCCTTCGTTCAGGACAAACGTGCCCCCACGGTCGTCAAAGGTAACGTGATAGAAGTCTACACTTTCAGTCGTGAGGCTCTGGTTGTCCGCACCAGCAACGGTCAGTTGCAGGCTGTAAGTCTTCCCGGCTTCGGCTGTGGCCGATGGTGCGGTGACGTCAATGCGGCCCGCTTCTTTATCTACCGACACCAGCCAGCCGGACGGCGCATTATCAAGGGTGATGCTTTCCACGCCCTCCGCATGGTAGGCAACGGAATACGTTTCGTCCGAAAGCAGCAGAACCGGGCTTCCGGAGGAGATATCCGAAGTCCATTCGAACGCAAGCCCGTCGCCACCATCACCACCAGGATTGTTGTCGTCACTACATCCGCCCAGAGCCAACAGGCCTCCCAGGACAAGAGCCCCAAGCAGGCCCTTCGCACAAAAGTTCTTTCTCATTTTTCTTTCTTTTATCAATCAGTTATAAATGCTATCATTCTCTCGTGGGTATCTCTTCACCCAACACATGCAGGTCTTCCACCCCCATGACTTCCGTCGAACACTCGCCCAGCCAGCCATTACTTTGGTGGACACCTGTATAAATGCGGATGAAGTCCACGCCCGGCAAAGACACCTTCTGCCCGTTGCCGTCCACGGCCCAGTCGATGTCGATGGAAGCCTCCTCGCCCATGTTCGTCTCGTTGTCGGCATATCCGTAGCGGAACTTGTAGAGGATGTAATAATTGCCCAGTCCGCTCTCGTCGATACAATTTTGCGGCAGGCGCGTGCCCCGGAACGTCAGTTCATCGCCTTCGACCCACTGCGGGAAGTAGGGCTGTCCGTGATAGGCATTCTTCTGCAGGTAGCCGGCATTCCCTTGGTTGTCCTCCCAACGGATGTATTGTTCCATCTCTTCCTCCGTCGCAGGTTCGTGCTCCGGACGATGATACGTGATTTCATAGCCGGCGCAGAGGCTTACATCGTTGCCATACTCCCGGGCCAATCCGTACCAAGGCTCCTGCGCAGGGTCTTCATGGGCACTCCCGGCAACCTCGTACCATTCGTCTTCGTCGGGCCGCCCGTTCTTGTTCCGGTCGTAGGCCACGCATATAATGCCCGGCTCGCAACTGCCGCCTTCCGGCGCGCCCGTGTCGGGATTGGCCGCCGAATAAAAGGCATTACCCAGCACGCGGAAGTCGCGCAGCCCCGGCTTGTTCTCAATGGTATGGTCGAAACCCAGCGTGACATAACCGCCAAATCCGCCCAACGAGACCAGCCCCCGGTTGTTGTTTCCGATGGCTTCCAGTACCTTGCGGTTCATGTCTTCCTGCGTGTCGCCCTCCTCATACTCGGGCATCGTGTTGGTGAACTGCCCTGCTGCCGACAGGTAGTCCAGCACCTGCGTGACGTAGGCCGTCGCCTCCCCGGGCTGAGGCAAAGGTTCTTCGGGCTGTCCCGTCCCGGGAGGGACATCGTCGTAACCCGGGACGTCCCCGCTACACGATGCCATACCGGCAACCAAGAAGACTGCCCCGCACACGGCCCCCGTGCGGGCCGCTTTCCCAATGATTTTTTCCAATTTCAATTCCATTTTATTCCTATTATGTTGTTACTGAAAATCTTCAGTCGTAAAAGCCAGGTGCGCCGGGATGTCCCCCGTCGTCACCTGCCACTCCAGACACCCGTCGGGGCTGAAGCAATAAAGCGTCCCGGGCGTCACATAATCCTTGGCGTCGCATACCAGGATTTCCTTCGTCTCGGGATGGACAGCCAAGCCGTAAGGGACCTGTATCTGGTTGTCTGTCCCGTCCGTAATGAAATTGCGCGACACTACTTCGCCGCGCGCCACGTCATAGAGGGCATAGGTCACTTCGTTGCGGCCTGTCACATAGCTCCATTCCACACTGGTCATGTAGAGCGAATCGCCCACGAGGCACATCTCGCTGGCCGCCACGCCCAGGCTGCCGGTCACCTGGCCGGTCTTGCTGTCAATGACGTATACGTCCGCCCCCACGTCGTAGTAGTCGCCGCGCGAAGAAACGTAGATGCGCCCGTAGCGGTCGCGCTCCATCCGGTGCAAGTTGATGGCCACGTCTATGGTATCGACCACCCGGAATGACTCGAGGTCAACGACGGACACCGTCGTGTCATAGTCCGGATAACGGTAGCCGCCGGAGTTGGCCACGTACAGCTTGCCGCCAACGACCACCATCTCTTCCGGCTGATAGCCCACCACCACCTCGCGGGTCACTTGCAGGCTGGCCGTGTCCACCTCCACCACCTTGCCCGGACGGGCTTCGGGGTCAATCTGCACCGGGCCGGCATAGGAACTGACGTATGCCTTGTCCCCGTTGAACACGATGTAGCGGCCATTCAGGATGTCGACGCTCCCTATATGCCTGGCCGTGTGCACGTCCATCACCTCGACATAGTGCGAACAGTTGATGACGGCATACAGCCTGCCGCCATAGACGGCCAAGTCGTTGCCCACGTCGCCCAACTCTTTCACCACATCGGGGTTGCGCGCCGGATAGAGGTTGCGCAGGTAGATACCCGTCTCATAACTGAAGAAGTCCAAGGTGGCTTTGTTGCTTCCCATGTTCCCCTCGTTCAACAGGAAGAAGCCCTTCACCCGTCCTGCCCCCTGTCCCGGCGCGACGTCTTCTTCCGATTCGTGCACAAAAGGGATGTCTCCCCGGCACCCCGCCATTACCAACAGCAAGAGGCAAAACAGGCAGACCCCGCTCTTAAGCAGGCCTCCTAACCGCTTTTCCGCCGTTTCCCGGCCTTTTCTCCGATGATTGTTACTGTTATTTTCCATTTCTATATGATTGAATGTTATTAATAGTATATGAAATCCGTAATCCCCTATCAGGCATACCTATGCCGTCGCAGTACGGGGGTGTTACCGTTACAGTATGGATGTAACGCCGTTACAATAGGGATGAAACGCCGTTACAATAGGGATGTAACGCCCATGAACTTAACGAAATTCACTAAAAAGTATATTGTGCGATGACCTTGAAATTGATACCCGGCATCGGATAGCAGATGACGACTTCATATTGTTGGTTGAAGAGGTTGTTCACTTCCAGCGTCAGCTTCAAGTCTCCCCCGCCCAAACCCAGGGTGCGGGCCAGGGACAAATCACTGGTGTACCACGGCAAGAGGTAATTGGCAGGGATATTGGCCCGCGACGAATAGCGCTCGCCCGTGTAGATGAAACTGTAATTCATCTCCCAACTCCGCCAGTCCAGGTTAAGCGCCGCCGAACCGCTGTGCCAGGGAATGTAAGGAATCTGCCCGCCGTAATACGCATCGGCCGGGTCGGTAAAGTCCTGCGCCTTCTGATAAGTATAGTTCAGCCGCCCCGACAGGAGGAGGTCTTTCCCCCACTGCCAGTCCGTCTGCACGGCCAAGTCGAGGCCACGGATTTCCACCTTCCCCAGGTTGACCATAGTCCAACGGAAGAAATTGGAGGTGGGCATGGCTACAATCTTGTTCTCCACCTCGTTGTAATAGGCATCCGCCTGAAACTCCAGACGGCGCAGCCACCGGCCGCTCCATTCCTTGGCATACGTCAGGCCCAGGTTGTACTGGTTGGTGTACTCAGGTTTCAAGTCGATGTTTCCGATAAAGGTATAGTAGAGGTCGTTCAGCGTCGGCATCCGGAAAATGCGCTTGCAGAAAGCCCGCAAACTGAAACCGGCATCCGGAAAAGGCCGGAACGACACCAAGGCTGTGGGCATCCACTCCATCTGGTGTTCCGCAGCCCCGCCCCCGTCCCGCACGTGGTCTTGCACGAAAGTGCCCAACAAGCTGGCCTGCATCTCCAGCCGGGAGAGGCGGAAAGCCGTGGCAACCGCCAGCAGTTGCGTGTGCCTGCGGGGAAAGACGAAATCTGTCAGGTCGGCATTCAGCAGGTTGAACTGGTGGTCGGCGGAAAGCCCTACTTCCCAGGCTGGCAGGATGGAGTAACGGTTGGCCACGGAGACATACGCCTCGTGCTGGTAATAATGGTTGTTGACATACATCAGGGCCTCGTCACGCCCAGGGTCGGCCAGATAATGTAAATAGTCATAAGCATACTTGGCATTCAGCAACAGGCTGTATCTCCCTGCATACTCTTTCCGGAAAGAGGCTTGTGCAAAAACATTCGTATCCCATTGGCGGTCTTCATGGCTGAACTTGTTCTTGACCACCGCGCCCGGATAGCCTCGTTCCGAACGGTAGAGGTAGGCCTTGGCCCGCCAATGCCCGCCTTTCGACTGACCGAAAAGGCCCCCTTCCAACCGGAGGGCCTGCACGTCGCCATTGCGGCGGACCGCCGTCGTGTCATACCCATCGGCCACGCGATAGGTGAACTTATACCGTCCGGTAGTGTACAGGTATTCCGCGCTTACCGACGAACTGAAATTCTCGCCCAGCTTCCTGTCCCACAAGACAGCAGGATTCACCACCCCGAAAGAGCCGGTCTTGAAAGTCGCTTTGGCCTTGTGTTTCTCGCCGGGGGCAAAACGGGGTGTACGCGCCCGCAGGTAGATGCTGGCCGCCGAGGCATAGTCTTTGGCCGGCTGGAAGACAGAGCCCTTCTGCCCATTGTAGAGGGTCACAGCTTCCATGTTATCCAACGAGAAGCGTCCCAAATCGACTGTGCCGTTCTGCGCGTTCCCCAATTCTATGCCGTCATAGAACACCCCGACGTGGTTGGTGCCCATGCTGCGGACATTCACGGTCTTCAGTCCGCCCACCCCGCCGTAATCCTTGATTTGGACGCCCGAGAAATAGCGCACAGCATCGGCCACGCTATGCGCGCCCAACCGCTGCAAGCGTTCCCCCGATAGTTGTTGGACGGGAATCACTTCTTTGGAAAGGACTCTTGCCGTCACCACCACTTCTGCCAACTGCTGCAAACTGTCCAGCCTGTTTTGTGCGCACACAGGCATACTTCCCCCCGCAGGGAACCCGGCACAAAACATACAGAGAGCAGCCAAAAACTGCTTACCCATGTTCTTTCTTTAATAAATTGAAAAACAAGTGCCACCTCCTCTATCCACGGAGAAGAAATGACTTAATGAATGATGGCAGGTCTTCTGACTGACTCCCTTTCTGAAACCTTCCCGATGCAGAAGCGCATCAGTGGTACTGAGTATTCTTCAGAAAGTTTATGTAGAGTTTCACAGCAGCGGGACTGTCCGGGATTCTCACCCGGTTCCCTTTTAATCCCCTCCCCGAGTACGTGGGGAGCAGGAACCAATTCGGCGGCAAATATAAGGCTTTTCCGTAACACAGGAAACATTTGGGCGAAAATTTAATCTCCGACAGGCATCAAATCCCCATAGAAGGGAAAAACAAAGATTTTTTGCAAAAAAAACTCGCGTTTCTTTGCCAGTTAGAAAATAATGCCTATCTTTGCACCGCATTTGAGAGATGCACTAACATGGTGGCTGTAGTTCAGTTGGTTAGAGCGTCAGATTGTGGTTCTGAATGTCGTGGGTTCGAGTCCCATCTGCCACCCGCAAGAAAAGAGGAAAATCGGTAACGGTTCTCCTCTTTTCTGCTATATTCCAAGGCTTTGCGGCAGGAGTATTCAGAAATGAGGCGAAAGGATGGTTTTACAAGTGCATTAAAAACGCTACAAGTAGAGCAAATTTGTTTACCCATTGTTTACCCAATGTTATGGCAACACTGAAATATACAATCAAGAAAGACAAGATGCGAGCCGACAAGACGTGGAATGTGCTTATCCGGCTGACGCATAACCGAAAGGTGAGGTATATCTCCACCACGATGTACGTCACCAAGAAGGACATGACGGCAGGGTTCAAGATAAAGAACCAGCAGGTGATAGACAAGTGCGACGAGCTTATCAAGGCGTACCGGGAGAAGATTGCACCGCTCAACCTGGAACTGAACGAAATGCCCATAGATGACGTGGTGGCGTACCTGAAGGAGAGCAAGAGGGATGCTGGCGGGATAGATTTCGTGGCCTTCGCGCGGAAGTGGTGCCTGCAACATCCGAACTTGAAAGGGGTGAAGAATTACCAGGCGGCCATCAATTCCTTCTGCATGTTCTTCGAGCGCGAGCACATCCTTTGCAGCGAGGTGACGGCTCGGACGATGAAGCAATATGAGGAATGGCTTGCCGGAAAGCCAAGGGCGCAGTCGCTATACACGTCCTCCATCGTCCGGCTGTTCAACGAGGCGAGGGATTACTACAACGACGAGGACAACGACATCATCCGCATCAAGCAGAGCCTTCACAAATATAAGCCGAAATATCAGAATGTGGCAGAGAAGCGTGCGCTGACCACGGAGCAGATACGGTCCATATTTGCCCTTCCTTGTTCAGGAATGCTCGTTAAAGGGAAACAATGCCGTAGAGACTTAGCATTAGATTGCTTCAAGCTGTCATTCTGCCTGCTGGGGATGAACTCGGCGGACTTGTACAATGCCGTGGAATACGACGGGGAATATATCACCTATTGCCGCACGAAGACGAAGGACAGGCGGAACGACAAGGCGAAGATGGTGGTGCGGGTGCATCCGATTATCAAGGGTCTGGTGGGAAAATACCGGGGGAAGGAAAGGGTGTTCAACTTCCATGAAAGGTTTGTCGATATGGCCGAACTGAACCGTGCAATCAACATAGGTTTGAAGGAAATCGGGAAAGAACTGGGCATCGAGAAGCTCCAATTCTACGCGGCACGCCACAGCCTTGCCACGATAGCCGCCAACGAGGCGGGCATCGATCGATGGACGGTCAACCTGATGCTGAACCATACGGACCAGTCCATGCGGGTGACGGAGCTTTACATCAAAAGGGACTTCTCGCCCGTCAACGAGGCGAATTACAAGTTGCTGGAATATGTGTTCGGGGAGATGGAGGGCGCGGAATGACGCGCCCTATTTTGTGTTATCCTATTATTCCATGGAAATGCACGCGATTTTATTTGCGAATCCCGTTATTCTTAGTAACTTCGCAAATAAAATCTATATCTCTATGGAAAAGGACTTTTCGTGCATTTCGGAAATCAGGGAAATACGCAGGATGAAGTCTGTGCTGTCGGAGCGGGAAACGAGGCTTTCCCGCCCGATGCTCTGCGACTATGCGATGATACCCGCCTTGTATGCTTGGTTCAACGAAATCATGGACGGGGATGAAGGAGGACAGCCCGGGAAAGCCTACGCGCGCATGAAATTCATATTCATCATCCTCTTCTTGTACGCGCCGGGCGCGTTGGCAGGCGGCAAGATGCCCGACGGGCTGCGCGCGGCCATAGCCCGAACCATACCCGGAATATCTCCATGCGTAATCTCGAACAACAAAAAGACATCCACATCCTATTATGACGTGTACAACCGCTACAAGGAAGAAATACGGGGCATATACGAAAAGCTCGTCCGCCGGATAAAGGATTGCGCCAATAGTGAACAACCGGGGGCTTGTTCCGGAAACGGCAACGCCGGATGCTCGCAGGCGAAGGATTATCCGTACCTTTGGGGAGATTATTAACCCAATATCCCCAAAGAAAGTAGACAAAGACAATGAGCGTAAACTATTCACTGGCACACATGAGCAGCGAGCCGGGCAACCCGGACGCGCCGAAGAAGTATTATGCCAAGGCACAGGCCAGCGGCGAAGTTACCCTGGACGAAATGGCCGAGGACATCGCATACGCCACCACCTTGACCGACGCGGACGTGCTGGCCGCCATACGCGCCTTCATCAAGCAGCTCAACAAGCACCTGGCCAACGGCAAGATTGTCCGCGCCGAGAACCTTGGAAGCTTCCAGTTGCAAATCCAAAGCACGGGCGCGGACACAGAGAAGGACTTCACCACCGCCAACATCACGGGCGTGAGCATCCAGTACCGCCCTGGCAAGTTCGTGTCCGAGGCCACCACCAAGGGACTGGGCGGCCTGACCTTCCGCCGCGTGGCCAAGAAGGGCGAGACGCTGCCCGACGACCCCGAAGACACGGGAGGTTCAGGGGCAGGTTCGGGAGACGACGGCTCTTTCGGATGACCCGCTGCCAACAGGTAGTTTCCAGACTACCTATAGGTAAATGCCCAACTACTTATAGGTAGTTACCCAACTACCTATAGGTAGTTTTTTCATGCCCCTAAGAATCCCCATTCCGAACAATCGGGCGGTTGTTTCGTTTCCTGCTCCATCATATTCCACATCCACGCCGCATTTCCGTACCTTTGTCATTATGGAAAGGCAGAGAATAGACATATCCAAAGTGTTCGCCAACGAGGGGCAGATAGAAGGCTTGCCCCGCAACCCCCGCACGATGCGGAAGGAGAAGTTCTGCAAGCTGGTGAAGAGCATCCGCGAGCTTCCGGAAATGACCGAGGCGCGCGACCTGCTTGTCGTGCCCCACGGCGGGGGCTACGTGGTCGTCGGCGGGAACATGCGTTTGCAAGCTTACCGGGAACTCGGCTGGAAGGAAGTGCCGTGCTGCATCCTGCCCGCCGACACCCCGCCGGAGAAGTTGCGGCAGATGCTCATACAGGACAACAACCCCTTCGGGGACAACGACTGGGACGCATTGGCCAACGAGTGGGATGCGGAGGAACTGGACGATTGGGGCTTCGACGTGTGGCAGGAGCCGAAAGAGGAAGCCCCGAAACCAGCCAAGGCGAAAGAAGAGGAGAAGAAGGAAGGAGAGGAAAAATTCGACATCGCCTCTCTCATGCTTGCCGACCGCATCTACGACAGCGACAACGCCTACGATATTCCCACGCTGAGGACAGACCGCCAGCCTAATAATGGCTTGTTACTCCCCTTCTCCGGATGGGGCACGGACACCCGCTTGAAGAAAGGCATACAAACCTATCATTTCTACGTGGAGGACTACCGTTTCACGAATATATGGAACGACCCCGCCAAGCCTTTGCAGGGCGGTTGCACGGAACTTGTGGAGCCGAACCTTTCGCTGTTCGACACCACGCCCGTGGCCTACGGCCTACAGCTCATCTACATGAAACGCTGGATTGCCCGATTTTGGCAAGAATGCGGGGCGAGGGTGTACGCGGATTTGAACGTAGCGCGGAAGTTCTACGAATATAACAAGCTGGGCATTCCGCAAGGTTATAACGCTTTCGCCACACGTGGATATGCTGATAGAGAAGAATATTTGAAACAGGAGATAGACATCGCCCGCGACATATCAGGGCTTGACAAGCCGAACATGATAGTCTACGGCGGCGGTGAAAGGATACGTGAAATCTGCTTGCAAAACAATGTATTGTACGTGGAGCAGTTCATGACGAACAGAGTAACTAAAAAGAAAGGAGGCAACAATGGCTAAGAGTGCAGGAGGAGTGAGAGGCGGAAGCCGCGCCGCAGCAAGAAGAACGGGGTTTGGGCAAGCAGACCAGATAAGATTCCGCGCTGATTACCTAACGGATTTGGCAGCTGATTATGCTTATCGTGGACGCATCTCACAACAGAGAAGCGGAGAGTTGCAACGACAAATAGCAATAGCCGCAGAGAATGATTTGACTCGGTTAAGGAGACGCAGGTAATGGCAAACAAGAATATAAAGAAGAAAGGAGGCAACAATGGCTAAGAGTGCAGGAGGAGTGAGAGGAGGCTCAAGAGGTAGCAGGAACGTCCTTGGTCTAAGGAATCAAATCGGACAGGATTCCGCCATTCTCCGATACACCGGACAGGGCAATGAATACGGGCAAATCGGTTTGATGAGCAACGGTCGCTACTATGGCGTATTCGGTGGCGTAAAAGGTTCTACCGGAGGATTGAGACCTCAGCGCAAGGAGTTCAATACGGAACGAGAAGCATTGGCTTGGATGAAGAAATATGGTTTTGTCCCTTAATACAAATGAATTATGGCCAAGACTTCGGGCGGTGTCCGAACATACCGACAAGGCTCTTCCACCTACCAGAAGCGGCAAGCGGAAGTGGCCGCCATGCGTGCCAGCGGGCGTTACTCCTCCGTGGAGATGGGCAAGGGTGGCGGATGGCTCGCCATTGAGAAGAGCACCGCCCGACACAAGCCTGAGGAACTGGAGGTGGCTCGGATATTGGCCGACAAGGGGTACAAGGTGACGCTGAAGAATGAGGCTGGACTTGGGCATAAAGTAAAAACGCCCGATGGCTATCTGTTCTCCGCGTCCTTTGAGCAACGTACTCCGCAAGGAAGCAGTATAAACAATGTCAAAAACGCATTGGCTCATGCCAAGGATAAGAATGCGGATATTGCTGTCATTTATGACAAGCATCGGTTATACAGTCGGAAGAATGTGGAAGCAGGAATAAGACAATACGAGGCATTAAACAAATATAGGTTTAAGCAAATAATCGTTATTTCAGCGAATGGAAGCATACACCGGCATAAGCATGAGCAATAAAAAAGCGGCATCGTTTGACACCGCTTATGTGGGAAATATGACTGGAATGACCCACTCACCCGGTGACGTTGCAATGGCAACCAGCAAGGCGGAGGGTACCGGGCAACCACATCCGCGCTCCAGTGAGTGCAAAGATAATAATAATTTAAAATAAAGAAGGATATGAAGAAAACTTTTCTTTCCATTGAGGAAATTAATAATAATGACATCGGATTATATGAATTGACCAAATTGGAGTACGACAGGTTAAAGGAAGCTTCCACTCGCACACCTTTAACCTTAGATGTATGTAATTTGCCAATAGGGAAAGAATACTATATGGTTCCAATGTCCGATTTGATAGTAGTCCCTGTAATTATCATTGGCTACCATATTATGCCTCGTATGTATTATGATGATAAAACCGGAATTGCGGAAGCGAGAGTTTATCCTATATATACAGACAAATATGGAAACGAATACTACGACAATCGCGGCTACTATTGTGTTTGCGACACCTACAAAGAAGCCGAGAAAATAAGACTGGGAATTGCAGAATCGTTATTTGCCAAGGATAGAGAAAACAAGCTGAAAACAAGCTAAAATGTCGAGTTATGATTACATAAAAGGAAAAGGCAACCGCTTCACTAGCGACAACCAACCACCCAACCGTGGCCGGAAGCCCAAGCTGTACACCGTCGCCAAGAAATCCTACGGCATCTCGCTGGACGAGTTCAAGGAGGTGGTCAACTACCTGTGGCAGCTGCCCAAGGACGAGGTGAAGGAGATAGCCGAGCGGGGCGACACGCCCATTTGGATGGCCAACGTCTGCCGCTCGCTCTACAAGGACACGGCAAAGGGCGTGATGAACACCCTGCGCGAACTCATCCAACTGATGTTCGGCAAGGAACTCGCCACCAAGATAGACGTGACCACCAACGGGCGCGACATCGGGCAGCAGCTTATCTTCTCGCCCACGCCGCTCACCGAGCAGGACATCAAGGAAATAAAGGAGATGCAACATGGAAACGAAGAAGGTGGCAGTAACCCCGGTATATCAGAAGCTTGACGCCGCCTACCGGTGCGGGCGGTACAACGTGTTCGTGCTGGAGGGAGGAAGCCGAAGCAGCAAGACATACTCCATCATCCAGTTCTGGATACGCTACGCCTTGGAGCACCAGGACCGCGAGCGGCGCGTCATCGTGTCCCGACTGAAAGCCACGTGGATAACCGCCACCGTGCTGAAGGACTTCATGGACGTGCTGAAGGACTACGGGCTATACAACCCCAAGCAGCACAACAAGTCCGTGGGTGCAGGCGTGTACAAGCTCTACACCACCGAATTTTGGTTCTTGGGGCTGGACGACGAGCAGCGCATCCATGGCATGAAATCGGACGCATTTTGGATAAACGAGGCGGTGGAAGCCAGCTTCGACGATTATGCCCAACTGATGCAGCGTTGCTCAGGCTTCGCCATCCTGGACTACAACCCCAGCTATGACGAACACTGGATCTACGACAAGATATGCAAGCGAGAGCGCACAAGGTACATGCACTCCACGATGCTGGACAACCCGCTCATCCCCGATAACGCCAAGGAGCAGATACTTTCTTACGAGCCTACACCTTATAATATAGAGCACGGCACGGCGGACAAGCGCAAGTGGCAGATATACGGGCTGGGCAAGCGGGCATCATTAGAGGGGCTGATATACGAGAAATGGGGGTATTGCAAGGAAATCCCGCAAAACATAAAGAAACGGGGCTACGGCATGGACTTCGGTTTCAGCCTCGACCCTACCGCCATCGTGGACTGCGCCTACGACAAGGCCACAAACACGCTCTACCTGGACGAGGTGTGCTACCGCACGCACATGGAGTCTGCGGACATCATCAAGTTCTACAAGGCCATCCCAAGGATGAAAATCATGTCGGAGAGCGCAGACCCCCGCCTGATTTCCGAGATACGCAACTCCGGAGCGCTGATATACGCCGTGTCAAAGGGAGCGGGAAGCATCGAGGCTTCCATATCCGTGATACAAGGATACCGAATACTCGTCACCGAGCGCAGCGTGAACCTTATCAAGGAACTGAAAAACTATACGTGGGAGTTTGACGAGAAAGCGAAACGTTTCATCAACCAGCCCGCAAAGGGGCAGGCGGACCACTGCTTTACAGGTGACACTTTGATTACTACTGAGGATGGAGATAAGCGCATAGACGAGATTAGTGTAGGAGATTACGTATTTACATCCAAAGGTCTAAACAAAGTAAGGAAGATATTCGATAATGGCATAAGGGAAGTATTGCATATTCGTCTGTTTTTTAGTAACTTTACTGTTGAAATAATGGCAACACCTGACCACAAGATAAAGACAAAAAAAGGATGGAAACCAATAAAAGAATTAAAGAAGGGGGACGTATTATATACGTTCAAGTATTCAACGGGAAAGAATACAAGTTGTACCCCGGTGAAAGATACTTTTCAAGGGGATGCAGAAGATTGCACCGAGAAGTGTGGAAGTTTTATCACGGGGATATTCCAAAAGGCTATCACGTCCATCACAAGGATGAAAATACATGGAATAATGAAATCGAGAACCTTGAATTGGTCAAAGGCTCTGAACACATGCGGTTTCATGCGGAAGAACAGAAGAAAGACCCCGGATATACTAATAGGGTCAAAGCAAACCTTGACTATGCAAGAGCGTTTGCAAACGAATGGCACAAATCAGAGGAAGGAAGGGAATGGCATAGCAGAATGGCTAAAGAACAGGCTAAGAATATTCAACCGAAGAAATACATCTGTGAATGGTGCGGGAAGGAGTTTGAATCAAAGCCATACGGAACAAACAAGTTCTGTTCCAATAAATGCAAATCTGCATACAGACTTCATTCAGGGATTGACAATGAAACAAGGATATGCAAGGAATGCGGGAGAGAATTTGTCATCAACAAGTATTACAAGAATGAGTATTGCAGCAGGGAATGCGCATCCATTCACAATAGAAGAAATATCCCTAACAGGCGTAGAGATGATAAAGGAAAGTTCTCAAAGGGTCTATGATTTGGAAATAGAGAATGAACACGAATATTTTGCAAATGGCATACTTGTACATAATTGCCTCGATGCTTTCCGCTACTGGGTGATGGGAGAGATAATGGGAAGGATAATCGTTACTAAAAACTACAGCAAGGAGGATTTGGGCTTATGAACCTGATAGAAGAGATATTCAACGCCATCCGCAACAAGACGCTCAACTCGCTGGGCGCGGAGCGCGACCTGATGAGGCTGATTCAGGACAAGGACATCAGCCGCGCGGAATCGCTGATGCAGAACCGCGACATGGAAGTGTGCGAGGCCATACGGGAATACAACCCGGAGACGCACAAAGTGAAGAACCGGCGCGACAAGCCGCGCAAGAACCGCGAGCCGTACAGGGTGGAGAAGCTGCCACGCACGCGCCAACGCTACATCAACGAGGTGGAGCTGTTCTTCCTGCTGGCCAACAACATCCAGTGGAAGAACACGGACGAGGCTTCGGACAACGCTTTCGAGGCGTTCAACCGCTTCCTGAAGGACATCCGCTTCAACGCCACCATGCGCCAGGCCAAACGACTTGCCGGGGCGGAGACGGAGAGCGCGAAGGTGTACCACATCTACCAGGAGGACGGCGTGGCGCGCGTCAAGGTGTTGGTCATATCCAAGTCGAAAGGCTACACGCTTCGCCCGCTGTTCGACCAGTACGAGAACCTCATCGCCTTCGGCTACGGCTACTACCTGAAAGAGGGCGACCGCAGCATCGAGCACTTCGACATCCACACGCCGGAGTACATCTACCGCTGCCGCCACGGCCTGATTGGCTGGGAGGTGGATGCCGTGCCCAACCCCACGGGCAAGATAAACGTCATCTACTACCGCCAGCAGAAGGCGTGGGACGGTTTGCAGCCCCGCATCGACCGCGAGGAGCACATAGACAGCAAGGCGGCGGACACCAACAATTACTTTGCCGACCCCAAGGTGAAGGCCACGGCGGACGTGATACAGAATCTGGCAGACCCCGCCACCGTCGGGGAGGTCATACAACTTACGGGGGAAGGAAGCTCCATCGACTACCTCGCACCGCCCGAATACTCCAGCATGAAGGACAGCGAGAAGAAGGACTTGCACGATTCCATCCTGTTCGACACCTTCACGCCCGATTTCAGCTACGAGAACATGAAGGGTATGGGCACGCTCAGCGGCGAGGCGTTGAAAAGGGCGCTCATCCTTGGCTACATCAAGAGGGACAACCTGAAAGAGGTGTACGATGAAATGGTGGACCGCGAAAAGAACCTCATCATCGCCATCATGGCCAACGTGACGCATCCGGAACTGGCCGACGAGTTGGCGAGGATGCAGGTGGAACACTCCTTTGCCGAACCGTTCAACGAGGACAAGGACAAGCAGTGGACGGCAATCACGAGCCTCTACCGCGCCGGGCTGCTTTCGCTCGACACCGCCATTACCCTGCTGGCCATCACGGACGCGCCGCAGGAAGAAATGGAGAAAATCAAGGCGGAAAAGCAGGAGAACATGGAGAATACTATCAAATTGCAACAAAATTCACGGCAAAATGAAGGTGGTTCCAAGGAAGAGTAATAGCAAAGTGTCACAACGATTATGAATATTCAAGCGTGATTCCGAAAGGTTTCACGCTTTTTTATGCTGATAAATAACCGAAACGAAACAATCATCCCGTTGTTTCGCATCGTGCCGTCCGAGATTTCCACCGCGTGCGCATCCTTCCTAAATTTGTGCATTGAACACAACGACAAAACTCTATGAAAGAAAAAATCTACAACCAGCTGAAACAGGAGTATGCGCGCCTGGGTCTGTCTGACGAGTTATTGCAATCCGTGGCGGCGTCTCTCGAAGCCACCGGATTAGTTACCGACGAAAATCTTGCAACTGTAGTCAAGGGGCAGGAGAATATGCTGAAATCCTACCAAAGCAATTTCGACAAGCTGCGCACCGAGGGTGCAGGCTACAAGAAGGAACTGGAGGAACTGAAAGCAAGAGGAGGCCAAGGGGGCGGCCAGCAAAAGCAACCGAAAGATGAACTGCTCGAATTGTTCAACAAGTACAAGGAAGAGAACGACAAGAAACTGAACGCGCTCATCGAGGAGAACACCAAGTTCAAGGCCGAAAAGGCCAAAGGCGAGCGAAACGCCATGATTCTTGCCAAGGCCAAGGAACTCAAAATCTCGAAATCGAGAATCGAAGAGGGATTTGCCATTCCCGACGACATGGACGAGGCGGGCATCGCCACCTATCTCTCCAAGGTGAAGAAGAACGAGGTGGCCAAGGGACTGGAGGACAGAAGTTCGGCGTTCTCCCTGTCAACGTCCGAAGACCAGGGCAAGGAACTGGCCAAAGAATGGGCGAAATCATTGCCGGACGCATAACACAACGTAAAACACGACAAAACTATGGGTATTACGAGAAAGACTACGCAAATCAAGGGGAATTTCCCCGTGTTTTGGAGCCGATGCGCCACCTTGCCCGGTGATTTCAAAGTAACCAACGTGCCGGAGGGGAGCATCATCCAAAAGAGTACGCCCATCAAGCTGGACTTATCCAAGATGGAGTGCAAGGTATGCCGTGCGATTGAGGTCATCGGTGGCACCACCACCAAGCCTCAAATCAAGAAAGGCAGCTTTGTCACCACCAGCGACACCGTGGGCGAGCAGACCATCTCTGCCATCGACACCAGCAATCCCGACTATGACGAACTGACGCTTGCCGCTGCGGAGACTTCCGCAACCGTAGGCGCAATCATCGCCCTGGACGAGGATTTGCCCGATGCCGTGGTGGAGCGCACTATCGAGCATGAGAAAGACATGACTTTCCAAACCGTGTCGGCTGGCTACGACGTGGTCATCCTGAAGGATGTGGCCTACCCCATCCCAGCCGCTTCGCTGACCGGCTACTGCATGAAGAACAACCCCAGCATCAAGTACATCAGACAATAAGGAGGAAGTGAACTATGGCAGAACATATTTTCTATTCATCCATTTTCGGCGAACTCACCAAGCAGGTGCAGGTTCGCATCGACGCGGCTTCCGAGTTGCGCAAACGGCTGTTCGACCAGAACATCTACGAGAGATACTTGACATGGGACGTCCCCACCATCGGACTGAACTTCGAGGAACTCATCGGACAGTACAACCTGAGCGTGGCAGCCGCCACCCTTGACAGCAGCGGCAAATCGCCGTTGATGGGCACCGACGGGCTGGAGACCTTGAAGGACAAGGTGCTGAACCATCAGATGGCCTACTCCATGCCGATTGAGGACTACCGCAAAATCTTGCAAATCCTCGATTCGCGCATGTTGACCGACCGTCAGAAGACCAACCAGCTCATCGAACTGATGTGGGGCAACGTCACCAAGGTGGTCAACTCCGTGCAGTCCAAGATTGACATGATTTTCCTCGGCGCGTTGTCGAACAATGGCGTGTTCACCTTCGACGCCACCAACAACCCCGAAGGCGGCGTGCGCGGCACCATCGACTACAAGATGCCGGAGGAGAACAAGGCCGAAGTGACGTTGGACTGGAACGACGACAACAAAGGCACGGTGGACTGCTTCGAGGACATCCAGTCCGTGGTGGACGCCGCACAGGACAAGGTGACGTTCAGCAAGATGCTGATGTCCCCGGCGCGCCTGTCCTACATGCTGAAGAACAAGAAGCTGAAACAAGCCGTGTTCGGAACGGACAAGTCCGGCACCCCGCTGCTGATGAACAACCTGAACGAGTTCCTCCGCGCGAACGACATGCCCGCCGTGGAGGTGGTGAGACGCATCACCCGCGTCCAGAACAACGGCAAGCTGACGGAGTACAAGCCCTGGAACGACAAGAACATCGTGTTCATCCCCGAAGGCAACCTGGGCGTCATCAAGAACGCCTACGCGGACAACGAACTGCGCCAGGAGCCGGGAGTGACCTACTCCAACTACGGGCGCATCCGTATCTCGCAGTGGGGCGTTGGAGAGACGCAGAACGCCAACGGCGTGGAGTTCACCAAGGCACAGTCGTTGTCGCTTCCGGTCATCACGGAAATCAACGGCATCTACTCACTGACCGTGGAGACTGAATAAATGAACACGCTGGACTACATCAAGCAGAGGTTCGCCTTCATCGGGACGATAACCGATGAAGGAGCCTCGGACTTCGCGCTGGATTTCGGCATCGAACTGAAGGACGAGGTGTTCGAGGACGACATGAAGGCCATTGCAAGCGCGGTGGATTCATTCGTAGACAAGAGCATCCTTCACCCCACTTCGGTGAACGAAAACGGCTTCTCGGTGTCGTGGAGCGCGGATGCCGCCAAGGCTTTCGTGAAGCTGGCATTGAGGAAGTACGGGATAGAGCCGAACGGGGAAACCTCCGCTTTGGTAGGACTGAGTGTGATAAAGGACGCATCAAACCTCTGGTAAGCCATGCTGTACGCCCCCCATATCTTGCAAGTGAAGGTTGTCACGCCGCCGGACAAGGATGAATATAACCTTCCTGTGCCTGGCACAGGCGGGGAAAGCTGGAAGGACGTGTGCCGATGCCGTTGCGACGACAACACCACCAAGGAGTTCACGTCGGACAACGGGCAGCTTTACCGCCCCGACTTCCACGTTGTGTGCGAGCGTGCCACCGGAATCCGTGCAGGCGATTTCGTCCGTTGCATGGACGGCGGCAACGTCAGGGGGCAGGGAAAGGTGTACATGGCCAAGAGGACCAATTATCTGGGTTATTCTGAATTGTGGATGTGACATGATAGTGACCACCGACATATACAAGATACTCTTCGACAAGGTGAAGGACTTCGGGATAAAAGCCGTTTATGATGGCTGGAACCCCATCAAGTCTCACCTGAAGGAAGAGGCCATTGTCATAGTGACCTCCACGCCGATAGAGCCGGACACCTACTGGGAGCGTGCATACGCCCATGTGAACATCTGCGTGCCTGACTATCTTGGCGAGGCCAACACGCAACGGCTCAATGAACTGGAGAGGCTGGCCAACCTTTGGGTTTGGGAAGGCATGTCGGGCGAATATGACGGAAGCGCATACCGGATAAGCAAGGACAGCCTGGGACTGGAGAGGGACGATGCCCTGAAATGCAGCTATGTGAATTTGGTATTATTGTTTGAAATTCTAAATGTAAGATAAGATTATGGCAGGAACAGTTCAATTATCAGCTATCGACATCAAGCAGTTGTGGTACGCTGACTCGACGGCCATTTCGGCCGATTTGACAGGCTCGGCCTTGCACACGCTCATCAGTGGCGATGGTGTTACGGAAATCACCAATGTGCATCAAGACACATGGACCATTGACGAGACAGAGCCTACGCAGGATTCTTACCGCAACCAGTTGTCGGGCAACATCTACCGCTTCGGAAAGAAGCAGATGGGCGAGGTGACGTTCAACTTCACCATCGGGCGTTACGACTACCCCACCAAGGCGGCCTTGCTGGGCGGAACGGTCATCAACACGGACAAGGGCTGGAAGCGTGCCCGTGGCTCGGTGGACATCAAGAAGTGCCTCATCGCGCTGACCATGGACGACCAGTATTGCGTGTTGCCCTACGCCAACGTGGTGGCCCGCGAGGCGAGCACGGACGGAGCGGTCGGACTTGCCGTGGTGGCAACGGCCATGGAGCCGGAAAACGAGGCCATCATGCCCGAATACTGGTTCGACGCAAGCGAGGTGGCATCGGAATAAGATTGTTGTTTAAGGTTTGTTGTTTACAGGAGGCGGCGGGTGGTGATGCCCACCGCCTTTTTAATTCACCGAAATCATGAACAAAGGAGCAAAGATAGTGGCGGACGCGCTGCTGGGGCGAGACTTCCGCACGGTGGTGGTCGCTGGAAAGGCTTACACCATTTATCCGCCCACGATAGAGAAGCTGGCGGGAGCCATATCCCACCTTTCCGAAGTGAGGGACGCTCAGACCGTCCGCGAGGTGCTGTTGTCGCTTGGCGACATGGGCAGAATGGCCAAGGCGTTGTCATGGCTCGTTGCAGGGGACGAATCGCTGTCCGGTGAATTTGCCAAAGGCACGCTGGACGAGGTTGTAGATGCCTTGGATGCCGCCACCGGCATGATTGACATGAAGGTTTTTCTCAAAGCTGCCAGCTTGGCGAAGAGCGTAAGCCTGCTGGCAGCAAAACCGAAGTAGCAGGAAATGACACGCTCCTTGGGCAGGTGGCCTCGTTCATGGAAAGTCTTCACTTGACGTATGAAGAGGTGGTGCGCAAGATTCCCTACCGCAACCTGGTGATGATGCAGCGTGACAAGCTGCATGTGGTATATGGCACGAAGGTGAACAAAATCAGCGGCAAGGAAATGGCCAAACGGAGGAGGAGGAACAAGCGATGAGGGTGAAGGGTGACGCATCGGGGCTGGACGAGCTGGAAAAGCGGATTGAGGACGCCTATTTCGACAAGCTGATTGAGATAGGCAGGGATGCCGTGAAGTTCGCGCAAAACAACGGTTCTTACAAAAATCACACGTTCAATTTGCGCAACGCCCCAGGCTTCTGCATTGTCCGCAACGGGAAAATTGTGCATCTCGAAGTGGGAGACGACGGAGGCCACCCCGAAGCGAAGACCAACACTGAAAACCTCCTCATCTACTCCGAGCACCCGCAGGACGGGCTCTACTTGGCCGATGGCATGTTCTACGCCTCCTTTGTGGAGAGCAAGGGGTATGACGTGTTGAGGAACGCGATACTGTATGCTGGCAGGCAAGTTAACAAAAAAATATTCAAATAGGTATGGCAGGCATATTTGCAAACATAGACAGCGACATCAGCAAACTTCGCAAACTAAAGGCGGAAATTGAAAGCGTGAAGAAATCGTTGCAATCCATTGATGTCAAGGTGAACATCGACATCGCCCAAGGGCTGGAGGCAAGGCTCAAATCCCTAACCGGGCAATACGACATCTTGGCTCAGAAGGTTGCTCAGGCGGATGCCAAGATAGCAGAATCGGCGGCACGCATCAACCAGTCAGCGGAGAAGGTAATCAAGGCTCAGGAACAGATGACCCGAGCGGCAGGCACGCAGCCACAGGCAGTAACCGGAGGCACTTCCTCCACAGCCAACCAGGCGCAGACGGCCAGCGTGCAAGCTCAGGCTAAGGCGTATGACGAACTTGCGGCGGAGATTGACGAAGTCATCGGTACCCGCGCGCAGAACATCCGGCGCATCGTGGAAGAGCAGAACGCCATCAAGATGCTAAACGCGCAGATAAGCAACGTGCGCAAGAACCACACCAACAGTAATGGGATAGTTGATGAAAAAGGCGTTCGATTGTTGGAACACTATAACAGCGAGTTGGAACAGCACAAGATACAACTTGCCCAAGCACGCCAACAACTGTCCAACAACATCAAGCTGGACGTTTCCGCCGCCACTTCGATGAACGCCCTATCGCAATCTCTTGGGCGTATGCGTATGGCTTACCGGGAACTGACGGAAGAAGAGCGGAAATCCCCGTTTGGCCAAGAACTGTTGGCCTCCATTCAGCAGGCGGACGCCAAAATCAAGCAGCTTGACGCCACGATTGGGAACCACCAGCGCAACGTGGGCAACTATGCCAGCGGTTGGAACGGTCTTAACATGAGCATACAGCAGATAGGCCGCGAACTGCCATCGTTGGCCATGGGCATCAACACCTTCTTCCTCGCCATCTCGAACAACCTGCCTATCCTGACAGACGAGATAGCCCGTGCCCGCAAGGAATACAACGCCCTGAAAGCCGCCGGGCAAGCGGCAACGCCCGTATGGAAACAGGTGGTATCCTCGCTGGTGTCGTGGCAAACAGCGTTGACGGTGGGCATCACGCTCCTTACATTGTACGGAAAGGATATTATAGAATGGGTGGGCAACCTGTTCAAGGCCAAAGACGGGACAGCCGAATTGGAAGCGGCCACCAAACGCCTGAACACGACCGTAAGTGAAGTATATGGAAGCATATCCGAAGAAATGCGCAACCTGCGAAGCCTGAACGATGCGTTGCAGAACGCCAAGAGGGGTACGGATGAATGGGAATCCATACGGCAAAAGATAGTGGCAGGATATTCCAAATACCTTCCTTCCATTGATTCCGAGATAGAGAAAACAGGCACGTTGGCAGGGAGTTACGACAAGTTGGCCGAAAGCATACAGCGGGCGGCTGCGGCACGGGGATTCGAGAAATACAGCGCGGAAGAGGATGAGAAGTATTTTGAAGAACGCAACAAGCAGTTGCAAAGAGTGTATGACGCTTTCATTGACCAACTCGGAAACGATGATGGATTGAAACAATATCAAAAGTGGTTGCGTTTGTTGGATTCCGGAGAGGGGCTGTCAAGAAGGCAGCAAGGCGAGTTCGGCCAAATTGACGTCGGCTGGGGACTAGGGAACGCCAACTCCGTATTGTTTGAGTTGAGGAAGGCACAGGAAGCGCACGACAAAGCCTTGGAAAGATACCGGGAAATCTTCAACATGTCCGAAGGCGCGGAAACCGCATTGCCTCCGGACAGCATCAAGGCCATGCGCGAATCCATTGCCGCACGGCGCGAGGCACTGGAGCAGATGAGTGTGGGAAGCAAGGAATATGCCAAGCTGAAGGCACAGATAGAGGCGGATGAAAAGGACCTTGAAAAGTTGACTCAAAAGCAGGACAAGACAAGCAAGGGAGCTGAAGAGAGAAAGCAGTCACAACAGAAGTTATCCGACGAACTGCTTTCCCTCCAAGAGAAGAATCAGCAGGCCGAGATTGACTTGATGAAGGAAAGCACAGAGAAGAAGCTGAAACAGATAGAGGCCGACTACGAGGCACAGCGCAACGCCATCGCCAAGCAGGAGCGCGACTGGGCAAAGGAGAACAAGGAAGCAGGCGTGGCAGACGTGAACGCCAATGGCCTGACCACTGAGCAGCAAGCGGAAATAGACCGGGCCAACAAGCTGAATGAGGAAAACCAGTTGAAATCCATACTCGAAGTGCGGAAGGCCGAACAAGAGGCCAATCAAGAGGCGATGAACCGCTACCTAAAGGACTACGGCACCTTCCAAGAGCGAAAGAAGGCAATCACAGATGAATACAACCAAAAGATTGCAGATGCCTCCACCGATGGGGAAAAGCTAATTCTTCAGAAGCAGATGGAGGAAGCCCTGTCCGACCTTGACATGGAGAAGCTAAAGGACAGCATCAACTGGGAACTTGTGTTCAGCGACTTGGGAAACGCCTCGAAGAAATCACTCCAGCAGGTAAAGAAGCAACTGGACGAATTCAAGTCATCCGGCGAATACAAGAATATGGCCATTGACCAAAAGAAGGTCATCGACGAAGCCTTGAACAACATCCAGTCCGCCATCATCGACAAGGGCGGGTTGCTGGGCGATCTCCCCAACCAACTGGAAGAACTCCGCAAGGCACAGGAAGAGCTGACCGCCGCGCAGGACGAATACAACGAAGCCATGAAGAATGGCACGGACGAGCAGAAGGGGGCCGCGAGACGTAAGCTAAACATGGCGGAACAAAACGTGGCAAACGCCCAAAACAACACGAACAAGGCTGCCAAGAGGACGACAGACAACCTCCTCACGCTGGCCGATGCGCTCACGCAACTGGGCAGCAATACCGATATGACCCTCAGCGAGATAGGACAGCTGGCCGGAGGTATCGCCAACGCCTTCTCCGAGGCGGGCAGCAAGATAGGCGGCATCATCGGTGCCATATTCTCCATACTCGACCAGGTAGGGCAAGAGGGACTGTTCGGATTCCTTGGAAATGTATTTGAAAGCGTAGGGAATGCCCTCACAGGCGTGTTCGACTCCCTGTTGGGCTGGACGGGCATCGACTTCGGCGGGGAGAGCGACCCCACCCTGGAGCAAGACATCGAGCGGTTGACCTTGGCCAACCAGGAGTTGGAGAAGGCCATCAACAACCTGACGGAAAAGATGGACGAAGCGGCTGTGGCGGACGCATCATCCATATACAAGATACAGAAAGAGAACATCGAGGAGCAGATGAAGAACACGCAGGAGATGATGGAAAGGTCGGCCAGCGCGTCCACCAGCGGTTTCCTTGGCATTGGCGGGCACCACTCCACCGACACCAAGATAAACCGGGGAATGAACGCCGAGGACTGGGAAGCCATAAGCGAAGCGGTAGGCAAATCCGTGACCAGCGCGAATGATTTTTTCAGCCTCTCCAGCGAGGAGATGTGGCGCGTGGCCAACGAAGCCACCAACGAATACGCCAAGCTAAAAGGACTGGCCGACGACGGCTACAAGGACGCGGCGCAGTTCATGGACGAATACATCGAATACTGGCAGGAGCTGGAGGAACTGGAAGAGGCTTACAACGAGAAGCTGACCTCCGTCTCCTTCGACACCGTCAAGGACGACTTCCGCAACGCCCTCCTCGACATGGAGGACAGCACCGAAGCCTTCGCGGACAATTTCGAAAAGATGATGCAGCAAGCCATCCTGGAGAGCATGATGACCGGCACGTATGACAAGGCGTTGCAGGAGTGGTACCAGGACTTCGCCGATTCCATGAAGGACGGCACCTTGGACACGGACGAGCAGGAAATGCTCCGGAAACAATGGCAGGACATCGTGGATTCCGCTTCCGAGGAATGGCAGAGCTGGCGCGACCTGATGGGTTGGGAAACGGGCGACGCAAAAGAGCAGCAGCAACAGGCGTCGGCTGGATACAGCGTTGCCGCATCGCAGGACAGTGTGGATGTGCTGAACGGACGCTTGAATGCCGTATATGAAGCCGAACTCCGGATTGAGAAGAACGGGGAATTGATGTACAACGTGGCCGACGAGATGCGCGGCATCATCGCCCAGTCCTACCTCGAACTTCAACAAATATCGGAGAACACGGGAGAGATTATCAAACCTATCAAGCAGATGCAACTTGACATTGCCGAAGTAAAGAAAAATACAGCAAAACTATGACCGGGGACTTATACATCAACAACAAGGATGCTTACACGACGTGGGGCGTCAACATGGGGGACGGGTTCTTAGACGCGCTCGACGGATTCCTGCCCATGAAGGACTACATCGAGAACGACAGCCGACTGGAGCACGGAAAGCGGATGATAACCACGAACGCCAAGGTGGCAAGCCGGGACATCACGCTGGAGTTCACCATCACGGGAAGCAGCGATACGGACTACCGGACGAAGAAAAAAGCCTTCCAAGCCGAATTGCAGGCCGGGGCGTTCACCCTCAAAGTGCCCGCATTGGGCAGCGAGGTGTACCATTTGGTCTACACCGGGAAGAGCATCAGCTATGGGTTGTCGCTGGGAAGATGCTTCGGGAAAATATCCGCCAAATTCACTGAGCCGAACCCGTCGGACAGGGAATAACAAACATCCTGTCTATTGTTTCGCATGAAGCGGGTACAAATGGGGCATTGACCCATAAATTGCTGAACTTTGAAGCATGAACGCAACCCTACCCATATACTCCCCGAAGGACACCCTCCTCGCCACCGTCACCGTCAACACGGGCGCGAAGGGCTACTACAGCCTGATGCAGCACGACTACATCACGCTTCCCTTTGTATTGTCCGAACCTATAGACTTCGGGCTTGGCAGCTATGTGGACCTGCGCGGCGTGTTCAGTGACGCACTGGGCGGGAAGCTGGCCAAGACATACTACGTCACCGACCTGCAAACACCTACTTACAACACCTCCACCGGAGGCTACGAGTACGAACTGCGCCTCGACGCCTACTACTGGCTATGGAAGAACAAGATATTCAAGTACACGCCTGAGAATGCCGGGCAGGAAGCGTCCTGGAGCCTGACAGCCGCACTGGATGTCCATCTCGGCGTGTTCCTCCGCAACCTGACGGCTCTCGGCTACACATACGGCGGGGACGAATACGAGTTCTCCATAGACAGTACGGTGGAGAACAAGGCGGTGGCCCTTACCTACGACAACACCCGCCTCACGGATGCCCTCAACATGATGGCCGAAGCCTGGGACTGCGAATGGTGGGTGACGGAGAACGTCATCCACTTCGGGCGGCTGGAGAACGGCGATGCCGTGGAGCTGGAGATTGGCGTGTCCGCCGAGACGATGACCCGCAACGAAAGCAAGGGCACGTATGCCACCCGCATCTATGCCTTCGGCTCGACAAGGAATCTTCCAACAAACTACAGACCCACGACAGAGCAGGCTGTGGTAAATGGCGTGGTGCAGAAACGCCTGATGCTGCCAGAGGGCACGCCCTACATAGATGCCTACCCCAATATGATCCGCGACCAAATCGTGGAAACGGTCGTGGTGTTAGACAACGTCTATCCCCGCCGTGTGGGAACGCTGTCCGACGTGAAGACCGTTGACCGAGCTGTCACCGGGGATGATGGCGAGCAGGTGGACACATTCAAGGCTTACCAGTACAAGGACACGGGGCTTACGTTTGACCAAAGTTATATCCTCCCCGACCAAGAGCTGCGCATCGTGTTCCAGTCCGGAAAGCTGAACGGGCTGGATTTCGGCGTAACCTTCAACCCCAACAATTCAAACCCCGCGGAACAACTGTGGGAAATCGTGGCCAACGAGGACTATGGTCGTCTGCTGCCCGACGAGACCATCAAGCCGGAGAATGGCGACACCTATATACTATACGGCTTCGACATCGAGCTGGTTTCCGACCAGTACGTGCCTGCCGCCGAGCAGGAGTTGAAGCAGGAGGCGGAGAAGTACACCGCCAAGACAAAGATTGACGATGGCACGTACACCGTCCCCCTTTACTCCACTTGGGTGGAGGCGGACGAGGTGAACCGCACGTTCGATGCCGGACAGAAGGTGAAGTTGGTAAACCCGGCTTATTTCGGAACGGAAGGCCGCATGTCCCGCGTCATCGGCTGGGAAATGTGCCTTGATATTCCATACGACCGCCCTGTTTACACTATTGGCGAGAGTGCGCAGTACAGCCGCCTCGGTGAGTTGGAAGACAAGGTAGACGCCATCACTTACGGCGGACAGACGTATGTCGGTGCAGGTGGTAGCGGCATCTATCTTATCAAGACAAACGACAGCACCCCTGCCAGCAATAGCAATGCTTATTCGGCATTGAGGGCAAGGCAGGAGTTTCTGAGCAAGACGAAGGAAGACACCGACCCATACCCCATGAATTTCTTAGACCGCATCGTCATCGGCGAGCACGGCTTCGCCAGCGGCCTGACCGGGTTCGGGGCACAAATCGACAAGCACGGCAACGGGGAGATGGAGAACCTGTTCGTCCGCCGGTCGCTGACCGTGCCCCTGCTGGTGTACAACCGTACCGACGTGCAGATGGGTGACAAGTGGCGTGCTCCCGGATGTGGCATCATCGACAGCGTGGACTTGGAGAACAAGACATGCACGCTGAAACTGGAGGACGGG